>CAXTNA010000021.1:0-21502 GCA_964245535.1 uncultured Acidobacteriaceae bacterium | reverse complement strand
CACCGTCGTCCTCAAACCCTCCCCCGACGCCCCCACGGTCGCCGCCCGCTTCGTCGCTTTGCTCGAGCAGGCTGGCATGCCCGCCGGCGTCGTCAATCTACTGCAAGGCGGCCCCGAACTCGGCCGCGCCCTCATCGAGCACCCTCAAGTCCGCTTCATCGCCTTCACCGGCTCGAAGAAGGTCGGCCTGGAGATCCACGAACGCGCCGCCCGCACCCAACCCGGCCAGCACTTCATCAAGCGCACGATTTTAGAGATGGGTGGTAAAGACGCCATCATCGTCGCCGCCGATGCCGACATGGACGCCGCCGTCGAAGGAGTCGCCGCTTCTGCCTTCGGATTCAACGGCCAAAAGTGCTCCGCCTGCTCCCGCGCCATCATCGAAGACGCCGTGTACGACATCTTCTGCGACCGCCTCCGTGAGCGCGTCGCCTCCATCAAAACCGGCGACCCCGCGGAGAACTTCTTCGCCGGCCCCGTCATCAACCCTGCCGCATACCAGCGCGTTCTGGACTACATAAAAATCGGCAAAGTAGAAAGCCGTCTGCTGAACGGTGGCGAGGGAGCACGCACACAGGAGAACGGCTACTTCATCCCGCCCACGGTTTTTGCCGATGTTTCCTCAAGCTCTAGGCTCGCTCAGGAAGAGATCTTCGGTCCAGTGCTCTCTGTCCTGCGCGCCAGCGACTTCGATCAAGCAATGCAAATTGCTAACGACACCGAATATGGCCTTACAGGCGCACTCTACTCCGCTTCGCAACGCAACCTCGACCAGGCGCGTGCCGACTTCCACGTCGGCAATCTATACCTCAATCGCAAGTGCACGGGCGCCATGGTCGGTGCTCATCCCTTCGGCGGCTTCAATATGAGCGGTACCGACTCAAAAGCAGGCGGCCCCGACTATTTAATTCTCTTTACCCAAGCGAAATCGATTGCCGAAAAACACGGCTTCGTCTCCAACCAAGCCGAGGAAGAGGAGCAGCGGATGGGAATGTAGGGCCTATCCGCTGAAACCTTTAGCTTTGGCGCAAGCTGTGGCATTTCATGCGGAACGCACCAGCGTTGCTCGTACGCGCTCAACCGCCTCAGCCAGGTTTCGGTGATGAACTGTATATAGCGCAAGCTCCAATCGATCAGAAACTCCAATTTTGTCGTAGATGCTACGCAGGTAATTTTTCACGACCTGCTCCTTGGTACCAAGGCGCAAACCGATCTCGCGATTTTTGGCCCCTTCAGACACTAAAGCGACGATCTGTAACTCTTTCGGCGTCAACTTCTGCACCACCTGCATTCCAGCATGGTCCGGTGAAGGCATTGCCTTGATGCCCGTACGCTGTGGGATGTGTTCACCCGCGGCTACTCGCCGTAAGCTATCCAGCAGCTGCGGCCCGGTCACGGACCGCGTAACGAATCCGTTCGCCAGCCGCGCTAATCGTTCCGGCAGTGTCACACCATGCTCCAGAATCACAATCGAGCGTGCACCTTGCGCTCGGATCCACAGCAGCAATCCTTCAATGTCTGTTGTGAAGCTCGAAGGGAAAACGATCACGGGCCGTCGCCACGACTGCGCGTAATCCTGTAATCGCTGCACGTCGGTACACTCCGCCATCACTCTGAGGTCGTTTTCGTGCGCCAGCACACGCGCTGCCCCCGCGCGAAAAACAGCTTGATTGTCTGCGAGGACGATCTCTGTCACCCGTTCACCCCTGTCATGCTGAAACCCAATCTCCGCATGACCCTCTCGCAAACCACTACACCGGTTTTGGGTAGTGCACGAACATCCCACGAAAGGGGAGCCGTTGCGCCAAATGGGGCGATTTGGCACAGAGATGATCTATTTCAATGTCGCGTGTCCTGCAACAGGACACGCGGCAAAACAAAGCGCCTGCTACCATTTAGCCATGTCCGCGTTACGCCCGTTTCACATCGCTTTTCCGGTCGATGATCTTGCAGCCGCTCGGCATTTCTATGGCACAGTGCTTGGCTTACCGGAGGGCCGGAGCGCAGAACACTGGATTGACTTTGATCTTTTCGGGCATCAGATCGTAGCGCATTACAAGCCGAAAGCTGGCACACAGGAGATGCTGCACAGCAACGCAGTCGATGGACATAACGTACCGGTGCCACATTTCGGAGTCGTGCTCACCCAAACAGATTGGGAGCTGCTCGCAGACCGGGTACGTACGGCGGCTATTCCCTTCATCATTGCGCCTTATACCCGCTTCAAAGGTGAGCCTGGGGAGCAGTCAACCATGTTTTTTCTCGACCCCGCGGGGAACGCCCTTGAGTTCAAAGCCTTCGCAGATCTTGGTCAGCTATTTGCCACATCGTGACGCGTACCGAAGTAGGATACAAGGATGAACGCAGTTGCCCCGGCGGTTTAAAACTTGTGTGGGTCCTAGTCAACAGCCCATGCTGTGCTTAGCACCTAGACGGCTACAGTAAAGCTATCCTCGCTACGTGTGACGGCGCGGTATAGCGTGTCGCGTTCGAAGGGTACCCGCCCGGCTTCCGTAATCAGCCGTTCCAGATCACGGCGACGCATACCTTGCGGCGTTTTTGCACCTGCGTCATGGTAGATTTTCTCTTCAATCACCGTCCCATCGATGTCGTCAGCGCCGAAACGCAAAGCAATTTGCGCCATCTGCGGCGTTACCATCTGCCAATAACTCTTAACGTGCGGAAAGTTATCCAACAACAAACGCCCGACAGCAATTTGGCGAACATCCTGCATGCCGGTTGAGCGCGGCAGGTGCCCTAATGCAGTGTTCTCGGGGTGGAAACTAAGTGGAATAAAAGTTTGGAAGCCGCCGGTATCGTCCTGGACAGCACGTAGTTTCAGAAGATGATCGACCCGATCCTCATCAGACTCGATGTGCCCGTACAGCATGGTGGCATTCGATCGAAGACCCGCTTTGTGTGCCAATCGCGCTGTGTCAAGCCACTCTGAACCATCGATTTTATGATCGCAAATGATGGCTCGCACCCGTTCTGCGAAGATCTCTGCACCGCCGCCCGGGCAAGAGTCTACGCCGGCTGCCTTCATATGCTCCAGCACCTCAGCGATGGTCATCTTGCCGCGCTTAGCAAAGAACGCCACCTCCACCATCGTGAATGCCTTGACATGAACCTGGGGGTAGCGCACCTTCAGTCCACGCACGAGGTCCATGAAATATGAAAAAGGCAAATCCGGGTGTAAGCCCCCCACGATGTGGAACTCCGTAACGGCCTCGGTAAGACCTTTGCCGGCAGTCTCCCAAGCTTCCTCAAGGGCCATCGTGTAGGTATCCGCGGCACCTTTTTTGCGACCAAAAGCGCACAAGCGGCAGGAGGCCATGCAGACGTTTGTTGGGTTGATGTGCCGATTCACATTGAAATATGCCAAGTCACCATGCATACGTTCGCGCACAAGATTGGCCATCCAACCCACAGCCAGGATGTCGCCGCTTCGGTAGAGAGCCGTTCCATCGTCGAAGTTCAACCGCTCACCGCGCTCCACTTTGCGCGCTATCGGAAGCAGGTTCGGATCGTCTGTCGCAAAACCGTGTCGTGGCTTGTTCAGCGTCTGCATGCAGATTCGATTCTAGAACTCCGTTGTGGTCGCATCTGCGCGCAGACTCATGCAGTCCTACTTCAAGGCTGCCTGGGCGTTTAAAGGGGATTCCACCATTTGCGGTTGTACGACGACACCGTCAAACAGCGTCGCACCTATCAGGTGATCCCCTACGGGGCGAACAAACCGCAATTTCCAACCTGTGTCCCAATATGTCACCTTGTAGTCGGGTAGCTGCACACTGAAGGCCACCGGCGAGGTAAAGGCCGTGACCAGAACACGCCGCTGTGTCGCGTCGTAGAAGATATTGTCCACCTGCGTGACAAACAGATTGCGCAGCGTTTTCCAAGTGGAGCCGGCGTCGGTTGAGAACCAAACACCTTCGCGACCACCAACCCAGAGACTCTTGTTTCCATCCACGCCGACAGCCCCGATCTGAGTCAGGCCAGATGGTAAAACGACAGAATTCCAAGTCGCGCCGCCATCGAGCGACATCGCCACCTGCTCTAGACTCGCAGCTAAGACGACCGGGGCCACACCCACATCCGAAGCGTCTCTTGCGGGCAGCGTAGCTACAAAGTGCACCTCGGGCATATCCAGAGAACCTACTCTGACCCAATGCTGTCCGTTGTCGCCCGAACGCAGCAAACCGCCGCCGCTTCCAGCAAACAGCAGATCGCCGGATCGCACGAGGCTGAAGACAACCGAATCCAAACGACCCGACTTTGTTTCTTTTGTCCCTGCTTGAGAAGCAGTGGGGTTTCGCACCGTGGTTGCTGCAAACCGAGGTGCCTTTACCTGCACCGACGGAGGAACAGCTTTGAGGTTGCTACGAACTTGAACGGCACTTCTGCCTTTGGCCCTCACTTGGACCACCTGTGGGTCGCGCAACTTCGGATTGGGCTTCGTACTCGGTTTGGCCTTCGCTCTGGAAGCTCGCGTCGAAAGAGCTTGTTTCGATCCTTGCCTGTGCACCGTGACCATCGGGGGTTTACGACCGCGTTGCAGCGCTACATTTCGACGATTCACGTTGGGGGCAATGACACCGCGCGGTCGGAAATTCGTTGTGGTACGAGCAGTTTTGATGACACGAGGGACATCGGTTCCGGCCATGTCCGGCTGTCGATTAGAGCGTAAAGTCATCTCGAAAGCGCTGGAGTCGGTCCATGCTCCATCTGTTAACCGAAAGATACCGTGGGCAGTTCCAGCTAAAAGCGTGCCGTCGGAAAGCGAAAGCAGGCTGAAAACATCACGACCGCCAAGACCCTCACTTTGCTGCTGCCAATGCACCGCGCCATCAGTGCTCTGGAAGACGCCACCCGTTGCCTTGTCGTTTACGACACCGACGTACAAGGTATTACTATCCTTGGCGTCCGCGGCATACGCCGTAACCTGCCGAGCAGAAAAGCCTGTGTTTGAAGTGTCGAAGGTCGCGCCCCCGTCTTCACTGCGATAAACACCGCCGCGATCGGTGGCAATTAAGACATGTTTGGAGTTTGAAGGATCTACGTAGACATCGTTGACGATGACGTCAGCCGGCGTTAGCCGTTCCCACTTTTCGCCGGCATCGAGAGTACGATAGAGCCCTTCCGTTGTGCCCGCGTAAACGCTGCTGAGTTCCCCGGGATCCTGTTCCAGTTTGCGCGTGCGCCGCGCAGCCGATGGGATTCCTTGCACCTTGCGAAACAGTTCACCGGCATTTGTGCTTTTGTAAATTCCGGAGCAGGCACTCGCGTAAACCGTTTCCGGATTTTTGGGGTCGACGATGATCGAAAACACATCGGAATCGTCGATAATACCCTCTTTGATATTGTGCCAAGTTGCTCCACCGTCAATCGTCTTCCAGGGCAGATGCCAGGTTCCGGCGTAGATCACATTTGGATCTGTCGGATCGATGGCGATGGACTGGACCTCGTGGATTTCAGCACTTCCTCGGGGACTGATCTGCTTCCAGTGAATGCCATTATCCATGCTTCGGAAAACACCCTTAAGCGTGCCTGCCACCAAGACGTTCGTATCAGAGTCCGCACGAGCGAGGGCGCGGATGGATTGACCGCGCATTTCGGCTTGGCTATACCAGTTTTTGCCACAATCTTCGCTGATGAAAATGCCGCCATCGCCTAGGTGGTCGGCAGTAAAAGCCGCGACGATCAATCGCTTGGGGTTTTTACGATCGACGACGATGTTGTCCACCACGAGATCATTGCGATTTGCAATTTGTGCGACCCGCGTCCAACTCGTGCCACCATCGTGGGAGTCGTAGATCCAGCCCGTGGCGGTGCCGAGGAAAAGGTGTTTCGAATCAGCCGGATCGGCGACCAGGGAGCGCGCAGAGCCGCCAAAGGGTCCTAGCGGGAACCAAGTCGCGGCATGGCAGACAGTACTCAGGAGCGCCGCCATCACCACAATGCAGTTCACCCTCATTAACAACAAAAAGCGCATCTTGACTTGGACTCCGACTTCGACATAAGGCAACCACACCGCTTCAAACCTACTTGGAGCACGTACATGCAGTTCAAATCTCCCCTTTAGGATGCGACCGCTGCGTTTGATGTCAGCGCGGTCTTTTTCTCATGCGATGTTCTTCAAGGGGCCAACCGCCTCCTGCTTTGGCGCAAGTGCTCCAGTACTCTCCCTTATCGGCACGAATGGAGGAAACTTTAGCGCAAATATGCATCATCTTTAGAAATCCAGTCTTGCCGGGGTGGCGCGAAGAGATCAAAGTCCACTGTGTCTTCGAGTGCTT
The DNA here is from genome assembly GCA_964245535.1 of uncultured Acidobacteriaceae bacterium. GTDB lineage: Bacteria > Acidobacteriota > Terriglobia > Terriglobales > Acidobacteriaceae > Granulicella. The sequence goes on along the minus strand of CAXTNA010000021.1, from coordinate 15,203 downwards.
CAGCAGCGTGGGGAAGGTTGCCGGGAATAACGAGCACCTCGCCGGCACGGACCGTTACTTCGCGCTCCTCGCCAGGAGCCCCGAGCGTGAACCGCAAAGCGCCGGCGGTGATCCAGGAGATCTGCTCGTTGGGGTGACTGTGCGTGGGCACCGTGGCCCCTTGTTTCAGATCGATGCGAGCGAGCATGGCTTGGGCGCCGGTGATGAATTGGCGTGTAAGCAGCGGATTGAGTGTTTCTTGCGGCACCTCGGCCCAACGAAGATGCACCGCCCGCGACGGAGTAGACGAAAGCTCGGACATGACTCCAGCCTAGCGGCGTGTTTCCGCCTTGCCCAGCCTTCCGTCTAAAAAAAGCATGTTGTACATTAAACGGAACTGCAGCACATTCTTGACTTTTTCTCGAGCCCGGGCGGGCGTGGCTCTTTCGTTGCTCCTGCCGTCAGCTGGCGAACTCGTCTTGTTTGTTGCTTCATTGAAAGCGAGCGCACATGGACCGAGTGGCAACATGTTGGAAGCGAGTGGCTTTTAGGCGGACGTTAGCCGGCTGGTCGGCCGCGCTCCTCTTTCTTTCTCTTTCGGTCGGTACAGCGGTTGCACAAATGCCGGCCACCCCTTCGAGCGACCGCCTTGCGGCGCTGGAAAAGTCCAGCGCCGATACAGCGGCCTCGATCGCCGCCGCCCAAAGTGCCGGAGACAACGCCTGGATGTTGACCTCGGCTGCGCTGGTGTTGATGATGAGCGGTCCCGGTTTGGCGCTGTTTTACGGCGGTCTGGTGCGGAAGAAGAACATTCTTGGGACCATGATGCAGACCTTTGCCATGATGGCCGTCATCACCATCCTTTGGGCATTGGTCAGCTATTCGCTTGCCTTCGGCACCGGGAATGCGTTTCTAGGGGGACTGCACAACGCCTTTCTGCATGGCGTGGGCCTGCTGCCGGACAAGGATTACGCCGGGACCATTCCGCTGCAAACCTTTATGGTGTACCAGCTAATGTTTGCGATCATCACGCCGGCGCTGATTTCCGGGGCATTTGCCGAACGAATGAAATTTTCCGCCATGCTCCTCTTTATGGTCCTTTGGGCGCTCTTTGTGTATAGCCCCATGGCGCACATGGTGTGGGGTAAGGGCGGTCTGCTGAACGCGGCCGCTGTTCATGTTGGCACGCTAGGGGGCAAGTTCCCGACGCTGGATTTTGCTGGCGGCACCGTCGTGCACGTGACTTCGGGAGTCAGCGCCCTGGTGACGGCGCTGTATCTGGGTAAACGGGTCGGTTATCCGCAAAAAGCCATGCCGCCGCATTCGGTCGTCTTAAGTTTTATCGGTGCCTGTCTGCTCTGGGTCGGTTGGTTCGGCTTCAACGCCGGTTCGGCACTCGGCGCAAGCGGCCTGGCAACCTCTGCCTTTGTGGCCACGCACTTCGCCGCGGCAGCTGCGGCTGCGGGCTGGCTGGCGGCGGAGTGGTTCCGCAACGGCAAACCTTCGGCGCTGGGCGGCATCTCGGGTGCGGTCGCGGGGCTGGTCGGCATCACGCCCGCTGCAGGGTTTGTCACGCCGATGAGCGCGCTTTGGATCGGCCTGATCACCGGCGTCTTCTGCTTTTACATGGTGGTCAAGGTGAAAAATGTCTTCGGCTATGACGATTCGCTGGACGCCTTCGGGGTACATGGGGCCGGCGGCACCATGGGCGCTTTGTTGACCGGGCTGTTCGCCAACTCTGCCATCAACCCGCTGCTGGGCGCGGGTAAGCCGACCGGCTTTTTTGAAGGCAATCACCATCAAATTGTCAATCAGATTACAGGGGTGGGCATCGCCTGGACGCTCTCAATCGTAGGGACCTTGCTCATCCTCGTGGTTGTCGATAAGCTCATCGGGCTGCGTGTCAGTGACGAAGATGAGCGCATTGGGCTCGACCTCACACAGCATGGCGAAGAAGGCTACGACTGGGATGCCGCGTAAGGCGCTCAGAGCCAACGGCTCCAAAGGGGGCCGTCTAAGGAGTGGAAATGCAGAGGAGTGGAAATGCAGAAGATTGAAGCAATTATCCAGCCGTCCAAGCTGGACGCCGTCAAAGATGCGCTCGTGGAGGCCGGCATCTCGGGCATCACGATCTTTGAGGCGCGCGGCCATGGCCGCCAAAAAGGCCACACAGAGTTCTATCGCGGCCGGGAATACGCAGTGGACCTTTTGCCTAAAATCAAGCTTGAGCTCGTGGTGCCGGACGATCGCCTCGAGGCCGCTCTTCACGCCATCACCACGACCGCGCGCACTGGGCGCATCGGTGATGGAAAGATTTTCATTTCGCGCATCGATGAAGCGATTCGCATCCGCAACGACGACCGCGGCGAGATTGCCCTTTGATTTCCGTAGGCTCAGGCTGACCTGATGGTTGATGTGAATTTTCACCGTGTTCAAGCTTAAGGAGCAGCTCAGCCATGGCCGGCACCGATGCGAACGCATTTGACGGCGCAGGGGAGGATGCCGGCAACCAATTTGGCGATCTCACCGACCTCGTTACCTCGTACCGGCGCAGCATGGCGGCAATGCGGCTCGCCTTTGAGCTGGAGGGCGATGGGCGGGTCGCTTGCGTCACCCGGTCCGCAGCCGTAGATGCTCTCATCCGCGGCCTGTGGCTGAGCTTGGCCGAGAACCAGGCCAGCTCAGGCGCGTCAAAGTTCAAAGCGGTGAGCCTTATCGCCATGGGCGGGTATGGCCGTGAGCAACTGTTCCCGTTCTCCGACATCGACTTGCTCTTCTGTACAGGCCGTTCCACACTTGACGCTCGCACCCGTGACAGTATTCGGCAGATCTCCCAGACGCTATGGGACTGCGGACTCAAACTATCGCCGGTAACACGGACCCTTGCCGAGTGCCAGCGCTTCAAAGCTGGTGACCCTGAGTTCAGCCTGGCGCTGCTGGATCTTCGCTTTGTTGCAGGAGACGCGTCACTGGCGAGCACGCTTGGCAAGGAGATCCTGACCCCGCGTTCCGAACGGGACACCAAGATGCTGACAGCGGCCCTCATTGAACTGACCCGCAGCCGTCATGCGCGCTTCGGCAACACGCTTTTCCACCTTGAGCCAAACGTGAAAGACGCTCCCGGTGGTTTGCGCGATGCGAACGTCTGCCATTGGCTGGAAAAGCTGCGGGGCGCATCCGTCGGGAATCAGATCGCGTTTATAGAAGCTGTCGATTTTCTGTTTGCGACACGGGTGTTTCTGCATCTCCGCCATGGGCGCGATGACAACATGCTGGATTGGCATGCACAGGACGAAGCGGCTGCCCACGCGATCGGCCTGGGCTGGCAACCCGTGGGTGTTCATCCGCCTCCTAGCCCGGCCTACTGGATGCGTGCGTATTTTCGGCACGCCCGCGTGGTGGGCCGTGAACTGGCCCGTGTGCTCGAGCGCAACGGTGAACAGTCGAAGCCGGCGCGCGCTCTTCTTCGTATCAAAGCGCCCTTAGGCTTGGGATTTGTCGTGAAAGACGGAGTTCTTGACCTGAAGCCCTCCACGCCCACCCTCGATCTCGCACAGGATGCGGAGACCGTTCTGGAGGCGTTTGGACTGCTGGCGGACACCGGCCTGCGACTCGCCCAGCGCAGTCAGGAACGGATCGCCCTTGCGATCCCGGAGCTTTCCGCCACGCTCGAAGAGGGGCCCCGCCTTTGGTTACGTTTGCGCGCTATTCTCACCGGACCCTACGCCGGGCACGCTTTGCGCGAAATGCACGCCCTGGGTGTTTTAGAGTTGCTGCTCCCTGAGTTCCACGGCATAGACGCCCTGGTCATTCGCGATGCGTACCACCGGTACACTGTAGATGAACATACCTTTGTGCTCATCGACGTTCTCCATCAGCTTGCCCTGGAGCCTGCCGCTCAAACGTCGGAGTGGAATGCGCGGTTCCGCCTTTTATTGCGGGATCTTCTTCATCCCGAACTCCTGTACCTTGCGGCGCTGCTGCATGACACCGGCAAGGGCCGCACCAGCGATGACCATGCTGCCGCCAGCGCCGAACTGGCAGCCAAAGTGTGTGCCCGGCTTGAACTGCCCGCCTATGAGACAGATCTGGTGCTCCATCTCATCGCAGCGCATCTGGAAATGTCAGTCGCATTGCGCCGCGATATCTTTGACACCGAAAGCGTGCGGGTATTTGCAGAAAGGGTACAAACACACGACCTGCTCCGCATGCTGACTTTATTCACCTATGCGGATATTTCAGCGGTACACCCGGATGCCTTGACACCCTGGAAAGCTGAGAACCTTTGGCGGCTATTTATGGCGACCGCCAATCAGCTGGACCGCAGCGTGGATGAAGAGCGCGTTCATGCGCACGGCACGGAGCGGAGCTGGGCCGCAGACACTATCCTTCGTGCTTTGGGGAAATCCGCACCCGAACGCGCGACCTTGGAGCAATTTCTCGAAGGTTTCCCGGAGCGCTATCTGCGTACCCGTTCGGCGGAGACGATCCTACAGCACCTTTCCGTGGCGGTAGGAGAACCTGGTGCCGCACCTGTTTTTCTTAGCCGAAAGAAGGATCTTGGAGAGATCACAGTGGTTGCATACGATCGTCCACGACTCTTCGCACAATTGGCGTCGGTGCTGGCGAAGTGGAATCTTGATGTGGTCACCGCAGAGGCGTTTTCCAACGCAGCGGGGCTGGTAGTCGACACCTTTCGTTTCCTAGATGTGTACCGAACCCTTGAACTGAATCCTGAAGAATGCACCCGCTTTCTGCACGAGATTGGTGAGGTTGCGGCCGGGCGGGCGAAAGAACCGGAAAACGCGCCGCCGCAACAGCGTGGAAGGGAAAAGCCGCGCCGTCGTGTGGAAACCCGCCTTGATTTCGACAACATGGCTTCATCCCATTCCACGCTTTTACAGGTCATTGCTCAGAATGTGCCGGGACTTCTGAAAACGGCTGCCTTGGTGCTGAGCGAAGCGGGCTGTAGCGTCGAGGTTGCCCTTATTGATAGCGAGGCGGAGATGGCCATCGATGTGTTTTATCTGACGCGGGAAAGGCGAAAATTGAACGGGAAGGAAATCGAGATCCTCCGGGCTCAACTGCTGAAAGCGATCGGGGCCAATACCTAGCAGTTTCGTTTTGGGAATTGGGGCATACCTTTGCCTCCAAATAAGCCTCCTTCGACCAACCCCCGCCCACGTGGGGGCATCGCAGTAGTGTTTCCTTGCCCCGTCTTAGAGATAGACCTACACGCCGGGCACCAGCGGACCTATACTGACTGTATGAGCAATGATCCGAAACAAACGAGCACCAACGGTCGTCCGGTCGCCGGCCCGCAGCGAAGTGACCGTTACATCTTTGGCACGCTCGATAGCTTTGGGAAGAACCGCGAGAAGCTCGACGAGGTGAACTGGGGTGAAGATCAGCCCGAAGGCGTCGTTTTGGCTTCCATGGATGCCGCTATCAATTGGGTTCGCAAAAATTCCATCTGGCCGATGACCTTTGGTTTGGCTTGCTGTGCGATCGAGATGATGTCAATGGGCGGGTCTCGTTACGATCTTGCTCGTTTCGGTGCAGAAGTGTTTCGTCCTTCGCCGCGGCAAAGCGATCTGATGATCGTTGCCGGCCGCGTTTCACAGAAGATGGCTCCTGTGATCCGGCGCTTATACGAGCAGATGCCGGAGCCGAAGTGGGTTATTTCCATGGGCGCATGTGCAACTTCCGGGGGTGTCTTCAATAACTATGCGCTGTTGCAGGGAGTCAACCAGATCATTCCCGTGGACGTGTACGTTCCTGGTTGTCCGCCCCGTCCGGAACAGTTGCTTTATGCCATCACTCTGCTTCAGGAAAAGATTCAGGCGAGTCGCGGCAGCGTGCGACAAGCGCTGAATCTGGGGTAGCAGCATGATTCTTTTGGTTCGCCACTCTTTTGCTAGCCCCGAAGATCGGACTAAAGAATTTCCGCTTCCTGCCGATAAGGGAGGAAGCTGGATTGCTAATAACCACGTATCGCACGAGATTCTGCTAGACAGACGCATGATCTGCGGTACACTTTTCAGGATTTCATAATGATTAGCGAGTCTCTCGTCAGCTCGCGAGAAGGTTTCAAGGACTTACTAGTGGAGGATTGTCGAATGTCTTATCGCCCGTTTCGCAAATTCAGCCGGTTTCTGCTGGCTGCATGTGCGGTCAGCCTAGGCTCTGCGAGCCTGTATGCGCAGGATGCATCCAGCACCAGTGCGCCGGCCGCACCCCCAAGCACTCCGCCCCCGGCCAGTACTTCTGCCGCCTACAACGGACCCAATCCTTCCCGTTTCGATATCTTCTTGGGATATTCCTACTTTGGGGCACACGGTCAGGTAAAGCCCGCCGGTATCGCGTACTCATCCGTTGATAAGGGTGCGGTGATCAGCGCTGCCTACTACTTCAACAAGTACTTCGGTGCGGAGATTGAGGGTTTTGCGAATCCGGACGGCGTCAACGATGGTGCCTACTCCGGTTCTGCCGGTCCGATCTTCCGGGCGCCTCTTCAAAACTTCACGCTGTTCGCACATGGTCTCGTCGGCGGCATCCGACTCGGCGGGCCGAACAGTGAGCTTCCTGCCACGTTGGAGCATGAGCCCTACACCTGGGGTACCACCGTCACCGCCGGCGGCGGCATGGATTATAATCTGCCCTTTGCTAACGGACTGTTCGGCCTGCGCATCTTTGAGGCGGACTACCGCTACATTCATACCGATTTTGGTCCGTCAACAACAGTGCCGACCGGCGGCGTGCTTGGTGGCCGTGCGAACCTGAGTGCCGCGGAACTGAGTGCCGGCATTTTGATGCATTTCGGCCACATCATCCCTCCGCCACCAATCACGTTTGCCTGCGCGATTACGGCCCCCGCCGCCGGGGCTACAATCTTCCCGGGTGACCCGCTCGAAATCACCGGTACGGCAACCAACATCAATCCGAAACGGCCGGTTACTTACAGCTGGACGTCTGATGCAGGTCCGATTCCCAGCACCTCGAATGTTGCCGCGGTCGATACCAAGAGCATGAATCCTGGCAGCTACACGGTTAAAGGCCATGTCATGCAGGGCAAGAAGCCGGGTGAGTTTGCGGACTGCACGGTACCCTTCACGCTTGCTCAGTTCCAGCCTCCTACCATCACCTGCTCGGCTAACCCGTCCTCTGTGACCCCCGGTCAGTCCTCCACTATCACTTCCAATGGTGTGAGCCCGCAGAATCGTCCGCTTACTTACAGCTATAGTGCGACCGCCGGCTCCATTAGCGGCAACACCGCTACAGCAACCCTCGACACCACCGGTGTTGCTCCGGGCACGATTACTGTGACCTGCAACGTCGTAGATGACAAGGGTCAGACGGCGTCGACGACCACCTCCGTTACCGTTGCTGCTCCCGCACCTCCGCCGCAGGTTCAAACTCAGGCCCTTTGCACAATTTCCTTCGATCGCGACGCCAAACGTCCGACTCGTGTGGACAATGAAGCCAAGGCCTGCCTCGACGATATCTCGCTCGCCATGCAGCGTGACCCCGGTGCCAAGCTAGGCGTCGTCGGCAACGCCGCTACGGATGAGAAGATGGCCTCCACCCGCGCTGCGGAACGGGCCGTCAACGAGAAGGCGTACCTGGTCAACGACAAGGGCATCGATGCTTCCCGCATCCTGGTCTTCACCGGCACCGGCGGCACCAAGACGAACAGCAATACGCTGATTCCGACAGGCGCAGCTACTCCGGATATGTCAGCTGACACCCCGGTTGATGAGTCGGCTGTGAAAGCGCAACCGCGGAACGCCCCTGTACGGAGCCACCGCGCACGCGCACGCCGTCACCACACCAAGAAGTAACTTCACCTACATCGAAACGGCTGGCCAGATCTTGGCCAGCCGTTTCCCTTTGCAGGGCCTTCGTTCCCATGGTTCAAAACATCGCTGCCACGTAGACCGACACCCGTCACCTCTGACAGAATGGACCAGCGTTGACCCGCAAGTTAGCTCAACCTCGTACTTTTCTGGAGCAATCATGAACACGGTAAGGATCGCAAACAAGCAACTCGGACCCGGACAGCCCTGCTACGTCATTGCCGAGATCGGAATCAACCACAATGGTGACATTGATTTAGCGAAGCGCCTGATCTCTGTTGCTGTAGCTGCCGGTTGCGACGCCGTCAAGTTTCAGAAACGTACCGTGGAGGTCGTATACGGTGAAAAAGAACTCGCCCAGCCGCGTCCGAACCCCTTCGGTGACACCAATGGCGATCTGAAGCGCGGTTTGGAATTTGCAAAAGAAGATTACGAGGAGATCAATACCTTTTGTAAACAGGTTAAAATCGACTGGTTTGTTTCTCCATGGGATGAGGCTTCCGTTGACTTCATTGAGCGGTTTGATCCTCCGGTGTACAAAATCGCATCCGCGTCGCTGACCGACGACAGGCTCCTACGGCACATCCGCCAGACTGGAAAGCCGATCATTGCCTCTACCGGCATGAGCACATATGACGAGATCGACCATGCGGTCGAGGTGCTTGGGAAACACAACCTCATCCTGATGCACACCACCTCCACCTACCCGGCGAAATATGAGCAACTGAACCTGCGTGCGATTCCTGCCATGATGCAGCGCTACGATCTACCTATCGGCTACTCAGGCCACGAAACCGGTATTCCCACCTCAGTTGCCGCCGCTGTGCTGGGCGCGTGCTGCGTGGAGCGTCACATCACCATGGATCGCGCCATGTGGGGATCGGATCAGGCCGCTTCGCTGGAACCGAACGGAATTTCTCGGCTGGTGCGGGATATTCGCCTTTGCGAACAGTCCATGGGAGACGGCATCAAGCGCGTGTATGAGGAAGAAATTCCCGTTATGCGTAAACTTCGCCGTGTTGGAGCAGCCGTTTAACGATGCCGCTTTCCCAGGAACAATTGGCGGACAGCCTGCAGAAGCTGCAGGCTGTCGCTTTCGATGTCGATGGTGTTCTTACCGACGGTATGCTTGGTTGGTCGTCCACGTCCGGAGAGGAAATCAAGCGTTTCTCCTTCACGGACATCATGGGCATCTCGTTGTTGCGGCGTCTTGGCCTCAAGCTGGCGCTTGTTTCGGGCGAAGCTTCCCCTCTAGTGGATCGCTACGCCGCCAAAATGCATTTGCATCACGTGGTGAAGGGCACACGGGACAAAGCGGAGGCTCTTCGCGCGTTCACCTCAAAATTTGCAATTTCCCTAGAACAGACCTGCTTTTTCGGGGATGATGTGAACGATCTTCCTGCAATGGAAATCGCCGGGCTATGCGCCTGTCCCGCGAATGCGGCCGCCGAGGTGCAAGCCTTCGTTGTGGAGCGCGGCTTTTCCAGTACCCACCCCGGCGGTGCGGGCGCCGTGCGTGACTTTGCCGACACCCTGCTTCAATCGCGCGACCTGCGGGGCCGCGATGTTTTCCTGCTACGCCCCCCTGAGTAAATCAGTCATGTACGTTAGGATTCGATGATCAAGCTATCCGACTATATCTTGCGTTTTGTTGCCGATCTCGGCATCAAAAATTGTTTTCTCGTCACTGGCGGAGGTGCCATGCACCTCAACCAGTCGCTTGCCAAAGAAGGGCGGATTACAGCGATTTGCAATTCGCATGAGCAGGCTTCCGCAATCTGCGCAGAGGGCTACGCAAAGGCAACCAACGCGCTTGGCTTTTGTATGGTCACCACCGGTCCCGGCGGCACCAACGCCGTTACCGGCGTCACCGGCGCCTGGCTTGATTCAACGCCCGTCCTCTTTGTTTCCGGCCAGGTGAAGCGCCCCGACCGTATGTTCGAAGCTGTTTCCGGCAAACCACTCGGCATGCGCCAACTCGGCGTGCAAGAGGTCGATATCTGTTCCATTGTGCGACCGATCACGAAGTATGCCGTGACGGTACTCGAGCCGACCGAAATTCGTTATCACCTTGAAAAAGCTGTTTATCTCGCGCTGAATGGCCGCCCTGGTCCTGTATGGATTGACATTCCGCTGGATGTCCAGGCCTCGCCCATCGACGAGACCCAACTTCATGGCTTCGATCCCGGCGAGTTCGCACAAGATACTTCTATCACCGGCACATCGAATGTACCTTACGAGGTGCAAAAAACCATCGATGCTTTGAACTCCTGCGAGCGCCCCTTGCTTTTCGCTGGAAATGGCATTCGGCTTGCCCATGCCGAAGCGGAGTTCGAAGAACTGCGCAAACTACTCGAGGTACCGACAGTGGCAACCTGGTGCGCTGCCGATCTCGTGCCTTCCAGTGACCCCACCTATGTCGGCCGTCCCGGTTCGGTCGCAGCGAGAGGCGCAAACTTTGCTCTGCAAAATTGCGATTTTCTCCTTGCGCTTGGCGTCCGTCTCGACTTCGCCATCACAGGCTACGCGCCTCAAAATCTCGCCCGCGAGGCGCACAAAGTTGCTGTCGATATCGACGCCGCTGAACTTGGCAAGTTGCACCCTTACCTACAACAACCGGTTTGCGCCGATGCCAGAGCCTTTCTTACCGAACTGCTCAAGCACAAGGACCAGCTTAAAACCCGAGACGTAAAACCGTGGCTGGCCCGCTGCGCCGATTGGAAGACGCGTTACCCTGTCGTCACCGCGGAGCATCGCAAGCCCGAGGGATTGGTTTCTATCTTCAACCTTGCAGAGATGCTCGGCACCGAAGCGAAACCCGAAGATCGCTTGGTAGTCGGCAGTTCAGGTTCCGGCATCGAGATTTATCTCCTCGCCTGCCCCACGCTGCATTCTCAACGCCTATACCACACAGCCGGTCTCGGTTCGATGGGCTATGCGATTCCTACGGCGATTGCTGTTTCGGTGGCCAACCCTGGCCGGGAACTCATTGCGGTTGACGGCGACGGCGGCTTCATGTTCAACATCCAGGAGCTGGAGACGATCAGCCGCCTTAAGCTGCCGATCAAGTTTTTCGTCTTGAATAACGACGGCTATTCATCCATCCGCGCTTCGCAGACGGCTTACTTCAAGCAACCCACCATTGGCGCCGACCGTAACACCGGTCTCACTATCCCCAACCTGTCCGACATCGGCCGAGCCTTTAAGCTCAGCACCTACGTCATCAAGGACCAGACAAATCTACGCGAGGAGGTTCGCAAGGTCCTCGATATGCCCGGTCCCGTGCTCTGTGATGTTCACGTGCTTCCCGACGAGGTTCGCGCCCCACGTCTGCAGTCCTACCAAAAGCCGGATGGCAGCTTCGTCTCCAAACCGCTCGAAGACCTTTTTCCCTTCCTTCCACGCAAGGAGTTCCTCGCAAACATGATTGTGAAGCCGCTGCCGGAGTAGAGGAGACCGGGATGTTTGCACATAGCTTGTTGGGTACATACTCCCGGGCGGGTTCTTCGGCCTCATCCTTGCCGATATGCACTCTGAATGGCGGCAGATACTTTCGCCGAGTATTGTCGAAGACAATATGAGCATGCTGCCCGCACGTGACCTGGAACTGATTCAGATTGTTGACGCCGCCCTCGCGGACGCGACTTTGCGGGCGCGGAGGCCGGATGGCAGTTCCTGGCTCGCCTGCCGTCCGGGATGTACGCCCTGCTGTCATGGTGTGTTTCGCATCTCTGCGCTCGATGCGGAGCGGCTCCGTTCCGCCGTTTTTGCCTTGTCCGGAACGGATGCACCTCGGGCCTCGCGGATCCAAGCGCGCGCCAAGCGTCTGGTCGAGATACTCTCCCCTCACTTTCCCGGTGACCCCGGTACAGGAACTCTTGTACCCGAACAAGCGGAGGACAGTGTGTGGGAGACCTTTGCGGATCTGCCCGAAGCCGACGCTCCTTGCCCTGTGCTCGACCCCGATACCGGGAGGTGCGACCTTTACGCTGCCCGGCCGCTCACGTGCCGCATCTTCGGGCCGCCAGTGCAGAACGAAGGCGGTATCGGCATCTGCGAACTTTGCTACGTAGGCGCGAGCGAAGCCGATGTCCTCCGCGGCGAGATGCAGCTCGAACATCACGCGTTGGAGGCGGTCTTGGAGGGCGAATGTGCTTCCGGCGAAACAATCATTGCCTGGGCTGTGCTCCCAATTTCTGCAACTCCTCTTCATCGTTTGCCATCGCAAGAAACACAAGTTCGTCATCGGCTTGCTGGATGATTCGAGTCGGAGCCATCGCCCAGAGCCGACCTGCGATACTGAAGCTGCATGCCGGATAGTCAGACCACCGCCGACCATCGCGACCGCGCTCCTGCTGTTTTCCTCCCCCCTGAACATCCGCCAGTAGTCTACTTTGCCCAAGTCGAGTTTCTTCTTCGCAATCGTCTGCAGCGTCTGGTGAACCTCTTCTCCGGCGGCCAATTCATCCGTTATCTTCTGGTTGGCGGCTTCAATACACTTTTCGGGTACACCACCTTCGCGGTGACGCTGATGCTGCTCAGCAGAGCCATTCCGCAGCGATTTCTCTACCTTTCCGCACCGCTGGCCTCGATCCTTTGCACACCGCTCAACATTACTGTGGCCTACCTGGGCTACAAATTTTTCGTCTTTCGCACCACCGGCAATCACCTTATGGAATGGTTGAAGTGCTTTGCTGTGTATGGCTCCGGAATGATTCCCGGCTTGGTGGCCCTAGGCGCCCTCACGCGGCTGCTGCAGCGAGAACTTCACCAACATGCTGTCCTCTTGCATGCCGGACTTTTGAAGGTGGAAGCCCACCTTCATGGACCGGTCCTGCCCCTGGTACAGCAGGTGGCACACGGCAGGAGTCTTGCCGGCAACCTTGCCGGAGCAGTCGTCATGGGAGTGTCCACGATCTATAGCTTTGTCGGTCACAAAAAGGTTACCTTCAAGGCGAAACGGGCATAATTTTTCTCCTGAATGCCTTATCGGCTAAACTTTCGAAAGCTTTAGCAGCGATTTGGAGGAGTACGTCCCGAGTGACTCGCAAGACCATTTCGATCATCACGCCCTGTTACAACGAGGAAGCCAACGTCCTCAACCTGTACAACCAGGTCCGCGCAGTGATGGTCGGCATCGGCCGCTATGAATACGAGCACATCTTTATTGACAACCATTCGCGTGACAACACCGTGGCCATCCTGAAACTGATTGCGTCGGAAGACCCCAATGTGAAGGTGATCGTCAATGCCCGCAACTTCGGCCACATCCGCTCCCCCATCCACGCCCTCATGCAGGCGCGCGGGGACGCCATGCTCGGCATCGTGGCCGATCTGCAGGACCCTCCGCCGATGATCGCGGACATGATCGCCGCTTGGGAGCAGGGTGCTTATTGCGTGCTCGGCATCAAGCGCACCAGTGAAGAAAGTTCTGTGATGTTTTGGGCGCGCAAGCAGTACTACAGGCTCGCCGAGCGGCTGTCTTCCATCGACACCATTCAGAACTACACGGGTTTCGGACTCTACGATCGCAAGGTCGTTGAGCTCGTGCGCCAGTTTGATGACCCCTATCCCTACTTCCGCGGCATGATTGCCGAGATCGGCCTGCCTACGGTCAAGCTGCTCTACGATCAGCCTTCGCGCAAGTTCGGCGTCACCAAAAACAATTGGTACACGCTGTATGACATCGGCATGCTGGGCATCATCAATCATTCCAAGGTGCCGTTGCGTCTAGCTACTTTCGCGGGCTTCGGCGGCGCGGTGCTTGCCTTTCTAATCGCCCTTGTGTACCTGCTGCTGAAGCTGATTTTTTGGAGCACTTTCGTCGTCGGCGTCGCGCCCATGATCATCGGCTTGTTTCTTGTGCAGTCCCTCATGCTGGTGTTTCTCGGCGTCATGGGCGAGTATGTCGGCGCCATCTATACGCAAGTGCAAAAACGACCCTACGCGGTGGAACTCGATCGCATCAATTTTGATAAGCCCTTCAGCTATCCGCGCACCGCGCCGGTAATGCTTCATGGTCTCACCGCCGGTAACCCACTTGCCATGCCTACGCCCTCCATTTAGGTGGCCTACGTCGCTGTTTCACCTCAGCCGACGTCATACTGACCATTGAATTCGTCGAATAAAGCACTCCTGTGTACCCAGGACACAGGCGCAATCATGAGCCAATCGAATGCACCAAGCCCTATGACCGACTTAGTCCGCAAGCAACTACAGCAATCTCTCGACACCATAACGAAGGTGCTTCACGACGATGCCCTGCACCAAACCGTCGTCGAGGCCGGCCGCCTTACCGCTGAATCCATGAAATCTGGCAAAAAACTGATGGTTTGCGGCAATGGCGGTTCCGCGGCCGATGCCCAGCATCTCGTCGCCGAGTTCGTTTCCCGCTTAACCGTCGACCGCCCCGCGCTGCGTGCCGTCGCACTGACGACTGACACCAGCATCCTCACGGCGATCGGCAACGACTACAGCTATGACACCGTCTTTGAGCGACAGGTCGAAGCTCTTGCCAATGCCGGCGATGTGCTGCTTGCGATTTCCACTTCCGGCAATTCCAAAAATTGCATCAAGGCACTGCAGCTTGCCAGGCAGATGGGCGTGCATACCATCGCCTATACCGGCAATCGTGGCGGAGGTATGGCCGCGCTTGCCGACCTGAATGTGATCATCCCTTCCGACACGACGATGAACATCCAGGAAGCGCATCTCGCGCTGGAGCACATCTTCTGCATGGTGGTGGAGCGCTTTTACTTCGGAGAGGACTTCGGTAACCAGCCGCAGCAGTTGGCGGAATAGCCATGCCAATCTCCTACCGAGCCGCACAAACGCTGATCAAACGTGGGGATGAACCCGTCCTGCGCGTGGCGCTCGAATCAGGCCTTGATCCTAACCTTGTGAATCAACATGGCTGGTCGCTGCTGATGTTGGCTGCGCTGGAAGGCTTGGTACCGACAGGCGATCTGCTCCTCAGCCAAGGCGCAGCGATCCATCTTCGAAACCGGCATGACGAGACGGCACTCAGTCTTGCCGCACAGAAGGGACACATCCCTTTCGTACAGTTGTTGCTGAACCATGGCGCGTCCGCAAACTGTCGACCGCACGGGGTCGCCCTGGTTGACTGGCTAACGACTTCATCCGGCTTGCCCGAGGCGAAGCTGGCGGAAGTTCTTGCGGTGCTTGATAACCATGGCTGACCAGTGGGTATCGCCATTTCGCTTGAGGTGATCCCATCTTGCGCCCAGTGGTACCTTTGACGGCATGCGACGCCTCGTTTGGCTTTTGGTTCTGCAGGGCACCCTGGGCGTAGCTGCCCCGCTCGTGAACGCTCAATCCTTCCCACCCCACCTTGCCACGGTCCATACC
>CAXTNA010000020.1:16183-22383 GCA_964245535.1 uncultured Acidobacteriaceae bacterium | reverse complement strand
CCTGAGGCTGGACGTCCGGAACCAGTCGCGCCCTCTGCCGAAGGTGCGGCCGGGGTCGTGGCGGGCTGCCCGGTACGCGCGACCTGTCCGCCTTGACCCGCTTGGCCTTCCTGACCAGCTTGGCCAGCTTGAGTCCGCGACGCCATCATCTGGCCCATGGCCGGCGGCATGCGGCGGAGATTGCTGCCATTCGACACCGCTACGGTCACTGTCCGTTTGGTGGCGAGGTCCTTCAACGTAACCGTGCCAGCGCCAGGGTCCACCGCCGTCAGCAGCCCCGAAAAATTCGCAAACGAGCCCGCCACAATCTCATCCGCAATGATCGTTGTACCTTCTGTTGCCGCGTTCGCACTGCCGTTCGTTGCCGCGTTCGCGCTGTCCCTTGTTTCCGGGCTGGTGCTGTCCTTTGTTTCCGGGCTGGCGCTGCCTGCGGACGGGCGCTCGCCGCGCACGCGAATCTGATCTCCGGGCGCGATCGCGCCTACCGTGCTCTTCACCGCATCTTCAAAGCGCACCGAGGAACCGGCATAACGGCGCACAATCGTGTTCGGTGTTGTATCCACCGTCAGCGTACGCAACCCGCTTGATGCCGTAATGACGCCCTTTGCCGGATCAACCGAACGCACAATGCCGCCCACGCCGCGCGCCCATGCCGCCTGATCTGCCTCATGGCTGGCCGCGATGGCGGACGATTTCATCACGATCACCCGCACGGCGCTCAACATTGCGCCGCTGTCGCCGACCGTTCCGCTCACGATCGCGCGGTCCCCGGCAGCGATATCCCCCATGGTGCCCGGCTGGGCCTGGCTCAGATCGCGACTGCCGGGGGGCACCAGCAGAATGCGCGCTTTTGCCGGCACTGTCACGGCATAGTCCTGGCCCGCTGCCGTGGTCAGCACAAAATCATGCGGCGTCACGGCCTTTACGGTTCCACTCTGGCGTGGCGTCGCGGGCTGGGTTGTAGTCTGGCTCGGAGCAGCCGCACCGCCGGCCGGGGCTTGTGCGGCGACGTACGGCGACGTGAACGACAAAAACAGAGCGGCGAGCGAAACGGGCCGTAAAGATACCTTGGGCATGGCAACTTCCTGAGGCTTTGCCTATCGCATGGCTCGGCCGAGATTTGCTGCGCTACGAAGCCGCGCGTTTACGTCTGAGATGGCCAACCCGCCGCGAAAGAAAGAGATGGGGTAGGGTCTCGCATGGAAGACGCTGCGGAAAGGTGAAAGTTTCCGCTGCCGTCATTTCTTTTTCGCTACAAATCCTCAAGCAAACGCCTCGTCTTTCGTATCCTGAGCGAATCGAGAAACAAGGGACCTGCTGTTCACTGCCGTCACCGGCACTTACGGCAGCACCGAGCCGGCAGCGATCGGCAATACCAAGTGCGACGGATACTTCGGCGAATCGAAGACCGTCACCGTTTCCGCTTGATAAGCAGTTGCCGGCGCCGTCATGATGTTGGGCACAAAGGTCTGCGGGTTGCGGTCATACAGCGGAAACCAGCTTGACTGCACCTCGACCATCATCCGATGGCCCTTGAGAAAGGTGTGATCCACCCCATGCAGGCTCCAGGTGTATTCATTCACCTCGCCCGACTTCACCGGCTCCGGATTGATGAAGCTGTGGCGGTAGCGCCCCCGCAGAATCTCTTCGGCCACCATCAACTGGTAGCCGCCATCCGGGTACACGTCGATCAGCTTAACGACCCAATCCGCGTCCGTCCCGGTTGTCGACGTGAAGAGGTCCGCAGTCACATCGCCGGTAACTGTGACGTCGCTGGTCAAAACGGGTGTTTTGAAGTTAGCCAGATCTTTGCGCCCCGACACAAAGTTCTGGTCCTCCGCGAGCCACGTGCGCCACGTCGAACCCTCGCCATAGGTTGACTGCACAGGCCGATGCCGGTACGGCACCGGATTTGCCGGGTCGGCTACCCAGGCAGCCGATTGGGTGTCGTAATTTCCCTTCGGCTCCGCGCCCGTCAACTTACCTTCTGGTGCAAGGTATGCCTTTACCGCCGCATAACCCTGTTTAGGCGGCCATTGGGGGTAGCGGTGCCACTGGTTTTCTCCGGTGCGGAAGCTGGCTGTGTCTTGGAGATCGAAGCCGGGCTTGCCTTTCAGGTAGAACTCAAAAAACGGCGCCTCGATGGAGGTGCGATAGTACGCACCCGTCTTTTGCCCGCCAAAGGTCATCTTGCCAAAGGCACCGCCCAGCGCATCTCCCGGTCCCCGCGCCCAGCCGCCGTGGTTCCACGGCCCGAGCACCAGGAAAACTTTGTGCTGCGGGTCGTTGGCTGCCTCGTGCGGACGCAGCGCCGCGTACTCGGCCTGCGGCCCCCACATGTCTTCCTGGTCCCAGTAGCCGCCGACCTCGAGTGTCGGCACCTCGGGTTTGCCGAGCCGCCGTTCCACGGCCATGTCCTGCCAGAACTTCGTGTAGGTCGGCTCCTGCAGAAACCGTTGCGCCGTCGGCAGGTCGGTCATGCCGGCTGAAGCCGCCGCACCGGCAAAATTTACGTGCTGAAGAAAGAAGTCGTACTGGTCCTGCTTGGAGCTCACGCGCGCGTCGGTCTTTTGTGCTTCCAGCTGCTGAACGTAGTCAAAGCCATAGGTCTGGCGAAAGGCCCCGTTGTGGAAGAAGTCATCGCCCAGCCAGACATCGGTCATCGGCGCCTGCGGGCTGATCGCCTTCACCGCCGGATGCGCTTCCACACCGGCCATCATCGCCAGAAAGCCCGGGTAGCTGATGCCCAGCACGCCCATCTTCCCGCTGTTATTGGGGATGTTGTTGACCAGCCATTCGACCGTGTCGCGCGTATCGGTTACCTCATCGACATCGGTTTTGTCCTTGTGAGCGACCACGGCGCGGTTCATGACAAACTGCCCTTCGGAGGTGTAACGGCCGCGGATGTCTTGAAAAACGAAGATATAGCCGCTGGCCGCCAGCTCCGGTTTGCCGCTTTCGATCGCCCGGGCGGTTGTCTCCGCAACGCCGTAGGGGGTGCGCTGCATGAGAAACGGGAGCGGCGCACCTGTGGTGGCGCTGTTCCGCGGCCGAAAGAGCACGGTGTGCAACCGCACCCCGTCACGCACAGGAATCATCTGCTCCGACCGCACGTACAGCGGCCCGGTGTAGCCGGGCGGGGGCGCTTCATCCTGCACGCCGGCCGGATCGGGAATGTTTTTCTGCGGCTCCTGCGCAGAGGCAAGGACGTCCATGCCGATCAGAAGCCAGCCAGCGCACAGGCAGCGCACCGCGCACCGCCGCCATCCCCGCCCCGTACCGAAACCCATGCTGCACGCCCTCCGTTTCCTTACCGGTCAGAGGCCCTGGCCTGTCAAATTGCCAGGGCTGGCCAAACATTGCCAGCCTTGCCGCGCGTGCGACCCATCACAAAACGGCCGCTTCTCGCTCAGCCCGCACCGGCACAGGCTGACCGCCGGCTTGCCCGTCAGATCCCACGTCTGCCCATCCGCGTCCTTCAGCACGATGTGCCCTTCCACCCGCAACGGCCCATTCGGCCGCACGGTGATAAAAACCGGTTCTTCTGCCACGTCTTACTCCTTTGTTTGTCAGCTTTGAGGATAGCAGCGCAGCGATGAGGTTTTGCTGCGCTACCCCGAGTACCACGATGCTTGCCCTTCGTGCGCCTTCACGCCGCGATACAAAGACGCCATTGCACGCTTGCAGGGAACGACATTAGACCTCCCAAACGTGAATCAAATCCAGTGCGAAACCGGTGACCGGACCTTCGCCCTGCACCGCCATTGCCCCTTCCACAACCTCCGGCTGCGCATCGGGTCGACATACCTCGACCACTCGCCGTTCGGGATCAATCAGCCAGGCCAGCGCAGCCCCGTTGCGCAGCCATTCGCCCATCTTCCTCTGCAGATCGCTCAGCCGGTCACTCGGCGACCGCAGTTCGATGACAAACTCCGGGCCAATCGGCGCGAAGCCATGCTGCTGCTCTTCCCGCGTGAGCCCGTTCCAGCGCGACCAGCTGACAAAGGACGCATCGGGCGAACGCATGGAACCGTCCGGCAAACGAAAGCCGGCTGACGCGCCAAAAGCGACTCCGCTATTCGTCCGGCGCGCCCACGACAACAACTGCGCCCCAATCTCCAAGTCTGCACGACCCATGCCCGTTCCGCTCGGCGCCATCACCGTGAGTTCCCCCCCTGCATCCCGCTCGATCCGGAGCGCCTTGTTCTCGGAGCAGAAACATAACAGTTGCTCATCCGACAGCGGCTGCGTAAAACGGACACGCACCGGTAAATCCAAATCGGCCAGTGTGAACTGCATTCGAGCGGTGTCCTGCCCTCGATCCGTGTTGGTAACTACTGCCATAACCGCCCTAGCTCGAGACAAAAACCTGCAACAGTTCCTTCCCCGCAGACTGACGCAACCCCTTCAAGCACCTCGGGCTGTGCACCGGGCCGATATGCCTCAACGACTCGCCGTTCAGGATCGATGAGCCAAGCCAACTCAGCGCCGTTGCGCAACCACTGACCCATCTTCGTCTGGAGATCGCTCAGCCGATCACTCGGCGAGCGCAATTCAATTACAAATTCCGGGCAGATTGGCGCGAAGGTACGTTGCTGCTCGCGTGTCAGCGCATTCCAACGCGACCAGGGTATCCAGGATGCGTCGGGTGAACGCATCGACCCGTCCGGAAGACGAAACCCGGTTGAGGAACTAAAGACGACACCGGAGTTTGATCCACGTGCCCAGGACTGAAGCTGATAGTTGATCTCCGAATCTGCTTGGCCCCCTTCCGCTCCCGTCGGCGACATCACAATGAGTTCCCCATCCGGTTCAGACTCAATCCGTAGCCCCTCATTCTTGGCACAAAAAAGCAGCAGCTCATCATCGGTCATGGGTCGATCTAACCGGATGTACACAGGAAGCTGTAGACAACTGACCGACATCACCATAGGCCACACTATAACCCTCTCGCCCCACCCTATTTCGGAAGGATCGGGCCTATCGAGCCTGCTCCAGACATGCTAGCTGCGCGGCCAACAGATCGCGAATGCCCGCTTCCGCTGCATCCAGCAGCTCTGTCAACTGCGCGCGCGTGTAGGTTTCGCGCTCGGCGGTGGCCTGCGTCTCGACCAGGCCGCCCGAAGCGGTCATCACAACATTCATATCCACCTCTGCGCGGCTGTCCTCCTCATAGTTCAGGTCAAGCAGCACGCGTCCGTCAACGATACCGACCGAGGTTGCCGCGACCATCTCGCGCAGCGGGTTTTCTTTCAGCGAGCCCGCTTCCACCAGCTTGCCGAGCGCCAGCGCCAACGCCGTGCAGGCGCCGGTGATGGCGGCCGTGCGCGTGCCGCCGTCGGCCTGCAAGACGTCGCAATCGAGAATGATCGTGCGCTCGCCCAACAGCTTCATATCCACCACCGAGCGCAAACTGCGTCCGATCAAGCGCTGAATCTCATGCGTGCGGCCGCCGATTCTGCCGCGTTCGCTTTCGCGTGGGGTGCGGGTCAGGGTGGCGCGCGGCAGCATGCCGTACTCCGCTGTCACCCAGCCGCGGCCGGAGTTGCGCAACCACGCGGGCACGGTACCTTCAATGGTCGCGTTGCACAGCACACGCGTGTGGCCGGTTTCAATCAGGATGGAGCCCTCAGCGGTGGCTACAAAATGCGGCGTCAGGCGTAGCGGGCGCGCCGCGGTCTCGGCACGTCCATCTCCCCGCGAAAGTGCAATGTCTATAGGCATGAAGCCGATTATAGGCAGCCTTTACCATGCGAAGTTGTCCCAATCTGACACACGCCGAACGAACGTATTATCCGGCCGTCCCTCCTGTGCCACTTCCGCACACAACGCGTGACAAAGTTCTGTTCAGGGGAGATCGCTGCCCCAAAGGTGGCAGGGGTACTCATTACCTTCGTCCTTCCAGTACACCATCCCGTCCGTTTACCTTGCGATGAAAGGTTTTCGCGTTGGGAGTTCCCGTGCCAGTTCGATTGCAGGTCTTGTTTTGGAGCGGTTCATCGGCGGGGGTGGTGTCTTCTATCGCCGCAACAGCGCCCACGGGCGCGGAGGTGCCCCATGGCTGAGGCCTCCATGGCAAGCGCGATGCTTCCGCGACGGCCGGTCGCGAGGGTTGCCGGTTCCCTGGCTGTCGCATCGCGTGGCGCGGCTTTGCCCCAGCGGGAGCTGCTGCCCAACCGCGACCGGGTGTGCGCCCGCCG
>CAXTNA010000020.1:0-16173 GCA_964245535.1 uncultured Acidobacteriaceae bacterium | reverse complement strand
GTGCGGAGATCGCGGCAAGCCTGGGATACAGCGTCGAAACTGCCGACTCCGTGCCGGGTGCGCGGTCGCTGCTCAAGCGGGCGGCCGTGGACATTCTGCTGCTTGATTTGAAGCTCCCCGGTGGTGGCGGTTTTGCGCTTCTGGAGGAGGTGCGCACCGCCTATCCGCGCATCCTGGCCGTGGTAATGACCGCCTTTGCCACAGTGACCTCTGCCGTGGAAGCCATGCGCACCGGCGCGGGCGATTACCTCGCCAAACCGTTCACCATGGAGGAACTGACGGCCGTCCTCGAGCGGGCCGCAGAGAGGCGGAGTGCCCTGGATGAGAGCCGCGCTTTGCGCGAACGCCTGCATAGCGGCAAAGCCGTCGGCTTGCTCATGGGTCAGGACCCGGCCATGGAAAAGCTCTTTCGCATTCTTTCCAAGGTCGCGCATACGCATCATCCAGTGCTGATTCTTGGCGAAAGCGGCACCGGCAAGGAACTCGTAGCACGTGCCATCCATGCAAATGGGCCTTTGGCCGGGCGACCGTTTATTCCGGTCGATTGCGGATCGCTGCTTCCGGCGCTGATTGAACGCGAATTGTTCGGCTACACGGAGGCGGGCTCGAAGATGACCGCCCGCACCAAGACAGGTCTCCTCGCGTTGGCAGAGGGCGGCACTGTTTTTCTGGATGAGGTCGGCGACCTGTCCCTGGAGTTGCAAGCCAAGCTGCTGCGTGCCCTGCAACACCGCGAGGTGCAACCCATGAGCGGCGGAACCGTGGTGCCCATCCAGGCCCGGGTACTCGCCTCCACTAATCGCGACCTCCCTGCAATGGTAGGCATGGGACGCTTCCGCAAAGATCTCTTTTATCGGCTCAATGTGGTCAATATGCGCATTCCACCACTGCGGGAACGTCCAGGAGATATTCCCCTCTTGGCGGCGCATCTCCTGGATCGGTTTAGCCGGGAACAGCAGATGCCCTATACCTACTCAGATGATGCCCTGCGCCTGATGATGGAATACGATTGGCCGGGCAATGCGCGCGAACTGGAGCATGCCATCGAGCGCGCCTGCACGTTTTCTACCGGCCCTGTAGTGCATTTGGCCGATCTGCCGTCACAGCTGCAGGAGCATCGGTTTCATCAGCGAGCCGACGCGGATGCCGTGCCCTTTCCACTACACGCGACGGACAACGTGGTGCCGAGTACAGAGCTGGAACGCCAGGCCATCGTCAAGACGCTTCGGCAACTCAATGGCGACAAGCTGCTCGCGGCCAAGTTGCTCGGCATCGGCAAAACAACCCTCTATCGCAAACTAAAGGAGTATGGCTTGAGCGAAGAGTTTGAGTAAGGTGCGTCGCCTCTGACCATGGCGAAACGCGGCAAACAATGCTTGCTTGCGCGAAGTCGCTGTTACTTTGATCGTTCCCATGACTGCCCTTCGGAGATTCCTTCATGGCCCTTTCTGTTTTATTGCTCGCCCCGGAGCCCGCGGCGACCACGGTGGCACAAAATCTACGCCGAATGCTGGAAGCCGAGGTAGAGATCGTCTCGCCCGGACGTCCTAGCCTGACGGCCCTTCGCCGCGGTGACTTTAACCTGATTCTGCTCGAAGAAAATCTTGCTGCCGCCCAACCGGACGCCATGGAAGCCCTGTACGCGGGTGCGGGTACGGCGCCCGTGCTGGAGGTCAACTTCGGGCTGTGTGGGGTCGATCGCGTGCTTCGCCAAGTGCGCTCGACCCTGGCCCGCCGGGCCCAGGACGAAGCAAAGGCGCGCTCAGCTGTGGCGGCTTCGTTGCAGAATGAACTGAACGCCTCGCTCACCGGTCTTTTACTCGAATCCCAGTTGACGCTCCGCCAGGCCGGGCCCGAAATCCTGCCCACATTGCAGCACCTGATCCACCTTGCAGGGCAGCTTCAGAAACAATTGCGCAACTGATTGCGCCCAACACCCTTGCTGTACAAGAAGGCGGGTTGCGCGGCATGGACAGTTCCTTCCCACGAATTTGCATCACAGGGATGTACTGCAAACTGCCGTGAGAGAAGTACGCTCCGGCGTAAAACGTCCATCCACAAGGGGAGTGATTGATGAAGCTGACACCGGGAAAGCTTGCTGGCTTGAATGCCGTTTCCAATGAACGAGGCGTGATCGCCGCAGCGGCCATGGACCAGCGCGGCTCCTTGCTGAAGTCCATCAAGGAGGCACGCGGAGCGGATGCGGACGGCCACGATATGGAAATGTTCAAAGCCTTGGTGACGGATGTTCTTACCCAGCACGCCTCGGCCATTCTGCTTGATCCGGAGTTTGGGATACCCGCTTCGCACCATCGCCACGGCAAAGGACTGCTGCTGGCGTACGAAAAGACGGGCTACGATGCCGCCACGCCGGGACGTTTGCCCGATTTGCTCGACCATTGGAGCGTTCTTCGGTTGAAAGAGGCCGGAGCTGACTGTATCAAGATCCTCCTTTACTACAGCCCGTTCGAAGCACCGGAGATCAATGATGTGAAGCATGCCTTCATCGAGCGGGTCGGTGCCGAGTGCCGCAGCTACGACAAAGCTTTTTTCTGCGAATTCGTCGGGTACGATGTCGACGGCGGGAAAGACAACACACTCGAATACGCACGCAAAAAGCCATCCGTCGTTGCCGGATCGATGCGCGAGTTTTCAAAGCCGCAGTATGGCATCGATGTACTCAAGGTCGAAGTGCCGGTGAACATGACCTTTGTGCAAGGCAGTACCTCCTACAATGGTGAGGCTGCGTATACGCGTGCCGAAGCGCTCGAAAAATTTCGCGAAACGGCAGCGGCTACGAATCTTCCCTTTATCTATCTCTCAGCGGGTGTTTCCAACCCTGTTTTCATTGAAACGCTTGAGCTTGCCGGTGAGTCCGGCGTAGCCTACAACGGCGTACTCTGCGGCCGCGCGACATGGCAGGATGGCGTTTCGGTCTATGCACGCCACGGGGAAGAAGCCTTTGATCAATGGCTTAACACAAAAGGCGTCGAGAACATTGAAAACGTCAATCGTGCACTGGCGTCTGCTACTTCGTGGCGGAACAAAGTTGAGGTGGCGTAGAGGAGACAACTTTGGCAGGTGCGCCGATGAACTCACCGATCGATTTTCCACAAGAATTGATCGGTCATGGTTCCTCTCACCACCTCTCCGCCTTGTTACTCCGCTCTCCGCCTTACCATTCCGTACCCTGACCGAAGGCGAGGGGATCTGCTTTTCATTTCCCGCGAACGCAGCGAGCGCTTCCAGGCCGTCTGTAACCATCTGCCCGGTAGTGCAGCGATGCCTGCGAGAAACAATAAATCGAGCAAGCGCGGACGTGATCGCAGAACCTCTCCGGTGATTGTTCGCAAGCCATGCCAATCCCCTGCCCGCTTGGCTTTCAGAGCCGCTTTCGTGCAAAGAAATGAGCAGAATGGGCGGTCGCCGATCCAGTGGCGGTATGCTGCCGCCCACTGCATGGAATCTTCCCAGTTCATGCGACGGGAACGGGATACGTTTTCGGTATTGATGTTGTAGATCACTAACGGCTCCCAGGCGAAAACTACGCGGGCCCCGGCCAAATGCCATGCTTCCAATAGCCAAGCCCAGTCCTCATGGTCTTTGTGCGTACGAAATGGAACCTGCTCCACGATGGACCGGTGCACCAGTAAGGTTTGGATCGGGATTACGCCCGGACGTCCGAACAGCGATGGACGTTGCAAAATGTAGGCCGCTATATCTTCTCCGTCTGATAATGGACGTTCCGGCCAAAGATCGTCGCGCGTTTTGCGCCGATACACGGTGCGGCAGGAGACCATGCGTTGCGGGTGCTCTGAATCAGCCATCGCCATCTCCGCCCGGACCTTGTTGGGCAGCATGGAATCATCATCGTCGAGAAAAGTGAGCCATTTGCCACGACTCGCGGCGACACCCGCGTTCCGCGCCGCCGCCGGCCCTTCATTGCTGGGCAATTCCAGGTAGTGCAGTCGCACGTCCAGTTCTTGTAGTGCAAATCGGGTTTCAGGATCAGGACCGTCTGAAACCACTATGACTTCGATCTCGGTCCAGGTTTGCGCCAAGGCGCTTTCGGCCGCCAGTCGTACTTCCCGCGGACGGCGGTACGTCGGAATGATTACGCTGACAAGACCTGTAGCACCGCTCCGTTGCGTCATCATTGGCTCTCTCGCAGCGTAAGCAAGGCGCCGCGTCCTGTTTGGGGTAAACCCGTCAGTATCTTCCCGGGGAGCAAGCCCTGATCGCTTTCCGCTTCGGAGCCTGCCTCCATGCACAGTTTGGCAATGCACGCGTACGCAATCAACGTCGGCAGGTAAGGCGACACAGGCGTCGATTCGGTAAGGCTAAGCAGAGCAAGCCATGACAACAGGAGCGCCGGCAATAATGTGCTTTCATCCGGACCCGCTCGAAACCTTTGCCAAGCGGTCGCGCATCCGCCAACCAATACACAGGCGTACAGGAAGGCTCCCACAATGCCGAGCGATAACATCTGGTCAAGGTAGGTATTGTGCGCGTGGGGCACCATCCAACCCTGATCGAAGGAGATTTTCTCCACGCGTCCGGGGCTCCAGAAAGCTTCAAAACCAAAGCCCAGAAAGGGATGCTCCTCGATGCTCTGCATGAGCTCCGCCCAGAGCGGGGCTCGGTTGGAAAGACTTGCCGTATTTTGTGTATCCTGCCGTCCCATCATGAAGAGGTCTGTAACAGCACCGCTTCCGGAGTGCCCAAAGGCAAAGACCGCCCCGGGCACAAGCACCATGAGAATGCCTACGAAGGCAAGTGCACGCAGGTGAGGGTGCAGGTGTTGTTTTGCCATGCGCAGCAGCATGAAAACTATCATGCCTAGGCAGAGAAACGTGCCCACGCGCGCCCGTGTTAGAAGCAACAGCCCGGAAAATAGAACAAGCAATGGCGTCATCCAGCGCAACCAGCGAGGTTGACGTTGTGCCAATGTGAGTCCGCAAAGAAGGCAGACGAGCAGATTCATGGCCTGGAAGTTCGCCGTCATGACCCCCATAAATCGGTAATCAGGATCGAAGGGCGCAAAGGTGTGCTGCACGAAGATCTCGTTTCCTAGAGCAATTAGACCGACTGTTCCAGTACAGGCAAAGCCGAGTAGCGCCATCTCCAACATGGAAGCCACGCGCGCCAGCGTGTAGAGAAAGAAAGTGTTGATCAAAAACACCACAATACGTTTGCGGGTAATGGACGGGTCTACGCTCCAAAGTGAACTGCTGACCGCCCAGCCCACGTAGCAAAACACAAAGCCCGTCAGCTTGCTGTGGATAGAAAAACGTCCGCGTTTCGGCAGTCGCCAAAGCATGTAAGCCGAAAGCAAAAGGATGGCCGGCATCGCGATTTGCCGACTTAGGTTGCCTTCATACGCTGCCGCTTCGTTAGCAGCTGCCTTCATCGGGTTTGGATCGAGTTTGAGTGGAAGATAATACGGAACCGAGTACCAGAAGCACACACCCAGGACAAGGCCGCACAGCATTTTTAGGAGCTTGAGCCGGCGAGACGCGTGCTCTTCCTTTTGCAGCTGCCGTCGTTCGGCAGCCAGTTCCACAGATCGCCTCGTCAAGGTTGTGCTCATACGGCTGCGGTCTCCCGCCGGAAAAACCAGCCTCGGGTGAAGAACACCACAACGCTGCCCAGCAGCATCGCTCCAGCCGCGCCAGGAACATGAAAACGATGTACCAGGAAATAACAAACCGCTGCTTGCGCGAGCAGGCCTAACCCATTGGCGTTAAAGGGCGTATCTGCCCGATTCATCGCGGTAAGGCCGTAGGACTGGGCCAGCGTTGCTGCATAGGCAACCAGGTTGATGGCGAGCAGGATCAGGATGGTGTGCGCATTACTTGGAACGGTTCTGAAGATCACATGCGCGACCCATGGCCCGATGCAGATGATGGCCAAGGCGAAGATGCTCGACCCCAGCAAGAGCATGCGGTCGAGCCGTTGCACTATGCCGCGCAGGCTGGCCTTCCCACCTTCCTTGCGTGCCCGCGCAATCATCGGTCCCATGACGTTTTGCATGCTCGTCAGTGCCACGCGTGGTATGTTGACGACGCTTTCACATACGGAGTACGCGCCCACAGACGCGCCGCCGAGCAAAGCGCTCAAGACCCAGGGATTACATTGCGATCCAGCCAGGAAAACCATGTTGCTACCGAGAAACCATCGTCCAAGCTGTAGGTTCAGCCGGAAGTCGTCTGTCATTGCCCGCAGACTCACATGAAACGTACGCCACTCACGTACGATCCACCAGCAGCTCACGAGCGATGCACCCAACCAGAGCATCCAGAGCGTATTTGTGACGTTTAACTTACTTGTGTAGAAGAGCCATTCCACACCGCCGATCTGTACCAGCACGGTGGCGAGGTCTGTCCAGAAAGCTTCCCGCAAATGCATGTGAGAAAAGTACATGCGCCGGGTGAACTCACGGAAAAGGATCCCGCCGTTAGTGAGGACCAGCGGAGCGAATGTGCCGTAATAAACACCGCGCGCCGGGGTTGCGGCCCAGCGGCTTGCGAACCAAACCCCTGCCGTGAACATGAAACAGAAGACGACCTGCCACCCCAAGATGCTGCCTTGGTATGACTTTTTGCGCACGTCGGCGATGCCCGGCAAATTAAAGGTAAACGGACCCCAAAGGAAGACATTGCAGAACTGGATTAGTACGTCCATCGAGCGTTGCGTGAGGATGTACATGCCAAAATCGCGTTGCGCGCAATGCCTGCTCAGCATGGCTGCGACCACCATATTGCCAAAGCTGTACACCACCTGATCGGCTAACGCATAGCCAAGGCGATTTCCTATCTTCGCCCTGAGTGCCCGGGTCCATATGCTCCAGCGCTTGGGTACGCGCGCTCTCAGCTCTTGCGCGGCGAGAATTTCAGCTAACGGTACTGTGCTCATAGGCTGCCCTGCGTTGCGCTCTGGACGGCATCCTTAAGCTCCTCTGCGGACCGGCTTTCATGCGGGGGGCCTTCGTTCGTTGAGTGGTTTAATAGTTGCTCGTAAGCGGCATTGATGACGGCATGGTTTTTCGACCATAAGAACGAACGCGCACGCGCTGTTGCGCCTTGACTGAGCGCTAATAAGCGGGAAGGGTCGCTTGCCAGCGAGCCGATCGCACGCGCCCAATCCACATAAGCCCGAGCCGGGGAGCTTAAAGGGATTTTCACCCCGCTTCGCGAGCTGACCATGTCACCGGCCCCTTGATGGTCGAAGCAGATGACGGGCACACCGGCGGCAAGCGCTTCCAATACCACGTTCCCGCTCGTATCACGCAAGCTCGTGAAGCAGAGCAGATCCGCGGTTTGCATCTTGTTGACGGCTTCTGTGAAAGGCAAGCGGCCGAGAAAACGCACGCGCTTGCCGAACCCCAATCTTGCAGCTTTTTCAATCCACGCAGCGCGCATGGGGCCATCCCCAAGAACATCTAGCTGCCACACCAACGAAGTATCGAGTCGCGCGAGTGCATGTAGAAGAATCGGTAAAGCCTTTCTGGTTTGTAGTTCGCCGCTCCATAGGAGCTGAAGCGGTTGGGGATTGCGTTTGGCGTCGTGATCCGCGAGCCTTCTGATGAAACGAGTTCTATCCGGTTCCTGGACGGCATGCAGCCCGGTCTCGAGCAGCAACTCCACTTCCCGCCCCGCAGTGAACTCCAGATGCCGTTGATTCGTTGAGTTGGCGCCAAACAACATTGCCGATTGCCGCGCTGCTTCACGAACCCGTTTATTGCGCAGAACGTACCAGTTCGCAATGCTGCGTGCACCTTCCTTTGCGGCTTCTCGGAAGGACAGCGTCGGAAGAAACCGCATGGGAAAGTTCTGTGTACCGCCTACCGGTCCCCAGATAAAAGGGATGTCGAGCTTCCATCCGTAACCGGGTTCCCGCACGGTGCATACATTTACCTGGTGCACGAGGTCGAAGCTCATGTGCTCATGCAGTTGCTGTGCTAATTCAAAGGCAAGCACCTGCCACTGGTGGTAAGCGCTGTAATTGTAGGCATAGAGGACACGCTTGCGTTCCAGGTTGCGCAGTTTCACATCCGGCTGCGGGGTATGCGTGTACACATTGGCCGGCAACAGACCTTCGCTACGTGCACGCTCCAATACGCTGAAATTTTCTTCACTCGTGATGACGTGCGTTTCAGCTATCTTCGCCGCACCTAGAAGACGGCCCCAGCCGACAGCCCACTCCGAGCCGCGATACGGGCTGCATTCGTAACACATCAAAAGCACTTTCACGGCTCTTCCTTTCCTTGATCTTGGTTACGTTCACGCATGCACGAGCATTGAGCAGAAGCGGCAGGCATTTAGAAGGTCCCGACACTTTGAAGAGGATTCAGGTAAAAACCCACATTGAAAAGCTTGATGTAGCGTTCTATTTGTGAAGGCAAATCATGCCGTACAAGAATCATGTCGTTGGGCTGCAGCAGCATGTCATTCTTTTCGCGCGCATGCGCTCCGTAATGCGCCAGTTGCAAGACGTGGACCTCAGCCGTGTCAGCGTCGAGCCGACGAAATAACAAGACACGGCCCATGGCGGCATCATCCTTCGGTCCACCGCTTGCCAGGATGGCTTGCAGTGCCGTCGTAGGTCTGCGAAGGTCTTGGCGCCCGGGTGTGTTCACCTCACCGGCGACAACGATGTGAGGTTTATCGAAATCCTTCAGCGTGATTGCCACCTCTGGATCGACGAGCTTGGCAGAAGAAGATTTCACGACATCTTCCTGCAGTTCAGAAATAGTCAGCCCGGCCGCTTGCAGGTTTCCTGCGGACTTCAACATAGTGCGGCCATCCGGTCCAACAATCACTTCTTCGTTGAACTCCGGCGTGAAGCGGAAATTGAGCACAACGGTATCCCCAGGCTGAAGAACATACGCAAGCGCGGGGCCGGCGCCTACAGGGGACGGCAAAGGGCGCCTCGGTCCGGTCATAGCCGTGCCTGCACCCTGGATCTGTGCCTGTCCTCTGCTGACAGGAACAAGAAGCGTGACGATAAAGAACGCGAGAAGGCTAATCGCCCTACAGCTTTTGTACATAAGAGAGAACACCTGAGAGCCAAAAGACTTGATGATGAAGTAGCGTTTGGGTGGAAACATTGTGTGCATTCGCATTTACCAGAGAAGGCTGTAGAGCCAGCGCGGCACCGGGTAGTGCCGACGGTTGAGGAGATAGCCGAGTACAGGCGCTGCTGTTCCAGTGAGTTGAGAAATCAGATCTTCGATGTTCTGTTTACGCGCAGCATTCGCCGCAACGGTTGCGATGTAGCCGTCGATACAGGGTGCAAGTTCCGCGGCGAGGGTGGACGATTGCAAGTTGGGACAGTCCAGCACCAGTAAATCGAACCGTTCGCGCGCCTGGTGCAGGAGTGGACGTAATCTGGCGGAAAACTGACCTTGTGCTCCTGTTTTTCGCCAAGCCTCCGCGGCGTCCTCCACCTCATCGGCAAGCACCCAGCATTCGAGTGCGTCATCATAGCGTGTCGCAAGGTCCACGGAGCCCTTGTTTTCGAAACGTTTAAGCAACGTCACCATATCGAGCACGGCTACTCGACTGGAAGCCTGCCTGGCTGCTTCTGTCGCGAGGTGATTGGCGATGAAGCTAACGCCCTCTCCCTGAAGTGCAGACGTGAATGCAACACAGGCGCCGTGGGTCTCGTTTTCGAATGCGCCCTCGGCATCCACAGCGGAAGTCCAATCGGGAACATGGCCGGCAGCCGCCAGAGCGGGTGCTTTCGGCGCTTCGACGAGACCGGATGGCACGAGCGCAACGGCCTGCCGAATCGCGAATAAAACGCGCCGGTATTGCAGCCGGTTAGAATCTGCAAGATGTTTGCCATAGCTTTCATCGGCAAAGGTCGCGAGTGTGCGCATACCGGTCACGGCTTCCAGTTGAGCTGGACTATGCACCTGACCACCACGCAGGTCCGCATAAAGAGCAAGCAATGTGCCCAGAAACAACGAGAACACAGCGGCGACAGCAAGATACAACACCGGTTTTGGACGAATCGGTTCCGGGGAGGCCATTGGCTTCTCGAGTACAGCTACGTTGAAGAGCTTTTCGCGATCCAACGCCTCAGAGATCCGTGCTTCGTCACGCCTTTGCGCGTAAAGCGTGTAATCGGCTTGTGATTGTTGTACCTTGCGCCGCAGCGCGCCATAGTCCGCTGCTGCCTCTTCCAACTCATTCAGCCGTTTTTGTGCGGAGGCAACTTCCTGCTTCAGCGCCAATCTTTGGCCCTCAAGTCCACTGATTTCCCCGCCGGAAGTCGCGACCGCTACACTTAGCTGCTGCCAGACAGGATTGATATCTGTCGCTTCTTCGCCTGCGGGATGTTGACCCGCTTCGGCGATCGCCTTGCTGGTAGTCGCAATCTTTTCTTCGATCTCCACTACCTGGCGATCGCTCGACGGGTAGCGTTTTAGCAGTTCAGTCCGGCGATTTTTTAGATCGACCAGCGATGTGTTCAAGCGTTCTTGTGAGTATTGGTTGGTGATCGTACGCTGCTGTGTGCGGGAACGAGCGGGAGTAAGGTTTAACTGCCTTTCCTGCGTAGCCGCCTTTCCACGCTGAGCGGCGAGCGTAGCTTCGGTTTGCCCGAGCTGATCCTGCAAGCCTGAGATTCGTTCCACCTGCAGCTTGGTTTGGTCGTCGAGGTCGGCAATGCCATGCTGCACTTGAAACCCAGTAAGCGCCGCCTGATCCTGATCCAGTTGCCGGCTTTTTGCCTTCAATTGCGTGTCGAAAAAGCCGGCAGCCCCTGAGTTGCGCGCGTTGCCTGCCCGCTCTTCAAAGTACGCGTCGATTACGTGCTGTAGATCGCTGTTGGCCTGCGCAGGTGAATTTGCTAACACTTTCAAATTGATAATGTTGGTCTGGTGTACCGCTTCCACGTGCAAACGATCTTCCAGATTTTGTGTAGCGCGATTGTCCTGTTGGGTGTTTAAGCCGTTGGCGGAACGTTGCCCTAAGGCGCGACGAGCTACGTTGTCGCTTTGCAGCAGATCGACTTCCGTGTTGATCTCTGCCGGGCTGATATCGCCTTGTGAAACAAGCCTGTCGACATTGGTCGTGCTGAGTTGAGCGGCAGTGCGCACATTTTGTACAACCAGTTTGGCGCCGGATTCGTATTTACGATGCATCGCGACAATCAGCAGGGCCACCATCGCCATCGTTGCGAGCACTGCCTGCAACACAGTGCGTTTGCGACGGAAAACAGCTTCGGTGACAATCTGGCGCAGCTTGGGCGGTGCGAAAACCTGCGAGTGAGAACTCAAAGCGGACGTTGAATGTGCCAAATCTATGCCTACATGAACCGGTGTTGCGAGGATGGGAGCAGCGTGTTGCAAATGTCTTATCGGCTGAGGATTGAAAAACTTTAGGCCGACGTTAAGCAAAGTAGCATGTTGCGGTTCGTCCTTCGTCACACGAAAGCTTCACAACAAAAGACCTTTGGCTCATTCACGACTCAGCTTGTGTCGGCTATCCATAAGGAGGGTTCATGGTGCGGTCACCGAACCTGTGCGCACTCAAGAAAAATTGATTTGTGCCGATAAGACCAGCAACGAGGACGAAAGCAGACACACCATGCATGAGCACAGCACGCACTCCGTAGGTTCGGTGACCTCCCCCTTCGAACAAACGCCGGAAAAGAACTTCACCTCGCCCGTGGCGAAACGAACCCTCGCTACGCACGCACGGCCATCGAAGTTGGTGCGGCAACTTTCAACGCCCATGGTGCGATTGTTGGACCAGATCGCCATCCTGCTGTCCTTGGGATTGAACCTGTTCGATGCGCCCATGCACCCGGGGCAAACGATCGGTAGCTACGTCGGGGCTCGTGTTTCCTTGGCGAATCTACTACTCGCAGCCGCCATGTTGCTTTCCTGGCGTGTGCTGTATTGGCTGACCAGCTTGTATCAACCCAACGTGAACTACCGGGCCATGATGCTGCTTTGGAAGGTGCCGTTTGTATCGTTTTTATGCGGGCTCATAGCTTTGCCCCTGCTGCATCTCGCTGCACCTGCAAAAAGTCCATTTCGCTCAGCTGCCCTGTTCTGGTTCTTTACGTGCACCTTGCTGCTGATCGTACGTGCAGGGGTGATGACCTATGAGGAGCAGATACGGCCCGCGCTTCGCAAGCCGCGTACGGCCATCATCTGCGGCACAGGACCGCTCGCCCGCATGCAAGCAGCCGATCTTGCAGAACACCCGAATTATCGTTATCAGCTGCTGGGGTTCGTCGACAGCCAACCGCACTACGGGATCGAACTGATCGGCAACGTGATCTGTGGCGTGCAGGAACTTGAGCAACTCCTGATGCATCAGCCCATCGATGAAGTGATTATTGGGCTTCCGCTAAAAAGCCACTTTGGCGATGTGGAGCAGATCGTAGCGATCTGCGGACGGGCCGGTGTGCCGGTGCAGTATTCCCTGGATCTCTTCAACACGGAAGTTGCAAAAAGCCGAAAGGTCGATGCCGCACGGACGCAGCAGGTGGTGCTTGAGATGGTGCATCATGATCAGCGCCTCTTCGTGAAGAGTTTGGTCGACCGCACGCTGGCAGCAATCGGGCTTGTCCTTTTAGCACCCGTCTTTGCTGTTATCTCTCTGGCTATTGTGCTCTCTGACCCTGGTCCCATCTTCTTTGTGCAGCAGCGTTTCGGGCTCAACAAGCGGCGCTTCGGCATGATTAAATTTCGATCCATGGTGATCGACGCCGAAGCACGGCAGGCTGCGTTGGAGCACATGAATGAAAACGCCGGGCCCACCTTCAAAATGAAGCGCGATCCTCGCATCACAAGGGTCGGCGCGTTCTTGCGCAGCACCTCGATGGATGAACTGCCGCAGTTGATCAATGTCCTGAAGGGTGAGATGTCTTTGGTGGGTCCACGGCCGTTGCCCACGCGAGATGTGAGCCGTTTTTCTGAACCTTGGCTGATGCGGCGTTTCTCGGTGAAGCCCGGCATCACGGGGCTATGGCAGGTTTCGGGTCGCTCGAACACAGATTTCGACAACGCGATCAAGCTGGATTTGCGGTACATCGACCGTTGGTCCTTGCTCATGGATGTTCGCATTCTTTTGCAAACGGTAAGCGCCGTCATTCGACGAAGTGGAGCGTATTGAAGTTGCCGTTCGAATAGAACTGAGGGTGCTTCCATGGCGTAGCGATTCAGCTGTCAGCAGACGAGCCCCGGACGACTTTGTCACCTGGGCCGTCTGCTCGGTCGAGAGGGCAAACGTAACTCAAGCGAGACAGACTTTAAGCGGGGATCGTTTGGCCATTGGCGTGGATCTCGTTTTTGCCACACCAACGAGGGTCTGTCGTCAGCAGCGTGGGAAGTGTGGCAGGGGCTACGGCGAAGCGCATGAGATGAGGTGCGGCCCAGGGTACATCGTGGAAGGTTTGGGCAAGCTGAAGTCCTTGCGGATCACGCAGGATTTCTTGCGGAAAAAGGGCCACCAGCCCGGATTCTGCAGCATTGGGCCGGTCGGCTGCTTCTTCGCATTGCAGCAAGGCGCGAAGAAGGGCAGCGCACAAGTCTCGACCTGCTCCGAGTGATAGATGGGCAAGTTGCGTCGGCCGCATGTTCATTTCCAGAAGCAAGGGCTCTCCTGTTTCGGCGGACACCATGAAGTCGAAGCCGCAGAACCCTGAGATGCCTGTGGCAGCCGCAATCCTCCGTATGCTTTCCAACATCGCCGGATCTTCCACGGCCCGCAGAATACTCGCGGGTCCGTTCTCGTATCGCACCTGTTCCACTGCAAGGCAAGCAACGGCAATGAGCCGACCGCGGGCGCACACGGCCATGCCGGTACGTTCCGTGCCCGCAATGAACTTTTGCGCGATCACCTCGCGTTTGCTTCCGCCAAGCCAGACATGCAGATGCCCCCACTCTTTGCCGCGCCAGCCGCGCTTCAACGATTGCAGCAGATTCAGTGGTTGCTGCAGATGCTTCCAGGTCGGCGATAGGTGTGACGCATCGCAAACTTTGCGCACCCCAAAGCCTCCCCAGGTCGCATCCGCCTTGAACATCCACGGACCGGGCATCTCGCGAGCCAACTGATCGAGGTTGGCTTTATCGCGTAAAGCCATCGTGGGTGGGATAGGAGTTCCAGCCGCTGCAGCGGCGCTGAGCAGTGCCATGCGCGAGCGTGTGAGCGGCAAGCAATCGATGCTGCCGAAAGACCGTTGCAAGAGCGCGAGCACGCCGGCGGCCTCTGCGCCACCGGTTGTCGATGCCCAGTGGGACAGCTCTTCGACGAGCAGGAAGCTGAGTTCATCGGCAACTAAGAGAAGATCCGGACCGCTGACACGCAAGGCACGCCGCAAACCGCGCATGGGCATTAGGGGCCAATAGCGATGGTGAGCCGCAACGGCATCCGTAGCCAAAGCCGGATGATTCGGAGGCGCGAGCAAGTCAACGCGGCAAGCAAAAGCCGCGAGAGACATTGCCAGTCGCGCCGTCGAGACCCAATGCGTTGTCGCAAAAATCAAGATGCGTTTCGGGGCATCATTCGCCGAGGGCAAGGAAGAGGTCATGGGCTTTCCTTACCAGCATGCCGTTCTCAGGGCGGTCACTTTATACCACTTCCGCAGCAGGGCAGGGCACTTCCAGGCAATATCGCCGTGTTAGCGAATGAGGTTCCATGGATGGAGCAAGGGAGCTTCACGCGTGTTGAACACCTCGAAATATCCCACCCCTGTGGTTGTGGTTGGCGCTGGGCCGTACGGTTTATCGGTGGCAGCACACTTGCGGGCCAAAGGAGTTCCCTTTCGCATCTTCGGCCAGCCGATGCAGACGTGGGCTACCCAAATGCCCGAAGGCATGCGGTTGAAGTCGGACGGCTTCGCTTCGAACCTCAGCACGGGCGGCGCACCGTACACTTTGGCTCAATTTTGTGCGGAAACAGGGCGGGCGTACCACGACACCCTGTTGCCTGTTCCGGTTGAAGATTTCATTGCCTATGGGCAGGAGTTTGCTCGGCGCTACGTGCCCACCTTAGAACCGGAGGACATTCGCTCCATCACCCCACTTGAAGACATGTACCGCATTACCACCGCAGGCGACGAGCAGTTTTATGCGCGGCGGGTGGTAGTTGCAACAGGGCTGAGTCTGTTTCAACACCTTCCACAAGCATTTCGCCGCTTGCCGGCATCCCGTGTCACGCATCCGGCACAGCACAGGCGTTTCGATGAATTTGCCGGCCGTGAGGTGACAGTTATGGGCCGGGGCGCCAGTTCGCTGAATGCCGCCGTGCTGTTGCATGAGGCAGGCGCCAAGGTGACGCTGATTGGACGCGCGCGCAAGCTGCACATTCACCAGCCTGGCAATCCGGCGGAACGCCCCTTGGTGCGCCGATTGCTGCATCCATCCACACCCCTAGGCACCAGCATGCGGTCCTGGCTGGCTTGTGCGGCTCCGGATGTGTTTCGGGCCTTCCCGGCCCCCATGCGCCGGCTGCTCGTGTACAAGCACCTTGGGCCCGCGGGCGGCACGGCACTGCAAGGACGCGTGAAGGGATTTCCGATCCTTTTAGGCTGCCGCATCCATGCAATTGAACCGGCGGACGGTTCAGGCGGCAGGCTGCGGATTACGTTGACGGATCGACAGGGTACGGTGCGTCAGCACCTGACCTCGCATTTGATCGCCGGTACAGGCTACCGCACCGATCTCAACCGGCTGAGCTTTCTTTCGCCGACTCTGCGCGAACGCATCCGCGTAGACAAGCGCGGTGTGCCGAAGCTGAGCCGGTCTTTTCAGAGCTCGGCAAAGGGGCTGTACTTCGCAGGGCCCATTGCGGCGCCAAGCTTCGGTCCGTTATTGCGCTTCGTAGCGGGGGCAGGTTTTGCGGCGGAGCGGGTTGGTTCGCAGCTGCAGCGGTCGTGGTTGCGCGAACGGCAAAGGGCGGAGGCGAAAGCAGCGGTGCGAGTTTCAGCATCCGCGCGACGGGAACAGCTGTATTGATTGGGTTTGCCGATACATTCGTGGAGAGGTAAGAACCGGTTTCCCATTCGTTAGGGGACGGGTGTCTTTTGTTCTCACCAGGGCGAATCGACGCATAGGCTCAATTTCCCTTACAAGTATCATTTCGACGGAGTGCCGAGGTTCCCAAACGAGGCTCTTCTCGTTTAGAACTATTTACCTTTAGGTGTAGTCGC
>CAXTNA010000019.1:292-22575 GCA_964245535.1 uncultured Acidobacteriaceae bacterium | reverse complement strand
CCGCACGAGCTTGCTCGTGTGGGTGGTAGCAGACCGGGCTCCGCACGAGCTTGCTCGTGGGGGGGGGGGTAGCAAACAGTTTCACCGTATGCGCAGCGGAGAGACCTACAGTTTTGCGAGTATCGGAACGGTACTTGAAGGAACAGCTCTTTATTGTCATCCTGAGCGCAGCGAAGGACCTCAGTATTCCTGTGAGCGACCGCAGACATCGGGGCGAAATACAAATGCTCTCCTTCGGCAAGCTCAGAGTCGGCATGACACCAAAAGATGCCATACAGCCCTAGATAAAATGCTGTATCAGACCCATATACCCAAGCGTTGGCAACGGTTCGCAGATCGATCTACTCACACCAGCCGTTTCCCTACCGCGTCATACACCCGCTGGATGCCCGCTTCCAATCCGACTCTGTGCCGCCACCCTAACGCATGTATTCGGGAAACATCCATCAGCTTGCGAGGCGTGCCGTCCGGTTTGCTCGTATCGAACACCAGATCACCCGTAAACCCGACAACGCGGCAGATTATCTCAGCGAGTTCGCGAATGCTGACATCTTCGCCCGTACCGATGTTCACCAACGGCGGATGCTCCGCGCACAGCAGGTCTCCATACCGCCCCTCATCCAGTTCCAAAAGATAGATAGCCCCAGCTGCCAGATCCTCCGCATGCAACAACTCCCGGCGCGGCGAGCCGGTGCCCCACACCGTCATCTTCCGGGCCCCGTCCCGCTTCGCCTCGACCGCCTTGCGTATCAGCGCCGGCAGAACATGCGAAGTTTGCAGATCAAAGTTATCTTCCGTGCCGTACAGGTTGCACGGCATCGCCGCCACATACTGCGTCCCATACTGCCGGTTGTACGACCAGCACATCTCCACCCCGGCGATTTTCGCCAAAGCATAGGCCCTGTTCGTCGGCTCGAGCGGTCCCGTCAGCAGGTACTCTTCCTTGATTGGCTGCGGGCAGAACTTAGGGTAAATGCAGCTCGATCCCAGGAAAAGCAAACGCTTGACCTTGGCTTGCCGACTCGCCTCGATGACGTTCAACTGAATTTCGAGATTGTCTCGCAAAAAATCACCCGGGTAGCTGTCGTTCGCCAGAATCCCGCCTACCTTCGCAGCAGCCAGGAACACATACTCCGGCCGCTCCTGCTCGAAGAAAGCCCGCACCGCCGAAGCATCCCTAAGATCGAGTTCCGCCCGGGTACGCTTCAGCAGCTGTGTATACCCTCGCTCCGCAAGCCCACGCGTGATGGCGGATCCAACCAGGCCGCGATGACCCGCGACATAGACCCGGCTCTCTGGGGTCATCTTCACGCTAGGTCTCCCGCACATTGTAAGTGGTGTAGCCGTGCCGGCGCACCAGGGCGTCGCGCTCCGCAGCGGCCAGATCGGATTCAACCATCTCGCGCACAAGCTCGTCAAACGTGGTGCGAGGCTGCCAGCCCAGTTGGAGGCGAGCTTTACTGGCATCGCCAAGCAGCGTTTCCACCTCGGTCGGACGGAAGTAAGCCGGATCGACCGCGATGATTGCATTGCCCTCGGCATCCATCGCCGTTTCCTCTAACCCCTGCCCTGACCAGCGCAGATCCATGCCGAGTTGGGCAGCGCACCGCATCACGAACTCACGCACGCTGTACTGCTCCCCGGTCGCGATGACGTAATCCTCCGGCTGTTCCTGTTGCAACATCAGCCACTGCATCTCGACGTAATCCCGCGCATGTCCCCAATCCCGCTTTGCATCCAGGTTGCCGAGATAAAGCTTATCCTGCAAGCCGACCTTGATCCTGGCCAAACCGCGCGTAATCTTACGCGTAACAAAAGTCTCGCCCCGCAAGGGCGATTCATGATTAAACAGCACGCCGTTACAGGCATACAGACCATACGCCTCGCGATAATTGACCGTAATCCAATACCCATACAGCTTCGCGACCGCGTAAGGCGATCGGGGATAGAATGGCGTCCGTTCCGTCTGCGGCACCTGCTGCACCAAGCCATATAACTCCGACGTTGAAGCCTGGTAAAAGCGCGTTTTGGTGAGATGCAGCGTTCGCATCGCTTCCAACAACCGTAAAACACCCAGCGCGTCGGAGTTTGCTGTATATTCAGGCTCTTCGAAGCTCACCTTTACATGGCTTTGCGCAGCGAGGTTGTACACCTCATCCGGCTGCACCTTTTCCATGATGTGCAAAAGGCTGGACGAGTCCGTCATATCGCCATAGTGCAGGATAAAGCGCCGTCCGGCATCATGGGGATCTTCATAAAGATGGTCCACGCGCGCCGTGTTCAACAGCGAGGTACGCCGCTTGATGCCATGCACCTCATAACCCTTACCAAGGAGGAACTCCGCCAAGTAGGCGCCGTCCTGACCTGTGACACCCGTTACCAACGCCCTCTTCAAACCGTCTGCTCCGATACAAAAGCTCACCTTGAACGTACCACGCATCGTGTAGAGCCAAACCCTCGAATGTGCGAACAAAAGTCGTAGTCGTTTAAAAAACATGACTCGAGTTACCTTTTTTGGTAACTGAAGTATCGAAGTTTCTCTATCTGCTCACGATGATTACTTTTTCATTGCACTGGATGCGAAGGGATATGTGAAGCTAATAGAAGCATTTTCACTCGGGTTCGCTGTATTTGTTCCGCGACAGTTCGCTTACGGCGTTTGCTGTGAGATCAATGCGGAGGAGGTTGGCATGCAGCAAATTGAGATCCCTCCATCGGAGCTCTCCCAGGATGTCCTATATGTTTCGCGCACGTCCCGCGAGTTGTTGCCGCATGACGTGAGTAGTCGTTTTGGAATGCGACTACGCCAGTTACGTCGCGACCACAAGATGACACAGTTACGGTTAGCGACAGAGTTCGGCATTGACCGAACCTTCATCTCCGATGTCGAGCGAGGCCGCAAATCGATCTCCCTGCCCATGCTCGAAGTGCTCGCCCTCGGCTTCGAACTCAGCTTGTCCGAGCTGCTGCGGAACATATAACCAGCTTACGTCCGTGCGCATATGCATCGAGTGGCTCCGCATGCGGGACCTTGGCCGCAAGCGGGCTATCCGATGAAAGTAAGTTGTCGTTTGTAGGCGACAGGATACGACGAACTCTGTCGTTCCCACCATCATAAATTTTGTGTCATTATCCAGCTCCAGGAGTCTTGCATGAGGCGTTGCGCTCATTTCGCAATATCGACGGTATTGCTGCTTTCCCCCACTGTACTTCACGGCCAGACTGCCTCCACCTCTGTTGTTGCCTCCCAGACTGGGTCGTTGCAGATTACGCAGAAGACCGAAGCACCCGGTCTTTCCCTCTCGCCAGGCTCCTACACAATGCGTGTTGCTGACCACCTTAACGATCGGATCATCATCCAGCTGCAAAGAAAGGGCGCCATTTTGGCAACTTTGCTTGCTTATCCGGCTAACAATCTATCGGCAAGCACCGGCAGCGGGCCTATCATTTTCAACGCGGGATTGAAGAGCAAACCGACCTTGCGAGGGTATGCCTTTCCCGGCGGTCTCACCGTTGAATTTGTTTACCCCAAGAAGGATGCTGTCGCTCTTGCCAAGGACAACAATGTACGCGTAATGGCCGTGGATCCTG
The DNA here is from genome assembly GCA_964245535.1 of uncultured Acidobacteriaceae bacterium. Taxonomy (GTDB): domain Bacteria; phylum Acidobacteriota; class Terriglobia; order Terriglobales; family Acidobacteriaceae; genus Granulicella. The sequence goes on along the minus strand of CAXTNA010000019.1, from coordinate 18,984 downwards.
GCTCGGAAGGCCGGCCCAAACTGCCGCAACTCACCCAAACCGATCTCAATGAGGTCACGTTGTGGATGCTCACACCCACGCCGGTACAGCCGGGAGAGACAGGACCTGGTATCCAGGCCGCGCGCTACCAAGCACCGGCACCAGCTTCAGCCCCTCCAATCCAGCAAGCGGAAGCAACAACGCCCCCGCCGCCACAAGCTACTCAGAGCTATGCCGCCTCATCCCAGCCTGCTTCCCCTGCACCGACGCACAGGACAAACGCTCCCGTTCAGGTTGCCCGCCTGGAAACGCCGGCCCGTCCCCATGTCCGTCCCGCAGTAAAGCAGTTGCCACATACCGCGAGTAACGGACCCCTGCTATATCTGGCAACTCTGCTGTCATTCGGCACCGCCAGCATCCTGAGCATCCGTCGCCGGATCACGGACGCGAAAGGTTAACAGATGCGTCGTACGTTGCTGCGGTCTGCGGAGACCGCTGCATGGATTGGCGGCTTGTTGTGCGGCGCAATACTTCTTTCGCATCGGATGGAGATTGTCGGCGCACAACAGGCCGCTGCGGCCTTTAAGGGAGGCGCACCTGCAGTTGCACCCTCGCTTCGCTTTGCTGCAGCCCCGTCCCCACCAACCAGCCAGCGATCTCCGAAACACATGCCAGACGCCAATCAGTTGCTTGGCCGGCTGGAGATTTCATCCCTGCATCTTTCCACGCCCATTTTGGATGATGACGATACAACGTCGCTCCTGCTGGGAGCAGGTCACATTCGCGGGACGGCTTTGCCCGGCGGACTCGGCAATTTCGTGGTGGCCGCCCACCGCGACACCTACTTCCGGCCGCTGGCAGGCATCAAGCCGGGCATGACCATGCGCGTCGTCACGCCGGATGAGACCTTTCTCTACATCGTGGATTCAACGAAGATTGTGCTTCCCGAAGATGTGGACGTGTTGGACATCGGCGATACGCCCCAGATGACCCTAATCACCTGCTATCCCTTCCACTACATCGGCGCGGCACCAAAGCGGTTTATCGTAATCGCCCATCTAGCGTCGTTTTAGAAGTTTTATTTTGCCGCGATTGTTCAAGCAGCCGTGCTCGACACCCTCACCTGCATCGGGACTGGTGGCAGTTCCTGTAACTTCTTACGCATCACCGATTGCAATTGGTTGAGAACGGCCATTGAAGTCTTCGAGGAAGCCTCGCCTGCGGAGTGTCGTAAAACCAACCAACTCTGATGACCGAGAGTCAACTCGATATCGCACGATGAACTGTCAGCTGCCTCTGCAAACTCTTCAAAATAGCTGATATTTCCAACCTTCAACTGAGCAGAGGTAAAGCGGAGTTCGCGACAGGCAATGCGCACAACCTGCCAGCATCCCTCAATGGAATGCGCATCGGCCAACGCTGTGCGCAGCTCTTCCAAGTGGATTTCCTCCTGCACGGCACGACGGAGGGAAACTTGCGAAAGCATTCGACGTGCGGCGCTGAACTCAACATAGCCGAGCCGTTTGATCCCAAAAGCGAGCAACACAAAAAATACGCCCAACATAGGCCAACCGAGCCGCCGCTGATTTAACGTCACCAACAGGGCCAGCATGGCGCTTGTGCAACACGCCGCGTACAAAATGAGTGCTGCGCGGGAGGTGGAAAATCCCAAAGCCAACACACGGTGGTGGATGTGCCCACGATCGCCCTGGAAAATGGGCGTATTTCGCAAAAAACGACGCACAATCGCAAGACCGACATCGGTGAGGGGCAAAGCCAAAGCCATCAACGGAGCAGCCAGGCCAACAAGTGTGACTGTGTGTTGGCTCCAGACCAGACCAAAGCACCCCAACATAAATCCGATTGTTAAACTGCCGCAATCGCCAAGAAAGACAGAAGCGGGACTGAAGTTATACCGCAAAAAGGCCAGCAAAGCGCCGGCAAGGGGCGCCGTCGCGAGCGCAAGCCCATAGCGGCCAAAAATCAAAGCGACAACCAGCGTGGTTAGCGTGCTCAACAAACTCACGCCCGTCGCCAAACCGTCCATACCGTCGATCAGGTTGACTGCATTCGTACAACAGATAAGCCAAACGAAGCTGGCCAAAACGCCGACAAAGGCGGGGAGATGTACCGTTGAGAGCTGGACCCCGAAGTGGATGGCGAGCCCGGCTGCGACCATCTGGCCGCCAAGTTTCTGCCAAGGCTTCAAGCCGAGGAGGTCGTCCAGCAGACCCACGGCGAAAATGACACTGGTTGCCGGCAACACCGCGTGCAGAATTTGCCCGTGCTGGATGTACAGCCTACCCCTGTCCCCGAAGAGCCAGTACAAAAGCGCAAACGAGCCGGCGCAGGAAACCACGATTGGGATGCCGCCCACCCGTGGTACAGGGATGGCGTGGAACTTACGTTGTTCATCCGGCAGATCGACAAGCCCGGCACGGATAAAGAGATTACGGCAAAGCGGCGTCAACACCAGGCAAAGAAGAAAGGACGACAAGCCAAGGACTAAAAGAACATACATGGTGAACCTCGTCGCATAACAGCTGCGGCCGAAAAAGATCGAAAAGTTTAGGACGACGTTTGCAGATCCAGCCTGGCCGATGAAGCAGAGGGCGGACGTGCTGCCCCCAAAATGTCCCCAATACGTTCTACGCTCTGTGGCAGGTCATACCACTGCACCAAAGCTTCCCGTGCACGCTGCCCTGCAGCTTGCACAAGCTCCGGATGGTCCGCAAGATAGCGCAGCAGCTCCGTTGCTCCGGTTACATCGCCACTCTGTATGCGCCATCCACACCCGTGACGATCAATCAGCCGCGCAGGGGTGGCATTCGGCGGTCCAATGAAGAGCAGCGGCCGTCCCGCAGCTAGAATGCCGTAGACCTTGCTCGGCACCACGGCTCCGCAGGACGCATCCTGCTGTGTCACTAAACCGATGTCGCCTACGGCCAGCCCTTCACTCAGCTTGTCTCGAGCCACAAACGGCCGGAGTTCCACAGAACGAATCCTGTTGGCTTCGCAAAACACCGCAAGCGCCTTTCGCTTATCGCCGGTACCCGCAAAGATGAACCGAAAGCGCGTGTCGTCACGCAGCGCATAGATTGTGCCTTGGATGGTCTCCAGATCGTGAGCCATCCCAAAATTTCCCGAGTAGAGTAAAACCAGTTCACGAGGGTTTCCCGGTCTGACCATCGGCGTAATCGCCGCGCTCGAAGCCCAATGTTCAGCGATGACAATCTTTTCCGGATCAACGCCGCGTGCCACGAGACGCTCTTTCATGCAGGGCCCAAGCGCGATAATGCCGTCCGCCTGTCGTCGCACCTGGTCTGCCAACCAGCCCGTCAAACGATGAGTCAGTCCGCCCGCTCTCAGGTATTGCAGGTCGACGGCGATTTCGGGATATAGATCCTGCTCCCAGATAAAATGGCGTGATCCGCGCAAAAGCTTTATGGCCGCGCCGAGTAATGAAATCAGGGGCGGTGTCGTCATGGAAACAACAACATCGGCTTTGCGAAGCGCAATCCCTTTCGCGAAGGCCGTCACATAGAAGGACAGGTATGAGAACATTCTGCCGATGCGGCCGCGCGTAAACGGCATCGCCTGGACACGATGGACCTCCACCGGCGGTGGGGTCGCACCAGCCGCCGCAGCATATCCCCCATCGCCGCAAAGCACCGCTACATCCACGCCGCGAGCCGCCAACGCCGAAACCAGATCGGTGAGTTGCTGACTGGTGGCGGAGGAATCCGGCCAGAAAAATTGATTAACAAACAACATCCTCATGCGCGAGCCTCCTCGGGCACATCGATCTTTGGGCCCTGAATGCGGCGGGTCTTCACGCACTTGGCCGGATTACCCGCATGAATTTCAAATGCCGGAACAACGCCTTTGACCACGGACCCGGCTGCGGCCACCGCGTACGAACCCAGCATTGTTCCGGGCATCAAAATTGACTTCGCCCCAGCCCACGCGCCCTCCCCAAGTTCGATTGGCTCGAGGCGCAGCCCAAAGCGCGGATCACTCCAATCGTGATTGCCCGTGCACAGATAGGCTCCCTGCGAGACGCAGGCGTTCGACCCGATCCGTACTGTCGTGAGATTGTCGATCCACGCCTCCTCACCGATCCAGCAATCGTCGCCAAGCTCCAGATGCCAGGGATACTTCACCCGCACCGACGGCTTGATCACCACACGCTGCCCAACCGTTGCACCGAAGGTACGCAGCAGCTTGACGCGCAGATTGGAGGAGGGCAGCCAGGGTGACGCAAAAATCGGCTGCCCAATCAGCATCCAAAAGGCACGTTTGGCAAAGGAGCCGCCCGGGCTAAACCACGAGTTGTCGTATTCCCTGAGTCGGACGAGTCTCACCGTGCACCTGCCATCAAGAGCTCGGCTTTTGACGGCTTTGTCCCGTCGAGCACATAGCGGTACACCTCGGCCATCGCATGGGCGACCACGTGCGGCGCATACCGCTTCGCGATCAAATCGGCACCGCGCTCACCCATCGCACGATTCTGTTCTGGAGTGTGGCGCAGCATCGTTTGAAGCGCCGCTTGCAACGCGGAAACCTCGGCAACGATCTCCCAACCCGCGCCTTGCTCCTGCACTTCAGGCATGTTGCAGTTCTTGGTTACGATCACGGGGACGCCGGCCCCGAGTGCCTCCAGTACGCTCATACTCAGGCCCTCGGAGAAAGAAGGCAGGACAAAGGCCTCAGATGCCGCCAATGCGCTCCATTTCATGTCTCGGCCCAGCATGCCTGTAAAGGTCACTGCACCTTCTATCCGCGCGGATGCGATCTGCAGGTGCAGTCTTTCAGCCGTGTTTTCGTCATCCGGACCCGCCACGACCAAGTGAGCCTCGGGAAACTCACGCGCTATCAAAGCCCAAGCCTCGGCCAGCAACGACAAGCCCTTTTTGGGGTGAAGCCGCCCGAGGAACAGCACCAGCCGCTTGCCCCGTATATGCGGATGGGCGGTGAGAAAAGGCTGAGGAGAGCGATCGGAGGGCACCGCAACCGCGTTTGGAATGACGGCAATCGTTCCTTTGGCACCGAAGCTTCGGTACTGCTGCGCCTCCGCTTTTGTCAGTGCGTGCAGACAAGCAGCCCTTTTTACGATCCCTCGCTCAAACACAGCGGCATAGGCCAGCTTCTTCCATCGCTTTTGGGCAAGAGCCCAGGGCTCCAGCATCCCATGGGCAGACAGCACATAGGGTTTGTTTTGCCTGTTTGCCGTCCGGCTCGCGACCGCGGTGCTTGCCTCCCACAAACCATGGATGTGCACTCCATCGCTGGCACGCACGAGCGCATTGAAGTCGCGACGCAAGCTTGGCGCTTGCAGCCACGGCCGTCGCGCGACCGGCCAGAAACTGAGGCGCTCGTCCTTGTAGCCTTCGGGCACCACATGTTCCGAGGGTGCACAAAAGGCGGCCAGTGACATCCGCAATTGACCCTCGAGCGCCACCGTGCGGGCTGCCTGCGGCACAGCGGCGCTGAGGCCGCCATAGCGCGGGTCCGTATGGCTGACCACGGTCAGCCATCGCGCGCCGGTCGACGAGGCTTCTGCAGCGACAGGGATCTCCTTTGCGAGAAGGATGGCCGTCATGGGGTGACCTCCGGCAGAAGGTGCAGCCGGTTTGTCCGATCCGCATTCCGCACGATCGAAGCAACCGTGCGGCCAAAACCGCGCGGCGTGTAGGCTGCGATGATCTCGCCTGAGCGCTGCCCGAACGCTCTCCGCTGCGCCATAGACATCGAAGCCATTCGTTCAAGCAAACCGGTCAGCGCCTGGGCATCCACCGGGTCGAATGAAAAGCCATTCGCCCCTTCTCGGACGAGATCTTCACGGCAACCACAACGCGTAGACACCAAAACGGGCAGCTCCGCCGCCATCGCCTCATTCACCACCAGACCCCATGGTTCTCTTGAGCTTGGGAGAACAAAACAGCCGGCCCCCGCATATTGGGGCACCAATTCCTGCAAGCTCAGGAGTCCCGTGAAATGCACGTCGGCGGCATAGGGCGTTTCCTGCGCCCGCCGGTGCAACGCGGCGCGTTCCGGCCCGTCGCCCGCCAGCACAAGCGGCCATCGCCCTCCGGCGGTGCGATACGCGAGCCAGCTCTGCAGCAAGGTGTGCAGGTTTTTTTCCGGAGCTAAACGACCGACATACAAGAAGTACGGAGCGGGATCGCCCGTCCGCGCTGCACGTTCTCGCAGCGCGGACGTTCCTTTGTGAATGGCCTCGTTGTCCACAACGTCATAGCAACCCACAATGCGCTCGGGGGGAAAGCCAAGCTGCCTTAGGTAATGAACATGCGCACGCCCCCCGGTCACGGCCCACCCGAAAAGGGCTCGCAAGATCGTCTTTTTTATTAGCTCCCGTAAAAACTGCCGTTTGTGGTCGAACGCCGTACTCTCCGTCATCAGCACGCTGGCACGCCCATGCAGACGAGCCCACATCGCGGCAGCGATCGCGGGCAGGGTGTAATACCCCGGGACCAGAACCACTCGCGGCTGTAGAGCGTTCAGCCGGCGCCAAAGTGCCACGGCCAAACGCAGTTTGCCGGCCTCGCGCCAGCTCACACCCGGCATCAGGGTTTCGATGGCCAGTCCTTCCGGCACATCCCCACGGAAACGCAGTCCGGGATGCACGCCCACGCCACTCACCAACTCCAAACCTATAACCCTGCCCGTCAATGACGGCGTACTATCCAACCCAACAAATCGCGCGACGTGGTACGCATACCAGTCGATCCAGATAACGGCAACTTCACATCTGCTCGGCATGCGAAATCTAGACATGGCTCACCTCCACCGAAGCGACCTTCGGTTCCAAGCGAACGCGGGGCCGGGACTGTCGTTGCAAGCGCCCGCCGATAAGCCGCGCACGCACACGAGCACGTTCCGGTTTCTCCGCCCAACGCCACACCAGCCAAGCGGGAATTGATAGCATAAGCGATCGAAAGATTACGGCCTCCATCGTTTGCATGACGAGATAGATCGAAAGGCAGCTAAGGATCGTGTATTGTGTCGCCCATGGGCCGCCGCGCAATACCGCGCGTTTCCATACGAAGCCATACAACCATCCCAAAGCAGCCATGGCCCCCAGGGCAAGCCACCAGACCTCCACCCAAAGATCGGCCACGATCCCGGGCGCTGAGCCCGGCGCGCCGACCCAACCGAGCGTGTCCCCGAACCCTTCGCCGGTACCCGCGTTATAAAGCAGTTCCGGCACACCGAAATCCTCGTACTTCGTCGGCCAAATGGCACTGGGAATGGGTCGCACCATGATCTGCGCCAAATAGCGCCGCATCCAAAAATAGTGATCACGTCGTTGCGCGCTTAGGACCGTCCCGGTTCCGTAAATAAACTCATTTCCAGTGTCCGGAGTATTCACAATCTGGCCGACATCCTGTTTCATCTCGAAATTCGATCCGAGATACAGGTTGCTACGGTTCGTTACAAGAAACAGCACAAGCCAACCCAGACAGGCGCCCCCCACGGCCACCGCAAACAGCGGAGGGCGTTTGGTGCGGTTGAAATACCATCCCATCAACAGCACAATTGAAAGTGCGAACGTCGGTCCGCGCCGCCCCATCAACACCGCACTCGTTAGCCACGGTACGCCGAAGATCAAAAGCTCCAGGATCGCAAGTAAGCGTGGACCGCCCGCCGACAACACTGTGACCGGAAACAGAACACCCACCAGCAACAGCAAGCTGCCGTCGCGGACATAGCCGCTGGGGTCCCATCCCCCCGTGTAGGAGGTGCTGAACGCCTGGCGGAAACCACCGACGTTGATGATCGTGACCAACCAGCAGCTCAGCCCAAGACTGCCCACAACGGCTCCACCGATGAGCAAACGCCCTGCCGTCCGCAGCTCCAAAACATTGCGAAGGTTGGCCGGTCGCTTCACGCGCGCACCCACAGCGAGACACGTGCCGGTAAACGCCAGTACGCCCAGCAGATTGAGCGATTGCACAAAGCGCAATTGGTCGCTGTCGAAAAACCGCGACAAACCATCCTGTTGCAGAAGCTTCCAAGGCATCCAGCCGTACAAAAAAGCAAACATTGGACCGGTAAAGATCAATGGATGAAACACGTCGCGGCTTCCGTCGAACGCGGCTACGACCGTCAGTACCGCAATGCCGATCGCGGCAAACAGCATCAATTCAAACACGTGCGCCTCCCCTCTGCAGCCACAAAGGAAGACGTGTAGCGAAGCGCTCGAAGAAAGAACGTGGCGGCAGCCATGCGTATCGCTTGCCGAGGCCATAAAGCCCAGCGGTTGTAGCGCCAAACAGCAGAAGCATGAAAGCGGTAAGGGGGCCGGCACTGCCATGCGCACCGCGCCATAGCGACAAACCGGAAAAAACAGCCATCATGCTCGCCGAAAAGCAAAACAGCAGCAGCAGCCCGTGTGGCAGGCAATCTTCACGTCGCAGCGTAAGCAGCACCAGCACAGACGATAGAACATGCGCCGCAAAGTAGATGGCCATGGCGTACCAAGCACTCCCTCCACGAAACAGAAGCAGGGTAGCGGCTGCGGCAACGAAGACTGCCCACACAGTGTTGATGACGGCTGTGGCGCGAATGGACACGATCGTCAAGCGTGCCGCCGCGGGCGCCGTGCCCATATGCGCGACGGCCGTGGCCAGCGCCACGGCAACCGCGGCTCCGGCTGCGGCGTAAGTTTTGCCGTACAGCAGCGTCAGGCCCCAAGGCACGAAGATGATACCGAGTGCCCCCAAAATCACCGACACACTGAGTGCGGCAAAACAACAAAGCGCCATTACGCGTTGCGGTGTTTGGGTTCCCTCATGTGTCGGGTCCGCCATCACGGCATAGCTGCCTTCAGTGAGCAAACTGGGCGGCAGGCTGACCAGATTGCGCATCTGGCTGGCGATTGTCAGGAAACTCATCTGGACAAGTGTGGTATCGCTGCGCGCCACCAGTGCGGTCGTCCACCAACCCGCAAGGTTGGACCCAACCAAGCCGATTAGCTGAATGAAACCGAAAGCCCATACTTCGCGCAAAATGCCGCCAAGCGGCAGCGGCGCGCCGCCCTGGGGACGTCGCCAGCCAAATCGCCTTCCCAACAGCCAGCAAAGTCCGACAGCGGCGAGAGCGATGCCTCCTTGCCACTCGATCATCAATGCTGGCGCGTGCCGGTGCGCGGCGTAGGGCAACAGGAAGATCATCCCAGCGCCTACAAACAACGACATGCTGAGCAGGGCGGCAACAAAGCGCTGCCCCACAAAGAATCCGCGCGCGCATTCCAGCAACACCACACCCGCTGCTGAAACCCAGGCGCACCGCAGCAGGGTGACGAAGCTTTCTTTTCCTAACAAGCGTGCGATAGGGCCGGCACCCAGCCACAGGCCCACAGACGCGATAAACGCCGAAGTTAGTGAAACGATGGCCAAGGCTCGCAGAAGGCTCGGGTAGCCTGCGGAGCCTTTGGGATATTTGCCGGAAAAGCGCGCTGCCGTAGCGCCAATACCGCCGGCGGCGTAGGTGGAAATGTTTGTAGCCGTCCCGATAGCGAGGGAATAGGCTCCAAAGGTTTGCGCGCCGCCCAACCGTGCAGCAAGAATATTAGCGACAAACCCGGCGCCACGCTCGACCGCCACACTGGCACCATAGGCTGAGGTTCCGTGCAGTACATGTTTGGCAACCTGTCGCGGCAATGCCCTCGAAGATGCAGGTTCTGGAACCAGATCCACAACCGGCGCTGCCTCGTGCGGGTTCGGGTCGCCGGAAGGCAGTACCTCAGGAACTGCTTCCAATGTTGTTACCGCGGAGTTCTTCATGCCGCGTTGACCGCCTTACCGGAGCCGGCCTGCGGGTTTTGATACTGCTCATAGGCCTTGTAATAACGCCGGAAGCCTTGTGCATGGGGGTCGAAGTCATTCAGAATCGTCCCGACGAGATGCACCCCATCGCGATCAAAAAGATCACGAGCGTTGGCGGCTTCGTCCAAGGTGGTTACTGCCGCGCGTACCACCAGGATGAGGCCGTCACAGGCGCGGGCGATGATCCGCGTATCCACCATGTGTAGGGCAGGCGGCGTATCAATCAACACCACGTCAAAGCTCTTGGCCAGCGTGGCCAGCAGTTCCGGCAGATGGTCGGAGTTCAGCAGTTGCACGCTGTCTTCTTCTCCGGTTCCCGCCGCGATCACAGAAAGATTCGGAAATGCGGTCTCGCGCAGGATGCCGGCCTTGGCCAGCTGCTCGGCTGTACCCTCCATTTTTCCGCGCAGCACATCGCGTAAACCCACGCTGCGGGAAAGACCGAAAGCTTTATGTAAGCTAGGTCGCCGTAGGTCGCCGTCAATAAGCAGAACGCGCAGCTTCGCTTTGCTCAGCGCCACACCCAGGTTGGAGGTAATCGTGGTCTTTCCTTCGCCCACCTTTGGGCTTGAAACGGCATACGCCCGTGAGACTTGCCCTGCTTCCGCTTGCAGAATTGAAAAGGTAGCGTTCGAATAGGCTTCTGCGGCTAACGAGAACTTCTCATCCCACTGGGTCACCAGCGCACTTCGCGCTTCCGGTTCAGTGGTTCCGCTTGCATCGATACGCAAAGGCCTTTTCGCGCCCGCTGTGGATCCGATCACCCGCATCTGCATCGTATTTGCAGGAATGACGCCCAGTTCCTGAACATCCAGCATGCGAAGAATTTCGCCGGGCATGCGAAAGACATTCTGTGTGCGTTCGCGATAAAAAGCGAAAACGACGCCAAAGATCGTGCCGAGAAGCAGACCAACGGCGGCTTCGGTGGAACGGCGGGGCGCGGCCGCGAAGCGGGGAACCTGGGCAGGATCAATCACGCGAATAGTGGACGCCTGCATGGCGGAAGCAAAGCCGGCCTCGCGGGCGCGTTGCAAAAGAGTCTGGTACAGCTGTTGTTCAGAATCCAACTCACTCCGTAACAAGCTGACCTTGGCCGCTTGTTGCAGATCTGCCGAAACATTCGCCAGTTGCGCGTTATAGGTCAGCGTCAACAGCTGCTCACGGTGCCGGGCCGCCTCGAGTTCGTTGTGGCTCCGCGTTACCGTTGTCGCCTCCGTGGCTTGCAGCCCGGCTTCGGCATCGTGGATTTGCGAACGAAGCTGCTTGATTTTTGGATTTTCTTCCGTAAGTGGCGGCTCCAGCGCCGAAATCCTACCTTGCAGATCTTCCAATCGCGCTGCATACGCGCGATGGGCCGGACTGTCGAGCACGTCCGCCTGCGTACCGGGGGCCGCGGTGCGGTCTTCCTCCGCGGCAGCCTCTTTGGCAATCCGATCGGCTTGCGCTTTCACCACTTCGCCCTGCAGCGATTGCAGGCGCTCTTCCCCGATGCTGGTGTTCGCCTGGCTGAGCCGAAGCCCATTCCCACCCACGGCGGTTTCCAACTGCGCCTGGGTCTGCTGTACCCGTTGCCGGATATCGGCAACCTGACGCGTCAGCCAACCGCTCACGTTGGCCGCCTCCGAGCTGCGCACCTGGAGGTCCTGCTCCTCGTAGGTCGTAATCAGATCGTTACAAAAAGCTGCCGCGAGCTGTGGGCTCCAAGAGGTGCAGCTAAGCTCCACCAGACGGGTCAGCCCCAACGGCTTCACCTTGAGGTGTTGGGCCGCATCGGCAAGCGCGTCCTGATAGGAAATAGAGGCCGGATGACCCAGATGCAGCGCACGCCGCAGCCGCGAAACACTATCTTCACGATCCAGATTCAGCGGGTGCGGCTTGGAAAGCATGTGCTCCATGGTGGCCGCCAGCAGCGTGTCGCTTTGCAAGAGCCGGATCTGGGTTTGCAGATTGGTGTCTGCCTCGGCCGGGGTGTTGTCCCCGGTGGGGGCGACAGAGCGCATATTCAAAAAGTCGCCATTCAGGCTGCGAATATCAAGCGAAGTTCGGGTCTGGTACACCGGCAGGGTCAGGACTCCGGACAGCAGGCCCAGGAGCACACCGGCCAATGCCGAAAGCATAAGAAGCGCACGGTGCCGCTTAAGGGTCAACAGGTATTCCTCAACCAGGCTTCCCGCCGCCTCAGGCTGCGGCGCTACAGGCTGCATCTGTCGAAAATTCCGCACAGGCCGGCCTGGTGACCGTACCTCCCGTACCTTGATCGCTCCTTTAGACACGTTTACTCCTGCTCCCTTTTGCTTGTGCTGCTCCGAGACCCTAGCGGTAGATCAAAAGACCCGACGTAACGCCAATAGCTGCTTCGATTGCGCGACGCGAGCCGACTTTGAAACCGCTATGCGGTACAAAAAGAACGTCGTTGGCAAACAGTTGGATGTCCGGAGCCTTTCCCGCAAAAATCTTCGGGATGTCGATCGGAATTTCCGACATCGTCCCATCCCCGTTCGGCGCCGGTCGCAGAACCCGTGCATGCGCGGCAGCGTTGTCCGGAGCCAAACCCTCCGCCAAGGTGACCGCATGCGTTACCGAAACCGTTCTGTGGGCCGTGAGCTCGAAGCCACCCGCTTTATGCACATCGCCGACAACATAGATCAACTCCGCACGCGGCACGGAAACGGTGTCCCCAGGCTCCATAACCATGTTGTCTTCAGGGCTTTTCAGCGCCAAAAGCGAATCCAGGGGAAGACTGGTGGAGCTGGTGCCGGTTGCCGCGTCGACAGTCACGGGACCGACCTCAAGCTTGCCCCATTGCCCCTGCCGCGTCACCACAACCATCGGACCGGCATCCGGCTTCAATCCACCTGACATCGAGATCACGTCGAGCAGCCGCTTGGGTCCGATCATCTGGTGCATGCCGGGATTACTAACCTCGCCCACCACCGATACCGGCCGGCTTTCGCTTTCCACAAGGTTGATGGTAATGTCGGGCGAGGCGAGATACTTTGTGAGCTTACCCGCAAGCTCCTGGCGCAACTGGTCTATGGTCAGCCCACTGGCTTGCACCTGGCCGATCAGTGGAAACTCCAGCGTTCCATTCGGTCCGATGCGCATCGGCCCAGCCGGCATGTCATCCAAATCCGCCACGTGCACAGCCAAACTGTCGCCCACACCCAGGGTGAATTCCGGCACAGCAATAGGCGGCCGCCGCTGGATCGTCTGCGCAGCAGAACCAAACGGAAGGCATAAAAGTAGCACGGAGCTCGCTAACCAATTCATCGGATCCTTTAAGTTTCCAAACTCCCTTTCAGCTTCGCAGAAACACGGTGCGGATATGTCGTCTTCTGACGACGTTTTGTGTCCTTTGTTGGGACACAAAGCTTGCTATTTTGTTCTTCTCTTTTGACGTGCATACGGCTATGAAGGATTTATGGAAATTCAATCAGAAGGCTAAGAAACCGACAAATCCAGCTTACGACATGGGTTAGGGTACTAGCGTGTAGCCAGGAGTAACCTTTTCCCGCTCGAAATTCCCATAACAGGACAAAGATGGGCACATAGAAGAAACCGCCTTATGATTGTTTGGAGGAACTTAGCGAGAGCATGCAGGAAATGACGGCGGCGGCGACTGTAGTCACACTAGAACCGGAAGTCACGGGCGCCGGCGCGCCCGTGGTGCTTCCCAAGAAACAGCAACAGGCCGCTCTGGTGCACGCCGGCGCCCGCGACTCTTACCAGTTGGCATTGGCTCTTGCCGAGGCCGGCACGCTGGGTATGCTGTTCACGGACCTGTTTTGGCCTGCAGACAAATCGCTACCGAACGCCATCGCCCGACGGTTTCCGTCGCTTCACCGCCAAGCGTTGCAGCGCAGCATGGCGGGTATCCCTTTTAAATCTGTCAAGATGAACTGGTTTCGAGGCACCCTTTGTCTCGTCGCGGAGCGCCTTCGGCGCGTGCCTTCCAGCTTGCGCCGTCGCGCTCATCGTACCGCCGATGCCGCGTTGGGCCGGTCTGCCGGTCGATGGGCAGCCCGCACCGGAGCGGGTCTTGTCAGCTACAGCTACTACGGATTTGATGCCATGCGTCAGTACGGCGGTCCGGCCATGCTGTTTCAGGTGCATCCGCATCCGGCCACGGTGCGGCGTCTTTTGCGGCAGGAACTGGCGCAACATCCAGAGTGCGCCGAATCGTTAAAGCAGGAATGGGAGCTTGCCCTGCCCGAGGAAGATTTCACACATCTCGTCGCTGAAACGCAAATGGCTTCGTGCTTTCTTGCGGCCTCAAGCTTCACGCGGGACAGCTTGATCGAGCATGGCGCCAATCCAGCCTCCATCACCGTGATTCCTTATGGGGTCGATCTTGAGCGCTTCCGACCGGCCGCGTTGCCTCACAAACCAGGCCCCAAGTTGAAGCTTCTCTTTGTGGGCCGCATCAATCAGCGGAAAGGCGTGAAGTATCTGCTCGAGGCGCTGAAAGCTTTTTCCCCAGAGGAGGTCCACCTCACCATCTGCGGACGCGTGGTCGACTCGCTGAGCCTGTTTCGCGATGCCGGTATTCCCATCGACCTTCGCTCTTCCGTCAGTGCCGAAGAGCTTGTGCTCGCCTACCAAAGCGCCGATCTGTTCATTTTCCCTTCCGTCGCTGAAGGCTTTGGGCAGGTTTTGCTGGAATCGCTCGCCTGCGGTCTGCCCATCCTTGCAACGACTCACACTGCTGCGCCTGATCTGATCACCGAAGGCAAGGAAGGCTTCATCGTCGAGCCACGCCGAACGGATCTGCTGGTGGAACGCATTACCTGGTGCCTGGAACACCGCGAAGCCTTACAGGCCATGCGGCACGAGGCGCGGGCAACAGCGGAGACCTTTACTTGGGCTCGCTTCCGCGCGCGTGCCGCTGCGGCTGTCGGAGCCTACCTGGAGACCCTCGGTTGAATCTCATTTCCAGGACCAGGATCAGGACAAGGACCAGGACACGCACCCGCCCTCCGCGGCCTTTTCGCCTGCTGCTCAGGTGCGCTCTTTTCTTCGCTGCCCTGCTGTTCACCCATTGCCTCGGCGCACAAAGCAAGCTTCAGGTGAGCTTCGGTGCAACAGGACTTGAGCGACTGAGCTACGACGGTCTTGTGCTCGCGGACACTAGGAAATTTCCTGAAGATGCCTTTCATATCTGGCATATGAAAGCCACCGATCTGCAAGGCAAGGTGTTGACCGCCGGCGACTACGGTTGGGGCGAAAGCGCCAAGACCCGGCACTGGGACGCGCAGACGGCCACCTGGCTGTACACCTTTACCTGGGGATCGATCAGCGCACGCTACGTCCAGCAGCGCGAGTCGCTGGACGTGATTGTGACGACCACCAACCGCGCGAACTCCGGCGTCATCTTCGACGGGGCAAGCCTGTATCCCCTTACGCTGCACTTCCCTATGCTGCCGGCCGGCTTCAGCAACGCCGCATATCCGCAGCTTGCCTATAACACGACGGGCCCGAGCGTCACGGTGGCGGATTACGGCCAAGGCGAGATCGTGGCCGTGGCGCCCGAGGCGAGCCGCCCCTTGTACAGCGGCTTCTTCCCTGCGGATGGCAACACCGCATACACCGCCTTGCTCAGCGGCACGACGCCCGACGGCCTTGCCACCTTTCAGCCGCACAACGATCGTCCAGTGCAGCCGGGACAGATCGACCAGTACCGCTTGTCGCTGCGCTTTCAACCTTCCGGGAGCTCCCCCTCGCCGATAGCTGCGGATGCTTATAAAAACTGGGCGCATAGCTACCCACCGCAGCTGCACTGGACCGACCGGCGCGCCATCGGAACCGTCTTCCTCGGCAGCTCCCCCAGCGGGGACGCGCATCACGCGGGTGGCTACCCGAGCAATCCTCGCCGGTACTTCAATGACCCCAACCCGGCGCATGTCGATATCACCACACCTGCGGGGCTGCTCGCCTTTCAGCATCGCGTTCTTGAACAAGCGAAGACAAACGTCGCAAACCTTACGGCCCTTGGGGCCCAGGGCGGCATCACGTGGGATATCGAAGGCGAGCAGTTCCCGCAAGAAACAAGCTATGTGTGCGCGCCCGACGCGATCGCTCAAATCGCACCCGAGATGGAAACCACCATCGCCGACAAGAGTTCCCCTTTTGCCGGCACGAGGCTCGACGACGCCTATTTCAAGATCATGCGGGATGCCGGCTTCCGTGTCGGTGTTTGCATCCGGCCGCAGCACTTTTCCATCCACGCGGACGGCACAGCGCAGCAGGCATTTCTACCCACTGACAGAGTCGCAGAGGAACTCACCCGCAAAATCCGCTTTGCACACGACCGCTGGGGAGCGACGCTCTTCTACATCGACTCCACGGTCGACGCCGACCGTGGCACCCTGCCTGCTTCGATTTTCAAGCAAGTAGCCGCCGCCTTCCCGGATTCGCTGCTCATTCCCGAAGAGTCCACGCCGCTTTACTACGCCTATACCGCGCCCTTTAAAAGCTTCATCTATCTCCAAGCCACCGGCACGGAGCCGGCAGTCGCTTACACCTATCCCGACGCCTTCAGCGCCATCCTGATCAATAATGTGGCCCCTGCAAAGCTGGCTGTGGCACAGGGCTCGCTGGCCGATCACGTGGCGCACGGCGACATTTTGATGGGCCAAGTGGATTACCGCGAACCCAACAATGCCACGATAGCCTCCCTGTACCGGCAAGCTGCGTCCAAGCGTCCGGGCAGCGTATCATCCTCCGGGGATCGTAAGCGCTGATGCCGCTTGCTACAACAACTGCCGAAACACGGTAACGAGCTGATCGGTGGACCGCGTCCAGGTAAACTGCTGTGCCCGCGCGTGACCACGTGCGATCGCTTCGGCCCGAGCACGGGAGTCCTGCAGTAGCCCGGTGATGGCGTCGACGTGGTCACGGGGACGATCGGGAGAGACCAGCGCCGCAGCTGCACCCCCGGCCACCTCGGGTAGCGCAGTGGTATCGCTCGTCACCACCGGGACGCCACAGGCCATCGCCTCGAGCACCGGCATGCCGAATCCCTCATAGCGGGAAGGAAACCAAACGGCGGCCGCGCCGTGGTAGAGCGCCACCAACGGCGCTTCCTCTTGAAATCCGGCCAAAACCACCCCGGGTAACGTCTTCGCACGTCCCGTGTAGATCGGTGCGTTGTGGCCTGCGACAACCAGCCTCAGCTCCGGGCAGCGTCGATGCAGCTCCGGCCAGGCGTCTAGAATGACACTCGCATTCTTGCGGAAGTGCAGGCCGCCGGGCACCAGCAGATATGGCACTCCGTCCAAACCTAAAGCGTCATGGATCGCCGTTCCGGCAAGGGTGGGCGGTTCGAAAAACGCCTGGGACACCGCATTGGGAATGACGCGAATCCGTGTAGCGATCTCTGGGAAGTAGTGCGCCATGCGCTCTGCGGAAAAATTTGAAATGGCATGGAAAAGGTGTGCCCGGTCGGCAAGCACCCGAAACAGCAGCCACCATTTCAGGCGCTGCTGCAGCAGCCATCGGCTCATGGCATGGGCACCCGGCTCAAACAGCTGCATATCGTGGCTTGTGACCACCAGACGGGCACGCTGCGTCGGCACATACGATTCAGCGGTGCAATACACGATCTCCGCTTCGGGCCAGAAGTGCTCGGCTTTGGGCGCATCGTTTAAAACCCACCACATCTGCTGCTGTGAGGTGTCCCGCGCAAAGCAGGCGTACTCAAACCCGGTCCAGGGCGGACCTACCTTGTGCACGATGTTCGCATGATCCTGGCGGTCGGCAAGGATGCGAAGATGCACGTCGGGGCGTAGCGCGAGGTGCTCTGCCAACTCCCGCGAAACACGACCTACCCCCGTGGAACGGTAAATGTTGCGGAGGTGCACGTAGGCAAGGACGTTCATCCCTGGCACTCATACGCGACGAAAAACTCTGCCTGCAGGGAAGGCTCTGCGGCGAAAAATCGAACGATCAAACATACCCTGCACACCTTGAGATCGGTCTTGACTACCCGGAGCTTCGGCCAAGCCGATTTCCCATCCGCGATCAAGCTGTTCACATCCATGGCGGTGGACAGAATAACAGGGCCGCGCGAGATCGCGGATGCACCGTTGGTTGTAGAAAGATTTGAAAGGTGATGCAGAGTTTGGTGGAGCTGAGCGGGATCGAACCGCTGACCTCCTCGTTGCGAACGAGGCGCTCTCCCAGCTGAGCTACAGCCCCACACCAATAGCAAAGATCGATCGCCATGGCGCGATCCCACTACGTTGCACAGTTTAGCAGGAGTGCTTTGCACAGCCAAACTCCATACCGGCCTCCCGCGGCAATGCATCGACGCATCGTATAAGCGGAAGGCGAGGACGATGCCATGACGCCGCAAGAACAACAGATGATCGACGGCCTGATCAGCCGTATCCGCAGCACCGAAGTTACGAACAAGGACACAGCCGCCGAGCAGCGGCTCCAACAGGGTCTTGGTGATGATCCCAACGCGCTGTATGTATTGGCGCAAACGGTCTTGGTGCAGAGGTACGGGCTGCAGCAGGCGCAGGCGCAACTTGAGGCTCTGAAGCAGCAAAACAGCGCCCTTCAGAATCAGCTGCAGAGCGCCGGCACACACACGGGCGCCGGCAGCGGCGGTTTCCTCAGTCATATCTTCGGCAGCGGCACACAGAGCAGTTCTCAGGTGGTCCAGCAGCCGGCACCGCCACCGCCCTACCAGCCTGTGAACAACCCCGGCTATGGCCAGTCCTATCCCGCCGCAGGCTATCCGCCACCGCCGCCACCGCAGAGCTACCCTGCCCCAAGCAGCGGGGGCATGTTTGGCGGCGGAGGAAGCGGCATGTTCGGTGGCGGTGGCGGCGGAGGGTTCCTGCAAGGCGCCATGCA
>CAXTNA010000019.1:0-273 GCA_964245535.1 uncultured Acidobacteriaceae bacterium | reverse complement strand
CCGGTGTGGCTGCCGGCGAAATGATGTTTCAGGGCATGGAGTCACTCTTCCATGGCTTTGAACACAGCGGCGGCGGTAGTGGGTACGAGCGTGGCCTGGCCGGTTCTGGCGGCGGCGAAACCGTTAACAACTATTACGATGACGACCGGGGTGACCGAGGCCAAAGGGATGGAGGTCGCGACGATAGTTTTTTTTATAATGCGAAGTACGATTTCTTCAGCTAAGCCTTCGTCGGCAGCGGCAACGACGACAACACAGGCAGCAGCTTTGGCG
>CAXTNA010000018.1:20301-22611 GCA_964245535.1 uncultured Acidobacteriaceae bacterium | reverse complement strand
CCCACCGCCCCCACATACGGGTTGATCGCCACCTGCAGCAGCGCCAAACCGCTCCCCACCACAAACAGCGCAAACAAAAACAGCGGGTAGGAAATCGCCACCGAAGCCGGCAGAAACAGCAGCAGCCCCGTACCCATAATGCACAGCGCCGCCACAATGCCGCGCTTATACCCGATGCGCCCCACCGTCCAACCCGCCGGCAGCGACATCACAAAATACGCCCCGAAAAAGCAGAACTGCACCAGCAGCGCCAGCACATTGCTGAGGTGGAAGAGATCCTTGAAATGCGGCACCAGAATGTCGTTCAGCGCCGTGATAAAGCCGATGCTGAAGTACAGCGACACCATCAGCACCATGGGTAGCACGTAGCTGCCCTGCGCTTCCCCTGAAATGGGTGCCTGCCCAGGTGACTGCTTGCTCGCCACACTTCCAACAGCCATGTCCGCTCTCCCTAATGCTTCTTCGTTTATACGGCCTCGGCCCCCAAATCCGGCACGCGTGGGGCAAAGAGGAGAGAAATCCGCCCCCAGTTGTGGCGCAGGCAGTCGCCGGTCGCCGTGATCGCCCCCGCCCTTCACAGAGGTGAAAATGCAAGCATTGTGCAACTTTGAAACAGATCGAAGTCATATTCTGCGCAACGCGATCTTTTTTCTGGACGAAACGATCATTTAGGGCCTATCGTTACCCTAGCGATCATTCTCCAACGGTTTTCTGGCTCTGCTTTCCTGCTTTCCGTACTTCCTTGCTGCTCAAAGACCAGCGTTTCTGCAAGGGGAACAGGCGTGCCTCCCGCTCAGCGAAAAGCCGACCGTGAACCGTAATCATGAGGGGATGAACGCGCAGATTGGATGAGGACACCGATGAACACAAGACTTTGCCGTGCCTTACTGAGTGCACAGCTGGGCTCACAGAGGGTCGTTCTACTGGCCGGCGGGCTATCCGCGGGGCTTTTCACCATGGCAGGCCATGCCCAAACCGTCACGGGCGGCGTGACCGGCACCGTCACCGACCCGAGCGGCTCCGTCATCCCGGGAGCCACCGTCACCGCGCACAACATCGACACGGGCGTAAACTCGGTCGCCACCTCCGACGCTGCCGGCCTTTACCGCATCCAGTTCCTGCCCATCGGCCGCTACAATGTCACCGTGAAGGCAAATGGCTTCGGCGAAGCCACCGTCCCGCCCTTCCAGCTCGAAGCCCTGCAAGTGCCGACCTTCAACGTGAAGCTCAGCATCGGCACCGAAGCCACCACGGTCGAAGTCTCCGACGCCGCCCCCATCCTCGACACCAGCGACGCCACCCTCAGCGGCACCTTCACCGCGAACACGATCCAGAACTTCCCGCTGAATGGTTTGGATTTCTCGGCTTTGACGCTGTATGTGCCGGGCTCGGTGAGTTCCGTTGGCACCTCAGGAACCACCAGTATCGAGAGGAGCACGTACTACACCGATTCCGTGAACCTCAACGGCAACCGGGCACAGGCGAATAATTACACGCTAGATGGCATCGACATCAACGAAACCTTCAACAACGTCATCGCCTATAGCCCAGCGCCTGAGTCCCTGCAAGAAATCAAAGTGCTTACGGCAAACTCACCGGCTGATTACGGCAACGTAAACGGTGGCGGTGTGGTCAGTGTTTTGAAGAGCGGCACAAACGCATTCCACGGGTCCGCCTACGGTTATCTACAGGATTACCGGATCAATGCCAACTCTTATGGCAACAAACACGGCACAACCGTTGTTCCCATCAACCCCTTCTCACAGGCACAGTTCGGCGGAACGCTGGGTGGTCCGATCAAGCGCGACAAGCTCTTTTTCTTTGTGGACTACCTTGGCTCGCGTAACCACAGTGGTGGCTTAAGTAAAGCGAGCGTTTTCACCCAAGCGATGCGCAATGGCGACTTTTCTGCCTTGCTCGCTGGCAACAATAGCATTCAGCTGTACGACTCAGAAAATAACTTCACGCCCTTTGTCGGCGACAAAGGGGTCCCAATCGTCAATCCCGTTGCCAAGTTCTTTTTCGCTCATCCGAACCTATACCCATTGCCCAACACAGCGCCGGAAGACGGGATCGTGCAGAACGACCTCCAAGCTCCCAGCAGGTCGTTTCACGCGAACAATCAAGGAGACATCAAAATTGAATACGACCCACGTCCGGCAGACAAGATCACGGGGTTTTATGCGATGTCGACGGCCTATGACGGGAACACCTCGGTACTCGCGCTCAGCTTTCCCGGCTCAAATATTTTTCCGACCAAAGTCACAGGTATTAATTGGGTTCACATTGTTTCACCGGCTATCGTGAACT
>CAXTNA010000018.1:16959-20291 GCA_964245535.1 uncultured Acidobacteriaceae bacterium | reverse complement strand
TGAACTCGGCCCGGATCGGCTTCACGAGAACAAGTTGGCAGGAAGGCTTGCCGGTCGATAGCACGGGGCAGTTTGGCACCAACGGTGATGCCATTGTGGGCATCAACTATCCCGGTCAGGCGTATCAGGGGTTTACCTATCAGGGAATTAGTAATCCGGACGGTTCGGGCAACACCGAACCTAGTGGCATCGGCAACCCTGCTTTCAATGCGGGCAGCCTGACGGACAACACCTACAGCTACATCGACAACATCACGATCCAACGTGGCAAACATACCCTGAGTGCAGGCGTACAGGCCCTTCGCTATCAGAATAATTATCCGACCAGCAACAACGATGGGTACCTTGGCACTTTGAGCTACAACGGAAGGTTCACCTCCAATCCTTCTGTGAGCGGCGCGCCAGGGTACGGCGGTGCGGACTTTCTCCTTGATCGCGTCAGCAGCGCCGGCGCTACGCTCGCCAGCGTCAACGTGGGCCAGCGTCAATGACGTGCTGCCGGATTCATCAGTGACGATTTTAAAGCGTTACCGAATCTCACACTTAATTTCGGCGTGCGGTATGAGTACGACCAGCCCTGGTACGAATCAAATAACAAAACAGGAAATATCGATCTCACCACAGGGCAAATCATCTACGCCGACCACGTACCGACAGGAGCGTCTGCCGGTTCGGGTGTATGTGCCACGCGATCCTGTTATCAACCCAACTATCGTCAGATCATGCCGCGACTAGGCTTCGCCTACCAGGCCAGCAGCCGTTTCGTGGTGCGCGGCGGTTATGGAGCCACCAGCTTTTTTGAGGGCAATTCTTCAAACCAGCGGCTTACTTCCATCACTCCGTTCATTCAAGCGATCAACGTGACAACGATCGCACCCACGATCGGCAACGCTGGCACGCCCCGTACAGCGGAGCAGGGCTTTCTCGGCGGTACGACCAGCTTCGGCGGCAGCTTCAATGTATATCCGCAGAACATCCAACCGGCGTATGTGCAGGAATGGAGTCTTACAACCGAGTATGCCCTCACCCGCTCCGCTTCGCTGCAGGTCGGGTATCTCGGCGAGCAAGGGCAACATCTTGAAGATTACGGCAACGTAAATCAGCGACGGATCAACGGTGACCCAACTTCCGCTCCGTACTACAACAATCAGTACATCGGCGCGAGTCCGATCGACCCGTCGGTAAGCATCGGAGACGGACAATTGGAGATCACCGAATCACGTGCCATGATGAACTACAACGCTTTGCAAACCGTGCTTCGGCAGCGTACCAATCACGGCTTGGAGTTCACATTGAACTACTCCTTCGGCAAAGCCATGACCAATAGCGCCGGCAACTATCCAGTTAACACCGCAGGTGCCAACAACTACGGTCAGGGCGCCTTCCAGAACTACTACGACAGCGCCGCGGATTATGGTCCGGCAGCCTACGACGTCCGCCATAATTTCAGTGGCACGAGTGTCTACGCTCTGCCAGTAGGACGCGGAAAAGAGTTCTTTTCCGGGGCGAACCGTGCAGTGGATGAGGCTATCGGCGGTTGGCGTCTGTCCGTCGCAGCGGTAGCCTACTCCGGTTTTCCTGAAACTATCGAATCGTCTACCGGCAATAACTCCAACAGCTACGGCAATGCACGTCCCAATCAGTACCGTCCGTTGAAGATCGTAAATCGCAGTCTTGATCATTGGTATGGCACGGATCCCTCAGCTGTGCCTTGCACGCAGCCGGGTGTTGACAACGGAACGTGTGCGTTTGGCGCCCCGGCATCAAATACATTCGGCACGGCCCGCAATGGCAACACACGCAGCCCGCGCTATCTCAATGTAGACATGTCCGCGTTTAAGGATTTCCACATCGTTCGGGAACAATCCCTGGGCTTCCGCTTCGATGCTTTCAATGCCTTCAACATCACAAGCTATGGCAATCCCGACACCGGCATTGGCTCTTCCACATTCGGCAATGTTTCTAATCAGGGAGTTCGCTCCGTGGAGAGGCGACTGCAGTTCTCGGCCAACTATCGCTTCTAATGTGACGCAGCTAGTCCTCCTTCCACATCTCGGTCGCTCAAAGCAACCTTAACTTTGCAGGTGTCGATCATTTCAGGTGACCTTGTGATTCGCTCTTGTTGCGTCGGAACAACTTGTACCGTGTAGGACATCATGGCAAGTCTTGAGATTTGTGTGGACTCGGTGGAGTCGGCCGTGGCCGCTGCGGTGGGTGGGGCGCAGCGGGTGGAGTTGTGCAGCGCGCTCCTCGAAGGCGGGTTGACGCCCAGCCTTGGACTGATCCGCGCGGTACGGGCGAGCATAGGCATCGGCGTGCACGTGATGATTCGGCCGCGGGGTGGAGACTTCCTCTACTCCCCGGATGAGCTCAGCGTCATGCGCGACGACATCGCCCTCGCAGCCGGGGCAGGCGCCGATGGGATCGTGCTTGGTTTGCTCACCGTGGACGGCGATGTCGATGTGGAACGGACCCGGGAGATGGTCGAACTTGCCGGTCCGCTTACGGTGACCTTTCATCGAGCGCTCGATGTGGCGCGCGATCTTGAGAGTGCCTTTGTGGCTGTGCTGCAAACAGGCGTGGCGCGCGTGCTTACCTCCGGCGGCGCGCCTACGGCCAAAGAGGGCCGCCATCGCCTGCGCGAACTCGTGCGCTTGGCGGGGACTCGCCTGGAGGTGATGGTGGGCGGCGGCGTGCGTTCGGAAAATATTGCGGAGCTTGTGCACGCCACAGGTGCCGGCGCGTTTCATGCCGCTTTGCGACACCCTGTGCAAAGTCCTGTCAAACATCAGGTGCACCACGTACACCTTGGTGCGCGTGGGCTCGATAACTATGCGCGGACCGCGGTGCGTGCGGAAGATGTTCGGCTGCTGCGAACGTCTCTTGATATCTTGGAACGCGTGCAGGCAGAACAAGAGTCGGCGCTTGCATAAAGGCTGGTTCGCCACAACATGTCGTCCAAAACGGAGCAACGCGCAAAAGAGATTCTCCGGCTGCTCCTGAGCCATGGCAAAACGTCCGTCGAGGAACTAACGGAACTTTTTGTCACCTCGCCGGCAAGTATACGGCGTGATTTGGTGCGGCTGGAAGAGCAAGGGCTGGTGCACCGTACGCATGGCGGCGCGATGCTGGCGGGCCAGGTATATGAGCCATTCCGCTTCGATGCTGCATTTTCCGTACGCGAGGAGCGGTTTGCGCCGGAAAAACAGCGCATCGCGTTAGTTGCCGCATCCCTGGTACAAGACAACGAAACAGTTGGCCTCACCGCGGGTACAACCACGACGCAGGTGGCCCGCGGTCTGCGGTTGCGCACGGGCCTGCACATCGTCACC
>CAXTNA010000018.1:0-16949 GCA_964245535.1 uncultured Acidobacteriaceae bacterium | reverse complement strand
CACCAATGCAGTGAACATCGCCATGGAGCTAAGCGCCAGCAGCGAGCTCGACACGACGCTGACCGGCGGCTGCATGCGGTGGCCCGGAGCTTTTTCCCTGGTGGGCCCTGCGGCGCTTGAATCGATCAACACCGTCGTCATGGATAAGGTATTCCTTGGGGTGTGCGGCGTCGATGTGCACTTCGGAGCAACGACGATTGAGACCGATGAAGCGGCCATCTTTCGCGCAATGACCCGACGCGGCAAACAAACGATCGTCGTCGCCGATTCCAGCAAAGTGGGCATGATCAGCCCGGGCGTGATCTGTGCCACCGGGGGTATCAACACGCTGGTCACCGATGACGGCATCGCCGAGAAAGCGCGGAAAGCCTTCGAACGCGCAGGGGTCACGGTGCTCATCGCATGAGGCGCACAAAAGCTCCCTGCCTTACAAATCCTTACAACACCAACGAAGGCGGTAGGTGCTCCGCGGCAGCGCCGAAGGTGAGGTTCGGTTCCGGCCCCATTTCCAGCACGATGCGGCCTCCCGCAGCGATCTCCGCGTGCTGAAACCATGCCCTTTGCTGCGGCTTGCCGTTCAAAGTGAAACTCTGCACATAGGCATGCTTTGGGTCGCGCCGCTTGACTTCGATCTCCAGCTTGTGGCCATTGCCAAGATCGAGCGTCGCGTGTTCCACCAGCGGTGAGCCGAGCACATAATTGCCGCTGACGGGATCGACCGGGTAGAACCCCAGCGCGGACAGCAAAAACCATGCCGACATCTGGCCCACATCCTCATTGCCCGCCATGCCGTCCGGTGCGGCGTGGTACATCGTATCCATCAACGAACGCACACGGGCCTGGGTTTTATACGGTGCGCCCGCATAGACGTACAGATAGGCAATGTGATGCGAAGGCTCGTTGCCGTGCGCGTATTGGCCCACCATGCCGGCGATGTCGGGCGGTGCATCCGGCGGCAGCGTAGAAGGCACGGTGAACAGCAGATCGAGCCGCTTCACAAATGGCTCACGGCCGCCGTAAAGCGCGATGAGACCCGCAGGATCATGCTGAATGCCGAAGCTTGATTGCCACGCATTTGACTCGGTGTAATCGCGCCAGCGGCGGCTATGCCCCATCTCGATGGGGTCAAACGGCGCAGCCCATTGCCCGTTCAACAGCTTGGGCTGCATGAACTGCGTTTCCGGGTTGAAGTAGTGCCGATAATTTTTCGAACGCGCTTCGAGCGTGGCGGCGTCATCGGTCTTACCGAGTTTCTTCGCCACATGCGCGATCGCCCAATCGTTATAGCAATATTCAAAGGTCTTCGAAACCGATTCGCCTTCGCAATCGGCAGGCAGATAGCCGATCTCGCGATAAAACCCAAGCCCCTCGAAGTTCTCATCTTTCGCACGCTGCATCATCACTTTGTAGGCGGCTTCCGTGTCAATGCCGGGCAGCCCCTTGTTGATCGCTTCTGCGATCACGCTCGCAGAATGGTAGCCGGTCATGGTGCCGGTCTCGGTGCCCTGCAGCGGCCACACGGGCATGCCCTCTTCGCTCTGCTCGGCCATGCGGATGAGCGTATTGGCGAAGTCGGGCACACGATCGCTTTGGATGAGCGTGTACGCCGGATGCGCGGCGCGGAAGGTATCCCACAGCGAGAAGGTCGTGTAGTTGTGCCGGCCCGCAGGCAACTTGTGGATAGCGGCATCCATGCCGCGGTATCGGCCGTCGGCATCGTCAAACAGCTGTGGTCCGAGTGACATGTGGTAGAGCGCCGTGTAGAAGATGCGCTTCTGTTCCGGATCCGAAATCTCAGCCTGCACGCGCGCCAACTGATTGCGCCATTTTTCCTGCGCTGCGATGCGTGTTTTATCGAAATGGAAATCCGGCTGCTCGGCTTTGAGGTTGGCTGCCGCGCCTTCCGCACTGACGCCGGAGATGCCCGTGCGGATCAGGATCACCTCATTCGCTTCCGTGCGGAAATGCACAACAGCTTTCAGATTGTCGCCCTGCAGCACGCCCGTTTGGCTCACAGGTTTGTCGTCCGAATACAACACCACCTTTGTCGGCTGTTTGGAAAATTGCAGCGTGAAGTAGCAGTGCCGATCGTGGCCCCACGCACGTGTCACGTGGCCGCCGGCTAGGGTGTCTGTTCCCGATTGCAGCAGCTCCGCGCTATACACCGACGAGCTGCCGTTGGTGAGGTAACTATGCGCGAGATCGACGATGATCCAAGCCTCATCGCTCCGAGGAAACGTGTAGCGATGAATGCCTGTGCGCTCGGTGGAGGTCAACTCCGCGCGCACCTTGGGGCCTTGCAGCGTCACCGCGTAGTAGCCCGGTTGTACGACCTCATCCGCATGCGAAAAGCGCGAACGATAGCCCTCCTCCGGGTTCATGCGCGAGCCGGGCACAAGCTTCACAGGTCCCGTTCCCGGCATCACCAGAAAATCCAGCAGATCGCCGCAGCCTGTGCCGCTCAGGTGCGTGTGGCTGAAACCCATAATGGAGCTATCGGAGATGTGATAACCCGAGCACCAGTCCCACTGGTCATTGAAGGTGTCGGGACTCAGCTGCACCGCGGCAAACGGCACGCTGGCGCCGGGAAAGCAGTGTCCATGGCCGCCGGTGCCGATGCGCGGATCGACCCATCGCAGCGGATCGCGCGCGGCTTCGCCTTCGGGCAGAGCGAACGCAGGCAGTGGCAAGGCGGCGGAGGCACACACGGCGCCTGCGGTTTGAAGAAAGCTTCGGCGAGAGATCACGTTACACTCCGGTATCGCGGCAAGGCCACAGGATGACGGTACACTTCACACCGGCAGACTGCACAACCGCAGATGCTGATTCGCCATACGGGCTATGGCGCATCTATGCTTTCCAGTGTGACGGAACGGGAGAACAATGAGCAAGACATGGCAAGGGGCGCACATCACACGCAGGCAATGGCTGCAAGGTAGCGGCGCCGTGGCCGCGGTTGGCCTTTTCCCCTCATCCTCCTTCGCTGGTAGCTCGCTGCAAACACCGGCTCCGCAACCACCGACGGTCTCCCCTGTTGCCAGCGGACACAGACTGCCGCCCGCCGAGCGGCGCTTTCGCTCGGAGGCGGTGGAGCGCTTTCTGCAGGAAACCCAAGCGCGCATTGGCGATCCCACGCTGGCCACGCTCTTTGCCAACTGCTTCCCCAACACGCTCGACACGACGGTAGAACCCGGCACCTTTGAGGGCAAACCCGACACCGTTGTCCTCACCGGCGACATCGCGGCGATGTGGCTGCGCGATTCTTCCGCGCAGGTGTGGCCCTACCTACCGCTGGTCGCCCACGACGAGCCCCTGCGCGCGCTGCTGGAAGGCGTCATCCGCCGGCAAACTCGCTGCCTGCTCATCGACCCCTACGCGAATGCTTTCATGGCCGATCTTGGAGCGCCGCCGCTCGAGTGGGGCCGCCATGACCAAACCGAGATGAAGCAAGGCGTGGGCGAGCGCAAATACGAACTCGATTCGCTGTGCTACCCCATTCGCCTCGCATATGGCTATTGGAAGCAGACCGGCGGTACGCAACCTTTCGATACACGCTGGCATGCGGCGATGCGAATGATCGTGGACACCATGCGGGTGCAGCAACGTAAAAACGGCCCAGGCCCCTACCACTTCCAACGCACGGCCGGCACGCCCACAGAAACGCTCGGCGAAAAGGGTTTCGGCAATCCGGTAAAGCCGGTGGGTTTGATCGCCTCAGGCTTTCGGCCTTCGGACGATGCGTGTATCTTTCCATTCCTTGTGCCGTCGAACCTCTTCGCGGTCACCTCGCTCCGACAGCTCGCGGCAATGGCGCATGCCGTGCTGCACGACGACACGCTTGCACAAAATGCCTCTTCCTTAGCCGACGAGGTAGCTGCGGCGCTCGAGCAGCATGCCGTCGCGAACACACCGCAGGGCACGATCTGGGCCTTCGAGGTGGACGGCTTCGGCAGCCAGGTATTGATGGATGATGCCAACGTCCCGAGCCTGCTGGGCCTGCCCTACCTGCACAGTTCACCGGACGCCGCACGCTATGCCCGCACGCGCGCCTTTGTGTGGAGCGAACGCAATCCGTGGTTCTTCCGCGGATCTGCAGGAGAGGGCATTGGTGGACCGCATGAGGGCAAGGACATGATTTGGCCGATGTCGCAGATGATCTACGCATTGACGAGCAACGACAATGCCGAAATCCGGCTCGCACTCAGCATGCTGAAAACGTCCGCGGCGGGCAGCGGCTTCATGCACGAGAGCTACTTCAAAGACGATCCGAAAAACTTCACCCGCGCCTGGTTCGCATGGGCGAATACCCTATTTGGCGAACTGATCGCGACCTTGGCTGTGACAAAACCGGAACTGTTGCGAGCGTGAAGCTTGTAGCGGAAGATCTACGGCCATAGAACATGGGACAGCAAGCGCAACGGAAATCACGATACCTGCAAGTTCGATCATTCGATCAGAGGCTCGCAGAATTTCAGCGCCAACGGCGCGTTCCATACCAGCCTAGGCCGAAGGCCTAGGTATGTATGTCAGTATCAGCTCCAAGGGCTGAAGGCCCGTTCCATAGACGGCCCAGGCTTCATAGATCGGGCTTTCAGCCCTCCCCTGCTCGGTACGGGCATGTACCTAGGCCTTGCAGCCTAGGCTGGTATATTGCGCGCCTTTGGCGTTGGAGCAACCATGACGTGCCCTCTGCGAAAAGCTTAGCCTCGCCGAAACGAACCCGAACTGCATAAGAACTGAAAAGCCTTTGCTTGCATACGCATCAGCAAGCTTCAGCCCTCACGGCAACGGCTTCAACGCCACCGTGCGCCCCGTCTGCGCCGACTCCCGCGCCGCGCTCAGAATCTGCATCACTACCATGTTCGTATCGAGCGCCGACAAATCACCCTTCGCCGGCACCTGCCCATGCAGCACCGCCGCAAGATACCCCAACGAGCTCGCCTGCTCCGGCGGCAGGGCAGGCGCATCGTGTTCTGCCGCCTTCCCTTCCCCGCGATACCGCACCAGGACCGCGCCGGGACCCACAGTGATCAACGAGCCGCCATCGCCGTAAACCTCCATATCCTTGCGGGCAAAGCTCCAGTTCCATGAGGGCATCAGCACGGCCTGTACGCCCGGGTAGCGCAGAATCACCGTTGCATCATCGTCCACCTGCGGGTAGATCGCGGGCTTGTCGGTTTGCGCCACTGCAGTCACGCTCAGCGGCGTCGCACCATGCATCAACACCGTCATCAGGTCGGCGCCGTAGCAGCCGAAATCAAACAGCGCACCCGCGCCGTTCTGCTTGGGATCGGTCAGCCACGGCAGCCACTCGGGGCCGACGCCGATCTCCTTTGGTCCCTCATGCCCATCGTGCACCACCACCTTGCGCACCTGGCCGAGCTTGCCCGCTTGCACCTCATGCAAGGCTTCGGCATTGCTCGCATACCAGGTCGTCTCGTAGTTCACCAACACCTGTACATGGTGTGCGCGAGCGGCGCGGCGGATCGCGAGCGCATCGTCAAGCGTCGTCGATAACGGCTTTTCGACCATCGACGAAGCCCCATGGCTCGCCGCGGCCTCAATCACCCTGCGATGATCGAGGATCGTCGTGTACACCAGCACGGCATCCGGATGCTGCTTGGTCAGCATCTGCTCCAGGTCCGTATAAAAGAGCTGTTTCTCAAGATGGAAGTGATCGGCATACCGCTTTGCGAGCGCGGTGTCCGGTTCCACAATCGCCACGCGTACCGGCGTGCCTGGCGTTTGTGCGTGCAGGCACGTAGCAGCCATCAACCATCCGAAGAGTACCTTCAAAAAACGGAGCGGGAAGCGCGAAATCTTCATAAGACCTCATGTTTGGCGGGCAAGTTGATTATGCCTCACCGCGCAACGTGCATGCGGTTCGTTGTTGCCGAATCCCTTGCGGCCTCCCCTATACTTCAGAAGACAACGCTGACCGTTTGCGTCCTGCTTGCCGGCATGCGCGACGCGAACCGCCGATGAAGATATAGCTGAAGAAATCGCTGAGGACATGCATGGCTGCACTGATCGAAGCAATCAACGTAAAACGCAAAACGCTCTTCGAATTCGAAAATACACCGTACGTCTGCATGGAGTCAGACATCAGCACACCCACCGCGCGCGGCGGGCAAACGCTCGTGCGGCTCAAGATGCGCAACCTGCTCACCGATGCCGTCTTCGAAAAAACCTACAAAGCCTCAGACAAATTCAAAGAGCCCGACCTTGAACTTGTGCCCGCGACCTATCTTTACAGCGACGCGAACGGCTCATACTTCCTTGATGGCGAAAGCTACGAGACCCTCACGCTGACCGAAGACCGCATTGGCGACGCCTTGCAATTGCTCATCGAGGGCAGCGCCCTGCAACTGCACAAGTACAACGGCAACCCCATCGGCCTGCAACTGCCGATCTTTGTTGAACTCAAGGTGGCCTACACGGAACCGGGCGTGCGCGGCGACTCTTCCAGCGGCAGCGTCACCAAAACGGCCCGCCTAGAGACCGGCTTGGAAGTCCGCGTGCCCCTGTTCATCAAGGAAGGTGAACTGGTCAAGATCACCACCGAAACACGGGAGTTCGCCAGCCGCGCGTGAGCGGCAGCGCCGCATGCTAGCCGGGCAGGCGCCCATTGACAATGGTTCGAACGACACCCTATAGTCGGCGACGCTCCAAAATCAGCATCGTAGAACATCCGCAACACAAAGGACACCCCTTGAACAGGCTCCCCTTCTTCTTGCGCCCCGCGCCGGCGGCACGATCCTTCTCGACTTACGCCACCCTGCTCGCCGCCTGCAGTGCGTTCAGCACAGCCGCCCTCGCCCAGAAGACCCCAAGCAAAGCCGCACCGAACTTCGGTCCCAACGTCTACATCATGGATCAAAACATGACGACGACGCAGATCCAGACCACCCTCACCTCGCTTTCGAACGAAGCCCAGTTCAGCACGAACCGTTATGCCGTGCTCTTCAAGCCCGGCACCTATGATGTCCAAGCGCCCATCGGCTACTACGAATCCATCGCCGGCCTGGGCGAAACGCCCGGGGGCGTCACCGTCAACGGCTTCATCACGCCGAATTACGGCACCACCAGCTCGTACTTCCCCGGCACCAACCTCACCGACACCTTTTGGCGTTCGCTTGAGAACATGGCCTTCCTCCCTGTCACCGACAGCGCGCAAAACGCACCGCCCAACACGCTGCAATGGGGCGTTTCGCAGGGCGCGCCGTTGCGTCGCCTGGA
The DNA here is from genome assembly GCA_964245535.1 of uncultured Acidobacteriaceae bacterium. Taxonomy (GTDB): domain Bacteria; phylum Acidobacteriota; class Terriglobia; order Terriglobales; family Acidobacteriaceae; genus Granulicella. The sequence continues at coordinate 9,710 of CAXTNA010000018.1, read as the reverse complement.
GATCAACGGCTCGCTCGAGCTGACCGACTCCTATTGCGGCAATGCGAGCGGCGGCTTCATCAGCGACCTCGTCGTTACCGGCAGTGTCAGCCCGTGCTCGCAGCAGCAGTTCTTTTCCCGCAACAGCAGCTTCGGTTCCTGGAACGGCGGCGTTTGGAACATGGTATTTTCCGGCGTCGAAGGCGCACCGGCGCCGACCTACCCCAACCCACCCGAGACCGTGGTCGCCGCCACGCCCGCGAGCCGTGAAAAGCCTTTCCTCTACGTCGACATCAAGGGCAATTACAACGTCTTCGCGCCGGCCGTGAAGCACAATGCAACCGGCCCCACATGGACGACCGGCGCGGCACTCGGCCGCTCCATCCCGATCGGCCGTTTCCTTATCGCCTTCCCGACCACGCCCGTGCCGCAGATCAATGAAGCGCTCAACGCCGGCCTTAATTTAATCCTGACGCCCGGCATTTACAAACTTAATCAGCCCATCCACGTTACGCAGCCGGACACCGTCGTGCTCGGCATGGGTTATGCCACGCTGGTGCCGCAAACCGGCGATGCCGCGCTGACCATCGGCAACGTGAGTGGGGTGCAGGTGGCGGGCCTCGTCGTCGACGCCGGGCCGATCACCTCCCCCGCGCTCCTGCGTGTCGGCGATAGCAACGCGATGACCGCCGTCCACAACGCTAATAACCCCGTGACACTCAGCGATGTCTTCTTCCGCATCGGCGGCGCCACCGCGGGCAGCGCGCTCAACAGCCTCGTGGTCAACAGCAGCGAGGTCATCCTTGACGACATCTGGGCTTGGCGCGCCGACCACGGCACCGGGGTGGGCTGGACGCAGAACATCGCCGATCACGGTCTCGTGGTCAACGGCGACAACGTCACGGCGCTCGGCCTGGCCGTCGAGCACTACCAAAAGTCGCAGGTGCAGTGGAACGGCAACGGCGGCACAACCATCTTCTACCAAAGCGAGTTGCCCTACGATCCACCCAGCCAAGCTGCCTGGATGGACGGCAACGCCAACGGCTACCCATCCTACGTCGTCGCCAACAACGTAACGACCCACACCGCCTACGGCCTCGGCATCTACTCGTTCTTCGACCTTGGCATCAACATCGTCGAAGACAATGCCGTGACCGTACCGGCTGTGCCGGGCGTTTCGGTCACCGATGTCGGCACGGTCTTTCTTTCCCCGACCGGCAGCGGTCAAATTACACACGTCATCAACAACACCGGCAACATTTCGAACAAAACCGACGCGGATCAGCTACAGCCCGTCGTGAGCTACCCGTAAGCAGCAGCCACAACAAAAACACACAATGGGGCGGCGGATCGTATCTGCCGCCCATTCTGTTTAGAGCTGTTCCTTCAAGTTTAGCTCTCGCTTTTCGGGCTGAAGGCCCGGCCCATCATAGCCTGGAGCGAAGCCCCAGGAAAAGGCAAGAAGACGACAAAGGGCTGAAAGCCCGACGCAAAGGTCAGGGCTACACCGATAGGGGTGAAGCTCCAAAGCAACTTGCATCGATCCATACGACGTCATCTCGACGACCGAAGCAGACGGTTCCCTCGTCTGCGCAGCGGAGACCTGCAGTTTGGCTTGCATTGCAACTACACCCACAGGATTGCTGCCCTAATGACGCCACGGCGCACGACGCCTACATGGTGGAAGGCGTTTGCGGAATACGAATCAGCTTCGCCGCATCGTAGCCCTGCGCCGCGGCCTTGCTCTCCACCTCAGCCAAGGTACCGGGCTCCATCTCCATCGACCGCGAAAGCACGGTCAGCGTCTTGCGATTCGGGTTGCCGACCAGCGCCCAGCTGTAGCCAGGCCCGGTCGCCAACACCCAGTGTGGCGTGTGCAGAAAAACCAGGCGGCTCAACCGCAGCTTGCCGTCGCCCGCCTTGTCCATGGTTCCCTTCGCGTCGACTTCGCCCAGCTTGCCGGTTTGCAAGCGACAAAAGCTGCCCATCTGAAAGGAGTTCTTCTTGTCATCCAGCGCATAAAGCACCTTGGCATCGTGGGCGCACTGTTTCTTCGGCTTGGCGGCCGGGTACTGCGCAATCACGTACCATGTGCCCGTGAACTGATTGAGATCGAGCGTCGGCACGGCGGTCACGGTTTGCGCAGACGCCGTAGGCACCGCCCCCAGAGCAAGCGCCATCGCAAACACACCGCTCGCAGCCGCCTTAAACCCCTGCTTCATCGCTCCGCCTCCCATCATGGTCGCCACTGGTAGGTGCGCCGCACGCCATTCGCCCACGGCACACCCTACCACCTTAAACCCCGTCAGGGGAGGACAGCGCTCACCACCCGATCCCGAACGCCATATGCTCCGGCTTTCCAGTGGTGATCGTGGAGCTTTGGCCGGACACATCGTCATAGGCAAAGCCATACGCCAACCCGCCGACCGCATGTTTATGCCAGAACTGCGCATAAAAGTTTGCCGGCGGCGCACTGTACCAAGCGGACGGCGTGGCCCATGTGGTCACATCCGCCATGGCGTGCCGGTTGAACGCCGCGCACATCTGCGCCTCCAACTGCAACTCCACGGCGTTGATGTCGGCGTTGTTCGCATTGCCCGAGGCCATCGTGCCCGCGCACAGCAGCACATCCTGGGTCGACGGTTTGGCGATCGTGTACGTGTTGCCCACATAGGCCCCGTTGTTCAGGTTCACCTCTTGAAACGTAAAGGTCGATCCGGCGGTGGTGCCGCTGAACCGGCGCGAACCGAACAGGTTCACCACCAGCGGCGTGGTGCTGTATTGGCTCCAAACGCTGGAAATATAGCTGTCGAAGTAGCTGCCGTTCGCGCCACCCGCACCGAAGGTCAGCTTCGCCGGCGAAAAGATGCGCAGGTTGGAGACCGGCGTCGGCTGAAATGCTGCCGGCACCTCATTGGCAAACTCCCCGTCGATCTGCGCGATCGATTCCGTGATGCCGGTCTGCTGATGGAAGCTGCCGCCTGCCCCCCACACATCGAGCAACAGCGGCAGACCGAACTCATCCACCTGCGTTGTGTTGATGTACACGCCATTGGCGTTGTAGGTGAACTCGTACCAGTCGAAGTGCACGTTGGTGTTGGGATCGCTGCCGTTCTGCGGGTTCGGTCCGGCATAGCCCAGATGGCCGTTCGCGTCCGCAAGCACCTTCAGATATACCGGTTCGCCCATCGAGACAAACACGCGCCCCGAACTCATCTGCGGCAGCTTCAGCAGCTTGCTTTGCGCAAGCGTAAAGCTGTAGTTGGGGTAGCTCTGGCCGTTCTTGGTCAGGTGGCCCGCCGCGGTGTTGTCAGCGACCGCGACATCGGTCATCGTGCCATCCGGCTTCACCGTCGCAAACACACCCGTAGCCGGATCGATGCCGATCACCGTTACGTAGATCTGGGCATCGCTCCAGGCGCCGTTCGTGTTGTTGTTCAGATCGGTGCCCAGAAAGCCGGGATAGATGGTGTACCCTGCACTGCCGACGGTGACGATGGCCGCTGTCGACGTCACCGTGCCGCTCGCATTTGTGACAGCAACGGTATAGCTGCTGCCGCTATCGGCAGCCGCCAGCACCGGCGTCGTGTAGCTGGCCGCCATCGCCCCGGAGATCGTCACACCGTTCTTCAGCCACTGGTAGGTAAACGGACCGGTGCCACCCGCCATTACGCCCAAGCTGGCCGTTGCGCCCACAGCTACCGTCTGGCTCATCGGCTGCGTCGTGATGGACGGTACATCGGCCCCGTACACCTCAAATTCGTACAGCGAATAGCCGTAGCCGGTGCCGCGCGCCGTGCCGTACATCCGAACGTAGCGCCCGACCACAGCGGGAAAGGTCAGCGTCTCCGTACCGCCATTGCCCGCCGTTTGCGTGTAGGCCGTGGTCCAGGTCTGCCCATCGCTTGAGACCTGGATCGTGTACGCCTTGCCGTAGGCTGCCTCCCACCGCAGCACGACCTTGCTCACGACCAGCGGCGAGCCCAGGTCCACCGCGATCCAGGACGGATCGACGAAGGCTGAAGACCAGCGCGTCGACAGATTGCCATCCACTGCATTGCCCGGGGCATACCCGGCTCCCTCATTGGCGCTCGAAGTCGCCGGGCGGTTCAACGCCAGGTTGGTCATGCCCGCCGTGGCCGCTGCCACCGAAAGCACGGCAGCGCTCGACGTCACCGAGCCGCCCGCGTTCGAGATCACCACGGTATACGAGCCCCCATTGTCCGCTGACGAGAGCGCCGCGGTGGTGTAGCTCGCCGCAGTCGCCCCGGAGACCGTGACACCATTGCGCCGCCACTGGTAAGCAAACGGCCCGGTGCCACCCGCCACGACCGCGAACTGCGCCGTGCTGCCCGCAACCGCGGTCACGCTGGCCGGTTGCGTTGTGATCGTCGGCAGCACCGGCGCGTCCACGGCAAACTCATACAGCGAGTAGCCGTACCCCGTCCCGCGCGCCGTAGCGTACAGCCGAACGTAACGCCCCGTCACCCCTGGAAAGGTGAAGTTCTCCGTGCCGCCCTGCCCGCTGCTTTGCGTGTAGGCGGTGGTCCAGGTTTGCGCGTCGTCGGAGACCTGAATCTGGTAAGCCTTGCCGTAAGCCGCTTCCCAGCTCAGCACCATCTGACCGATCGCCTTGCTTGCGCCGAGATCGACCTGCAACCACTGCGTGTTCGCCGTCGCCGCATTGCTGAAATCGGAACCCCAGCGCGTCGTCAGGCTGCCGTCCACGGCGTTCGCGGCACCGAGATAGCCGGCATTTTCCGTGCTGCTGGCCGTGGCCGGCATGTCCAGCGCGAGGTTGGGCCCGGTGGGCGCCGGGCCGCTGGGGCTCGGCGTTGTGGGCGGATTGGTTCCAGGCGGCGTGGGGGTCGGCGTCACCGTGCCGTTGATCGTCAGGGGAGCGGTGCTGCTGGTAGACCGCAGACCGTTGCTGCCGGTAACGAGCACGGAAAACAGCGCGCCATTATCGGTCGCCGCCGTCACGGGTGTCGTATAGACGGGCACCCCCGTCAGCGCGACAGGCGTGCCGTTCTTCATCCATTCAAAGGTGATCGGCATGCCGCCGCTGGCCGCCACATTGAACTGCGCCGATTGTCCCGCGGCCACCGTCGTCGGCGCCGGTTGCGTGGTGATGACCGGGGCTACCGCCGTCGCACCGGCTGTGCACAACGCCCAGCCCGGCAGATTGTTCTTGATGCCGATCACCGCATTGCCGGTGGAATCGACCGTCCACGCGTAGGTCGCATCGGTGGCGTAATCGGTCGAGCTCCACGTGTGCCACGGCGCCGGAAACGCACAGGTAGACGCACTCGTCCCGCTGATCGCGAGCGCCTCATCCTCGGTGGGCAGCCGCATGTTGTTGCTTTGGCAATACGCCGCTGCGAGCGATTGGGTAAGCTGCGAACCTGCGGCGGTTAAGGTGTACTCCGCCCGCATCCACGTCAGTCCGCTCAGGTTGTCGAGCACCGTATTGTTGCCGGCATTGACGGTGTAGCGCTCCGTCGCCCCTCCGCAGTTGGCCGAGTTGTAGATCGCAAACTCATCGAGCGAGTACCCGTACTGCGTGCCGCGCGTCGTCCCGTACATGCGCACATAGCGCGCCTGCACCGTGGGAAAGCTGAAATCCTCCACGCCGCCGACGCCATTGTCCTGCTCATACGCCTTCGTCCAGGTCGTAGCGTCGTTGGAAACCTGAATCTGGTACGCCGAAGCGTACGCCGGATCCCAGTGCAGAATCACGCGGTTAAACGTCATCACCGCACCCAGATCAACCTGCAGCCACTGCGTACCGGCAGCCGCGGCATTCGAATAATCGGAGCCCCATCGGGTAGTCAGGTTGCCGTCAAACGCCGCGCCGGCCGGCATGCCGATCGGGTCCTGATAGCTCGACGCCACCGCAGCTTTGCCCAGCGCAAGGTCAAATCCCGGCGGCGCCAACGCCAAAGCCACCGGTGTGCTGGTCACCGTTCCCGCGGCATTGCTCGCCGTTACCGTGTAATTGCCGAGATCGCTGTTGCCGACCGAGGCGATCGTCAGCGTGGCGCTGTTGGTGCCCACATCGACGCCATCCTTCTGCCACTGATACCGGATCGGCGCCGAACCCGAAACAACCACACCAAAGACAGCCTGCTGGCCGGGCGCCACGCTCGCGGCGACCGGTGCCGTGACGATCGCCGGGCCGACCGGCGCATTCACCGTGAGCGCTGCGGAAGCGGAGGTGACCGCGTTGACCGGGTTCGTCACCGTGACGGAAAACGCCGCTCCGGAGTCCGCCACGCCGAGCACCGGTGTCGTATAGGTCGACGCCGTGGCGCCCGGAATCACCGCCCCATTACGCAACCACTGATAGCTGAGCGCGGGCGACCCCGTCGCCGTGACCGCGAACTGCGCGGTCTGGTACGCAAACGCGGTCTGCGCCTGCGGCTGTGCGGTAATGGTCACGGCGGCCGGCGCAACCACGGTCAGCTTCGCCGGATTTGACGGCGCACTCCCGAGCGCGTTGCTCACCACAACGCTATACACCGCACCGGTATCCGCCGAAGTCGTCGCCGGGCTCGTATAGGCCGAAGCTGTCGCGCCGGGGATCGCCGCACCGTTGCGCTGCCACTGGAACGCCAGCGTCGGCGCACCCGAAGCCGCCACGCTGAAGTGCGCAGGCTGCCCCGCGGTCACCGCGGTATCGACCGGCTCGGCGATGATCTCCGGCGTCGTCGCCGTCGGGTTGGTATCAACGACGTTGCTCACCGTAAACGTCGCCGTGCCACTGCCAAGCCCGGGCGAGGTTGCCGAAACCGTCACCGTGCCCGCGGCAAACTGGCTGCGCACGACCACCTTCGTCAGCCCGCCTTCCGCGGCGAGCTCATGATCCCCGGGCGAGTGGTACCCGAGCGGCTGCCCGGGAGTCACCGTCTGCTCCGTACCGCCCAGGTAGGTGCCCGGGCCGCTCACGGCAAAGGTAATGTTGTTGGTCGCGGTCGGCACCACCACTCCGGCCGCATCCACCACTTTCGCAACCACAAAAGCCGCATCGGTGCCGTTCGCGGTGATGGCAAACGCCGTGCCGTCAGGCTTGGTCAGCTCCGGCACCACATCCAGCTCGACATGATCCGGGTTGCCGGCAGTCGTCTTCTGATCCACGACCGGCTGGTTGTTCCACACCACGACATCACGCCCCGCATCCAGGCACTCCGCCTTCAACGTGCCTGCTGCCCAGTTCACATTCCAGCTCACCTGGAACGGCATGGCGGTCGTGTTCTGCGTCAGGTTGGCGCTCGTGTCCGAGGTCCACGGATTGGGCACCTGATCGGTCCCCTGCGCCACGCCGTTCAGCAACAAGCGCACAGCCGGGCAGTTCGAAAACGCGTTCACCTGCACCGCGCCCGTGCGGTTCCAATGGTGCGCCAGCGCCACCACCGGCCGGATCGCGTAAGGCGTCCAAGCGGCCTGATAGATGTAGTAGAGCAGCTTGGGAAAGCGGTTCTGGTCCACCATCGACGCGCCCAGCGAACGGACGATCGTGTGCACCGTGCCCTCGATAAAGTTGCTCGATTCCCCCGGCGTATCGGCAAAATACCACTGCGCCATGCCGAACGCATTGGCCTTCCGCCCCTTGCGCCAGTTGTCGAGGAAAGGCGAGGCAAAGGCCAGCTCGGAATCCCACGCCCCGCGCGCGCTGCCCGTGCCCCAATACTCCGCACCCCACGCCGGATTGTTGGGGTACTCCTGCTTCACCAGCACCTCGCAACCTTCCAGCGTGCAGCCCAAAATGTCGCCGTTGGCCGAGTTCGGCGTGCGGTCCGCCTGCACGCGCGGCGTCAGGAAATCCCACTGGTTGGCAATCGCATGCAAGCCAACCGCGAAGGGTGTATCCGTGATGCCGTTATCGGCCTCCCACGCCAAGATCGACGGATGATTGCGGTCGCGAAGGATCATGTCGCGATGCAGTTCCTGCTTCAGCGTCCCTTTATCGCAGGTGGGATCGCACGGATAGGCAAACCCGTTTTCCCCATCGCCCGAAGGCTGCACGATCATCACGCCATAGGCATCCGCCGCGTTCACAAACTCTTCACTCGTGCTCGAGTGCCCCGGCCGCCACAGGTTGCCGCCCGCCGCCGCCAGCTGCTGCAGATCGCGCCACTGCTGCTCTTCCGGCACGGAAGTATCGAGCGCCGGATAGTCATACCGCCCCGATGCGCCCCAAAGATACTGCGGCTTGCCGTTAAAGTACGGCAGGTCCTTGTCCCACGTGATCGTCCGAATGCCCAGCGGGCTCTGCACCGCATCAATCACCGCGCCGTTCACGCTTACGGTATGCAGCACCTTGTACAGGTAGGGCTTGCCGTCGGTGCTGTTGTTTGGGTACCAGAGCGTCGGATTGTTCACCGTGAGCGTCTGGTCGAACAGCTGCGGCACCAGACCCTGTGCACCACTCGCAAGCGTGGCGCTGGCCGGCACCGTCTGCGCACTTTGCGCCGTCGCCACCACATTGCCGCTCGCATCCACGATCTGCGTCGTCAACGTCACCGGCTGCGCGCCCGTGCCCTCATTCACCACATTGGTCTGCACGCGCACGGTCGCCTGCGTGCTGCTGGCGCTCGTGGTCGCGACATACGTGCCCCAGGTCCCCAGCCCGGCATAGGTGTTGCGCGGGATGTACACCTTATCCGTGAGATACATCACCACCGGACGAAAAAGGCCGGAGTCCGATTGGCCAAAACGAAAGCCCTCGGAAAAATTCGGGTCCTCGAACCAGTTCGCGTTCTTGGCCACCCGCACCGCGAGCACGTTATCGGCGCCGTTGAACTTCAGATACGGCGTCAGGTCGACGGCAAACGGCACAAAGCCCACCACATGCGTCGCCTGCGGATTGATCGCACTGTTGCCGGGCAGAAAGGTGCCGTTGAGATACACCTGCACCCCGGTATGCGCGCCTTCAAACTCCACCACCACCTTGCGGTCGGCATACTGGTTGTCAAGCTTGAAGTGGTGCCGATACCAGATCACCGATCCGCTCAGGTAGCCCGCACCGCCGCCCGACTCGGTATTGATGAACGTGTCCGCCATGTCCGCCGAGGTCGGCACGCCCACCGATTGCCAGCCCGAATCATCAAAGCCGGGCGTATGTGCATTCGCCGGGTCGGTGTCCTTCAGGTACTGCCAGGCAGTCTGGCCCAGGTTGATCACCACACGCCGCGAAGGCGCAAGCGACGCCGTTTGGGCAGCCGTCTCCATCACCGAAACCGAAAGCAGGGCACAGACAAACGCAAAAACGCCAAAAAAACGCTTCATAAAATCCTCGATGGGGTACGGCTTATCTGTCGCGGTTATATCCGAAACGAGTACCGCCGCCGGTGAAGAAAGGCATTTCTCTGGGCTTTTACGGTAGCGCGCTACGGCCCGGCTACGCAGCCAATACGTGCTTTAAAAGCAGAGACCCTACGGCCGTACAGGCGCCTTTGTTCTTCTTTTTGTCATTCCCGCAGGGAATCTGCGTTCACGCAGCTGGAGGTTGCAGGTTCTTCGCACTCCCCAAAATCGTGTCATCTCAACCGTGTTCTAGCCGAGCAACCAAAATCGTGTCATCTCGACCGTGTTCTAGCCGCGCGCAACCAAGGTCATGTCATCTCGACCGGAGCAGGACAGTTCTATCGTCCTGCGCAGTGGAGAGACCTGCAGTCTTTCCCAGCGCCAGGGAACCCCATCTGTATATCCTGCACATGGGTAGCCCTCAC
>CAXTNA010000017.1:15657-22998 GCA_964245535.1 uncultured Acidobacteriaceae bacterium | reverse complement strand
CTTCTACGCCGCCCTTTTCATGCTCACCGCCGCGGGTGCTTTCCTGTTCACCCGCATCTTCATCCCGGAAGCACTGCTTTCTTTTCTGCTCGCCTTTGCGCTGTACGCCTTCTTGCGAGCCTTAAATCTTCCCGCCCCACACAGCCGCCCCTGGGCTTTGGCTGCGTGGTTGGCGTTGGCATTCGCCGTGCTCACCAAGGGCTTCATCGCACTTGTCTTCGTGCTGGGCACAGCGCTGCTGTACCTTCTGCTTTCCGGCGAGGGCCGTCATTGGCGAAGGCTGCATCCGGCGCTCGGCACGGGTGCCCTGCTGCTGGTCGCCGCGCCCTGGCACGTGCTCGCCGGCTTGCGCAATCGCGGCGGCGCCGACGGCCACGGCTTTTTCTGGTTTTACTTCATCAACGAGCACGTGCTTCGCTTTTTGGGCCGCCGCTCGCCTCCGGACTACAACAAATTGCCCGCCGCACTTTATTGGTCGCTGCATCTGGTCTGGCTATTTCCGTGGAGCGTGTTCGCGCCGCTCCTGGCAGTTGAAATCTGGCACCGCCGCCGCCGCTTCTTTCCCACGCAACCGGTCGAGCAACGTTCCTTTCGGGAACGCTCCGTGTTCCTGCTCCTGCTCTTTTCGGCCCTCGTACTGCTCTTTTTCAGCTTTTCTACCAATCAGGAGTACTACACCTTTCCGGTCTATCTTCCGTTACTACTACTCACAGCAGCCGCCCTGGCAGGCTTTGAGGAACAGCCTGATTCTCGCCTGCGCCGCCTTGTGCTCATCAGTCAAGGCACCCTCGCCGGCATCGGTCTCCTGCTCGCCGGCGCCCTCGCGTTCGGCCTATGGAGCAGCCGCCGCCTGCCAGCTCTCGCTGACGTCGGTGATCTGCTCGCACATCGCGGCGTCGGCGACTACACCCTGTCGATGTCCCACTTCTTCGATCTCACCACAGCCTCGTTTTCCGCCCTGCGCCTGCCCGCCCTGCTTGCCGCGCTTGCCTTCGGTTTCGGCCCGGGCCTTAGCTTTGTTCTGCGCCGGCGCAGACGAGATCGCGCCGCCACGCTTGCGCTTGTCCTCACCAGCACAGCCTTCCTGGTGGCCGCCCATATCGCCCTCCTGCGATTCGGCACGCTGCTTTCTTCACAAAAGCTAGTCGCCACTGTGCAACATCTCGAACAGACCGGCGCCGTCGAAGCAAACAGCACCGTTCTGCTCTACGGCGATCAGGCGCTCGGCTCTTCCATCCCCTTCTATCTCGGTCGCCGCGTTTTGTTGGTTGACGGCCGCAGCACCTCCATGCTCTTCGGCAGCACCTTTCCCGATGCGCCGCCGGTCTTTCTCACGCACGAGCAACTGCAGTCCGCTTGGGGCCACGGCCCACGCAAAATCCTCTTCGTGCCTTTGGAACACCACGCCGAGGTCCTACAGCTGCTTGGGCCCAAACTCATCGCCTTGCAAGGAAGCGCGGGCAAAGCGCTCTACACCGATCGCCCTCTTGCCCCTTCCCCTCCGGCACCCATCTCAATCCCAGCTACGCACGGCCCACACCTGTAACTCCTCATGCATAGCACCCCATCGCTTCAGACCGAGCGCGCACCGTTCCCGGCACACCCGACCCCTGCGCCCCCCATGCGGCGCTGGCGTCCCTCGTCCCTGCTCCTGATCTTCGTGCCGTGGCTCGTGCTGCAGTTCGGCGGCCTTTTCTCGCCGGGTTTGCTCGACGACGTCGACTCCGTCTACACCGAAATCGCCCGCGAAATGCTTGTGCGACACGACTTCGTCACGCCCACCATCGACGGCATCCGCTTCTTCGATAAACCCCCACTCATGTACTGGATGGCCGCCGCCTCCATGCGCCTCTTCGGCGTGCACGACTGGGCCGCCCGCCTGCCGCTCGCTCTAGGCGTGCTTCTACTTCTACTCGCGATCTATGCGCTCGGCATCCGGCTCTTCGCGTCGGCATCGCCATCGCATGCACCGGACCGCGGCGGCCTTTACGCCGCACTCGCCACGAGCGTTGCCATCGGCCCGTACCTTTATACCCGTTTCTACATCCCGGATATCCTGGTCGCGCTTTGGATGACCCTTGCCGTGCATCTGTTCCTGCTTGCCCTGGAGCGTATTCGCAACGGGGGTTCCGCTTTGTGGCCCATGGCAGGCTTTGCTGCCGCGACCGCGTTGAACGTGCTTACGAAGGGTCTCATTGGGCTTGTCTTTCCACTCGGCGTTTCGCTCCTCTATCTGCTGTGGACACGCCACTTCCGCGCGCTGCGCAAGCTGCATCTCGCCGGCGCGACCCTCGTGTTCGCAGCCATTGCCGCACCTTGGCACATCCTCGCCGCGCTGCGCAATCCGCCCGTCCCCATGCCCACCGGCGCAGGCCTGCCGGCACGCGCCGGTTGGGCCTGGTTTTACCTCTACAACGAGCACATCGCACGCTTTCTACAACGCCGCATTCCACACGATTACGGCCAGGTCCCCGTTCCTGTCTTCTGGATGTTGCTGCTGCTTTGGTTGCTACCCTGGACCGGCTTTCTTCCCGCCGCGATCGCCAACGCCATTCGCGCCCTGCAACAAACCGCCGAGCTTCAAAAAACAAGCAGCAGCCTCTCGACAACGCAAGCAGCCCCAGATTCCAGCGAAGCACCGCGAGCCCTCTTCGTCTGGGCCGGTCTTGTCCTCGGCTTTTTCACTCTCTCCTCGCGGCAGGAGTACTACCATCTGCCTGCCCTGCCCGCGCTTGCCTTGCTGGTGGGCGGCCTGCTCGCCAAAGCGGACCAGGCGATCAATCGGCGAGAACAGGCGCAGGCACTTTCTGCTTCACGCTGGTTCCTTGTGCCCTTGGGTCTTGCCCTTTTTCTGCTGTGCGGCTACTTCGCAATCACCGCACCGCGGCCGCGACCCGGGGCCACCCTGAACGCTTTGCTCAGTTCCAACCCCGACCTCTACAACCTTTCCCTCGGCCACGTCTTCGACCTCACCGGCAGAGCCATGGGCCTGTTCCGCGGCCCACTCACCGCCGTCGCGCTGGGCATGCTGTTTCTCGGTCCGGGATCACACCTGCTGCGCCGTGCGGGGCACACCTTTGCGGCCAACCTGCTGCTCACCGCGGCCATGACTGCCGTGCTGCTCGGAGCGCATGGGGGTCTCGTGCGCTTCTATCCCATCCTCGGCTCTAAGGGCCTCGCCGAAGCCGTCAACGCCGCCCGCAAACCCGGCGACCGCATCGCCATCGACGGCGAACTCACCTCCGGCTCCACGCTGCTCTTCTACACCCAACAACCTGTCCTGCTGGTCAACGGCCGCATCAATGGCCCTTGGTTCGGCAGCTTCTGGCCCGACGCCCCGCACCTCTTCCTCAACGATGCCGAACTGCATCAGCTATGGGCCGGACCCCGACGCATCTTTCTATTGACCTATCACGCCACAGAGCGGGAAGAAGATCTGCAGCCCTTCGGCACCGTCGCCGTGCTCGCCGAAAGCGGAGGAAAATCGGTTCTCTCCAACAGGTAAGAGCAAGGCTCGGCAGTTGTAGAGCAGTATCAAGCAGAACCAAAGTATTTCTTTACACGACGCTCGTTCACGTTTCAGCGCTGAAAGCGCGCCCTATACCAGCCTGGGCCGCGAGGCCCAGGTCAAGCCATGATGCAGTTGAGGGCTGAAGGCCCGCACTATGGCTCAAGCATTTTATAGGACGGGCTTTCAGCCCTGAGTAACCGTCTTGCCCGCATACCTGGGCCTTGCGGCCCAGGCTGGTATAGAACGCGCCGTTGGCGCTAAGCAACGTAGCCTCTGGGTGCATAGAGCTTCTCTCTTGTATTGTCATTCCCAGGGGAATCCGCGTTCCCGCCTCACCCAAAAGCGAATTTACCTGAAGAGGTACGTTCCTTTCGTGTCATCCTGAGCGCAGCGAAGGACCTTGGTATTCTGCCCGGATCAGGTAGAAGCTTCGGAGGAAGGCAGAGGTTCTTCCCCTTCGACAAGCTCAGGGTCAGGATGACGCCGCAAAAGCCTTATTGCGATAGAGAAATCGCTATGATCCCCCGTACCTAGATCGACAGCGGCAAAGACAAACGCTCCTCAATCTCCTCCGGCGCTTCCACCACCCCACCCTGTTTCAGCTTGTACACCTTGCCGCGATAGTAGAAGTTCTCTCCGAGATAGCTGCTCGCCCACAACACGCTGCCCAGAAAATCGCGCAGCGGATAGATCGCGGCATATTTCACCCACGCGGGTTCACCCAGCACCCGCAGGATCGCCGTGGCCTGCACCCATCGGTTCACCACCGTCCCCAGCAGCCACAGCAACCCCCAGCGCACCCGTCCCTGCAACAAACACCATGCGAGGCCGAACAGGCCGAACGGGACAGAAAACGTGAGCCCGCTGCCCAGATGGCCCCAGGGCCGCGACCGCCGCGTGCTTTGCATCCAGCGCAGTTGGTTGCGAAAGCTAAGCAGAAAGGGCGAATCCTGCACCATCAGCCGAATCACATGCGTGGCCAGCAACACGCCCCGGCCTTGCATGGCAAGCCGGTTGCCCAGCACAAAATCATCCGCATAAAACTGCCCAAGCTCCCCGAAACCGCCCACCTGCGCAAAGCTCGAACGCCGGACCGCCATGGTCGCGCCCAGCGCAAACTTCGTGCCTTCGAGCATATCGGCCACCAGCACGCCGGAAGTCATCTCCACACTTTTGCCCACGGCGTCCAACTGCGAACTAAAGCCCGCTCCCGGATGCGCCGTGCCCAGATACACGCACGACGCCAGCGCCACCGCCGGGTCGCGCAGGTACTGCACCATGCGCTGCAGGTAGTCTGCTTCCACCCGCACATCCGCATCGCTGGTGATGTAGTCGTCATGGGCGGCCGCGGCATCGAGCCTCGCCAGCGAATACACCTTGGCATTGTGAAAGCGCGGCTTCGGCTCGCCGCATGTCAAGTAGCGCGCCTTCACCTGCGGGTAGCGCTCGCCCACACGCCGGGCCAGCTGCAACCCTTCGTCCGACTCCTGCCGCGCGCAAAACAACAGCTCAAACTCGGGATAATCCTGCTCGAAAAACGTCTCGAGACTGCGCTCCATACCGGGCTCTGTGCCATGCAGCGGCTTCAACACACTCAACGGTGGCAGATAGCTTGCCGGTTCGAGCTGCTCGCGCCGGCGCCGCACCCCGAAGCGCGCGGCAGCCACCACCACCAGTCCACAATAGATCGTCGACGTGGCCGTACCGACGGCAGCCACCCAAAAGAGCGTTCGAGAAAACAGGCGCATAGGCAACAAAGCCGCCGGAAGCGTTTCCGCGCTCCAGGCGATCTCAGTTCAGTCTAGTGCATGGGGGCAGGGCTTCAGAGCAGCCGCCGCCTACAGGAGAACATGGAGCAGAGCCAAACCTTACAGCTTCTGCTCCTATCGCGTTCTCGACTTCACCTTGCTCGGCACCGCATCCCGCGAGGGCATCACCACCGGCCGGCGCAGCGGAATCAGCCCGGCCTCCGGTTGTGCCTGCGCCTGCTGCATGCGCGTCAACATCTCCGTACGCACATACTCCACAAAGCCCTGCATCTGCCGATTCATCTCTTCCATGCGCTCGCGCATTTGCAGCACAATGGCAATGCCCGCGATGTTGACCCCAAGATCCCGCGCCAGGTTCAGAATGAACTCCAGCCGCTCCAAATCATCATCCGTATAAAGTCGCGTGTTGCCTTCGGAACGCGAAGGCCGCAGCAAACCTTCGCGCTCATACAAGCGCAGCGTTTGCGGGTGAATGTCATACATCTCCGAAACGGCGGAGATCATGTAAGCCCCTTTGGATCTACGTTTCGTCGCCATAGGAAAAGAATACGCTTCTCTCATGGCACGCCGCTACAAGTTTCACAAATCGCTGCTTGCGCACATCGCAAGGTCTGCGCCAAGCGCCACTGGCGCGCTCTATACCAGCTGTGCATCTGCGAGCGCCAACGGCGCGCCCTATACCAGCCTTGGGGCATCTGCGAAGCGCCAACGGCGCCTCTATACCAGCCTGGGCATCTGCGAGCGCCAACGGCGCGCTCTATACCGACCTGGGCGTCTGCGAAGCGCCAACGGCGCGCTCTATCCCAGCCTGGGCCGCAAGGCCCAGGTATGCAGGCCGATAAAGTATGGAGGGCTGAAAGCCCGTCCTATCGTGCAGGCATCTGCAATCTTCGGAGCAAGATGCAGAGCCTATGTATCAGCGGTGCAGCGCCTTCCACCTGATCTCGCCGGCAAGGCTATCCAGCTGATCTTGCACATCAACCGGAAGCGTCAACCAGGCGGCATCCAGATTTTCGCGCAGATGCTCAACAGAAGAAGTGCCGGGGATCAGCAGGAGGTTGGGCGAGCGATGCAGCAGCCAGGCCAACGCCACCTGCATGGAGGTCGCGCCGAGCGAGGCAGCAATGGCATCCAGCGCCGCCGCCTTCAACGGCTTGAAGCCGCCCAGCGGAAAGAAGGGTACATAAGCGATACCCTGCCGGTTCAGGTCATCCACGAACCCGTCGTCCAGGCGATCAGCGATATTGAAAACATTTTGCACGCACACCACAGGCGCAATCGCCTGCAGCCTTGGCAGCTGCTCCGGGATAATGCCGCTGACGCCGAGGTGCTGCACCAGACCCCTCTGTTGCAACTCGGCAAGCACGGTCCAGGGCTCTTCCAGCGACTCCTTGTGCTCCACATCGGACGTGGGCGCGCGCAGGTTCACAATCGCTAACCGCTCCACGCCGAGATGGCGCAGATTCTCGTGTACCGCTTCCGTGATCTCCTGCCTGGAGAAGGCGTGATTCCAACTCTTGTCCGGTCCTCGCTTGATCCCCACTTTGGTGACTAGAACGAGCGACTCCGGGTAAGGGTAAAGCGCTTCCTTGATGAGCTGATTCGTCACATGCGGGCCGTAAAAATCGGCCGTGTCGATATGATTGACCCCGGCAGCGACCGCCTCGCGCAAGATGGTGAGGGCTGCCTCTTTATCGCGCGGCGGACCGAAGACCATCGGGCCGGCGAGCTTCATGGCGCCGTATCCCATGCGGCTGACGGTGAGGTTGGATCCGGCAAAGGTGAAGCTGCCGCCCAGGCTGCTCTGGTTGCTCATCACATGCTCCTGTCCCTGTTATAGCGAATCGCCTACCGGTGTGCAGGCGCATCCCTTTCTTATTGTCCTTCCAGCAAAACTCTTTCTTTTTGTCATTCCCGGAGGGACTCTGGGTTTGTTGATCGCACGCATGGCGGCGCGCGCCAGCATGTTGCGCAATGCTGTCCGGTGTAGTCTCCACTGTCGTCAGCGATCACCACCCATTTGCCACCAAGCTCCACATCTCATCTGCATCCAAGTTTAGG
>CAXTNA010000017.1:14804-15647 GCA_964245535.1 uncultured Acidobacteriaceae bacterium | reverse complement strand
TTAGGCATGCGTTGCCGCCCCTCTGCTCTTCTTGCCCTCACCGCTGCGTCCCTCGGCGTCACGGCTGCCGCCATCACCCTTCCACGCGCTCTGTTGGCCACGCCCCCGCCCGCAGGCGCGGTCGTTCTGGTCACCGGCAGCTCCCGCGGCCTGGGATGGGCGATCGCCTCACGCTTTGCGCAGCGGCCCGTGCGCCTCGTGCTTGTTTCACGCAGCATGGGCGATCTACAGCAGGCCCAAGCTGCACTGATCGCTGCACATCCGCACCTCCAGTCCACGAACTTCCATCTTGTCGCCGCCGACCTCGCAGACCCAGCCGAATGCCGGCGCGTCATCGAGGAAACCTTCGCCCGCTTCGGCCGCCTCGATGTCCTCGTCAACAATGCCGGAATCATCGAGGTCGGCCCCATCGAGGCCATGACAACCGATCTCTTCGAACACACCCTGCGCGTCAACTTCCTCGCCGCGCTGCACACCACTTGGGCAGCATTGCCGCGTTTGGCCGCACAAGCACCCCTCCCCGGCTGGAAGCGTCGCGCGGCGATCGTGAATATCTCATCGATTGGCGGCAAATTTGCCGTCCCCCACATGCTGCCCTATTCCGCCGCAAAATTCGCACTCACCGGCTTTTCCGAAGGCCTGCACGCAGAGCTCCGTGGCCAAGGCATCCGTGTCACCACCGTCTGCCCAGGCCTCATGCGCACCGGCGGCGAAGCTCACGCCAACTTCCTCGGCAATGCCCGCGCCGAGCGCACCTGGTTTGACTTCTACGCGAAAACACCCGGGGTCGCCACCACACCGGAACACGCTGCCAACCGCATCTACACCGCCGTCGCGCAAGGC
>CAXTNA010000017.1:0-14794 GCA_964245535.1 uncultured Acidobacteriaceae bacterium | reverse complement strand
GCGCAAGGCCGCGCCGAAATCACCATCACACCGCAAGCCTGGCTCGGCGCTCGTTTTGCCGGCGTCTTCCCGGAAACGCTGCAATGGCTGAACGGCTTCACCAACAAGTACATCCTGCCGAAAGCGCCCTGAACTGACGGCATCCCGCTTCCCGGCATTTCCGACAATCTTTCAGCAGCGTGAATGGTCGCGAAGCCGTTCACCCAGGTGGGATGCAACAACCTCCCAAGGCAACAAGCTTGCCTGGAATTGCTATATGCTTGGGAACGCCGAAGAGATAGAACTTCGAAAATTGCATGGAACGAGCTTTGAACTACCTTCCTTACAGCCCAGAAATAGAAACGGTCGCCCCGGATGAGCACATCACATTTGATGAACTTTCCCGCGTGATGCAACACATCACACGCCACATGGCGACGCGCTACCGTCACGCGTATCGGCCCGTGCATGCCAAGTCGCATGGCGTGCTGGTGGGCACGCTCGAGGTATTGCCGCAACTGCCGGAGCCGCTCGCCCATGGGATGTTCGCCCAGGCCGGCACGCATCCTGTGATCATGCGGTTCTCCACTAACCCAGGCGATATGCTCGCGGACAGTGTGTCCAGTCCACGCGGCCTCGCCATCAAGGTGCTGCAGGTAGACGGGCCGAAGGTTTCAAACCACACCGGCGAAACCACGCAGGATTTCGTTTGCATCAATGCGAATACCTTCACCGCGCCAGATCCAAAGGCCTTTCTAGAGCAGATCAAAACCTTTGACAAAAACCTCGATACACCCGAAGGGGTAAAGCAGGTCGTTTCACGCGCCGCCCGAGCGACAAACGCGGTGCTCAAGGCCGTACATCTTCCCTCCGCAACGCTTGAGGGCATCGGTGCCGCGGCCACCCACATTCTTGGGGAAAGCTTTTCGACAGTGGCTCCAGTACGCTACGGAAACCATGTCGCAAAGATAGGCATCGCACCCGGCTCCGCGAATCTGACCAGACTCACCGGTGAAGCCGTCGAGTTAGGGGCGGACTACAACGCGCTAGAAGAGCTGATTCAGAAGTTCTTTCGCCACCAAACCGCGGTTTGGGACGTCAAGGTTCAGCTCGCCCTTTCCCCGGATCAGCCGCATCTCGAAGAAAAGCACAGGGATTTTCCAATCGAAATAGCGGACAAGGAATGGCCGGAAGAGAAAAGCCCATGGCAAACCGTGGCGCGCATCACAGTCACACCGCAGGATTCCTACTCGGACGCGCGCCAGCTTTTCGTAGACGAACGCCTGTCCTTCAATCCATGGCATGCCCTGGAGGCGCACCGTCCCCTCGGCGGAGTAATGCGATCCAGGCTGAAAGCCTATGAAGAGGCAATCCGGTATCGGGCAAAGCGCAATGAGCGGGAACGCGTTGAGCCTGCAGACATCGCCGAAGTTCCAGCCTAACCATCACGCCTCGGAGGGAACTGCAACCGCTCAAAGCACGCGTTCCTCTCGAAGGCGTTCCATCCAACCTGGCCCCAGTTTCGCGTCCGCGCGATAAGAAAGGCGAAAGGTGCTGTATGCATTTGAAAAAATTCAATGTAACGGTGCGGAGCTTCGATCCACGGCAGGGCGTGGAAACCGGTCAAGAGTTCGTTCTGCCGGTCGACAGCCCTGATGAGGAGCACGCCATCTCCGCTGCCATGTCCAATGCGGTCGCGTTCACGACAAGGACCGAGGGACAGCGGCTTTTGCCGATTGCCTTTTGCTGCACCGACGTGCAACGGCGACCTGAATAAAGGGGAACCGGCGAGCTGTGTTCCGTTTGATGCGCTGCAAACGCTGGAACTGCGGCATACCACAGTACGGGACGCAAAGCCGCAGCCTTTCCCGGGCCCTGCGGCCGACGACCTCGACCTCTGCCTCGCCTCAAGCCTCCGTCAGCATCTCTGCCCGCGGGTCTTCCGGATTCAAGCGCTGCAACTCACGCAGAATCTCCTTGGACCGCTCGTCCTGCACTCTGGGCACTACAATCCTGATCTCCACAATCTGATCGCCCCGCTGCCCTTCGCGCGCGGCCACCGGCGCGCCTTTTTCCCGCATGCGCAGCTTCTGCCCACTCTGTGTTCCCGGTGGAATCTTCAGCTGCGCCCGGCCCGGACGCGTGCCGTCTCCGTCGATGGTCGGCACATCGATGCGTCCGCCCAGGGCCGCTTCCATCGCCGTCACCGGCACGGTGATGTGCAGGTCATCGCCCGTACGCCGGAAGAGCTTGTGCGGTCCCACCTTGATGATGAGATAAAGATCCCCCGCCGGTGCGCCTTCCGTGCCCGCATTGCCTTTGCCCGCCAGCCGTATCCGCTGCCCGTCTCGCGTGCCTGCCTTGATGCGAAATTCCAATGGTTCCCGTCGCGTGATCACCCCCGCGCCGTCGCACGTCGGGCACGTTCCCTGCAGCTTGCCGGAGCCGCCGCAACGCGGACACTGCACCTCGAACTTCATGCGCCCCGCCGTTTGCGTCACCTTGCCTGAGCCCTGGCATTCCGGACAATCCATGGGTTTGCCCACTGCGCCCGCGCCTTTGCAGGTGCCGCACGGCTCCTGCCGCTGGATTTCCAAACGCGTCACCCCGCCATGGATCGCCGTCCAAAAATCAATCTCGACCTGATATTCCAGATCGGTTCCGGGTTGTGGTCCGCGCGGTTGGCGGCCGCCGCCATGGAACATACCGCCGAAAATGTCACGGAAACTGGAGCCAAACCCGCCGGCGCCCTCCGCCTGCCCACGATTGCCGCCCGCCTCGGCACCGCCGGCGAAGTTTGAAAAATCAAATCCGCCGAAGTCGATCGGCACACCCTGCCCTCGCCCAGCTTGCGCTCCGCTGCCACCGCTGGAACGCCCGCCGCGAGCATAGGCCTCGGCCGTCGCAGGATCGATATTGTCTGAGTAAAAGCCGACCTGATCATAGATCTTGCGCTTCTTGTCGTCGCTCAACACCTCGTTGGCTTCGGAGATTTCCTTGAACTTGTCTTCCGCCTTCTTATCCCCTGGATTCACATCCGGGTGATACTTGCGTGCCAACTTACGAAATGCTTTGCGAATCTCCTCCGCCGTGGCGGCCTTTTTCACGCCCAGCGTGCCGTAATAATCCTTCTGTTGCGTCGGTCCCATCGTTGCCTTTCTTTATGCCGGCCTAGCCAGAAGCACGCCATCTTTGTCTACCGGTGCCGGTGAGATTGCCTTTGCTCCGGACGCATCCCGTGCATCCCGTGCAACCTCAAGCTCGTAGCGGGCTTGCAGATTCATCCAGAACTCCGGCCCAACCCTGAAATACTCTCCCAATCGAAGCGCCGTATCGCCGCTGATCCCGCGCCGTTCGTGCACAATCTCTGCGATGCGCGTTGCTGGAACTCCCAAGGTAAGAGCTAGCGCATGCACGCTCAAATTAAGCGGGCGCAGAAACTCCTCTCGGAGCATTTCACCCGGATGCACGGGAGGCGTACGTTTCATGGCATCTCTTGCGGTCTTCTTCTCAGTGGTAGTCGACAACTTCGACCTCGTAGGCATCTCCGTCTCTCCATTCGAAGCAGATTCGGTACTGTTGATTGACGCGAATGCTGTACTGCCCTGCTCGATCCCCACGCAATGCCTCAAGACGATTGCCCGGTAACGACCGAAGCTTTTCCAATACAATAGCTGCGTCGATCTCCAGCAGTTTGCGAAGGATGACACGAGCAAGCGGCCCAAATCTGCGGCTTGATTCACGCCTGTACACCTTGCGTGTTTCCTCATCCGCGAAGGTCGCAATCACACGACCAGCGTAACACGAAACACGTTTAACGCATTCCGTTCAGCACCCCCGCCTTCTTCGCCTTCAACGCAGCCCGCGACGCCCGCAAACTCACCCCATGCTCAAATGCCTGCCCATTTTCCGCCTCCGTCGTCCCCTGGTCCACCGGACACCAATACAGCGTTCGTCCAGCGATATCCCGGTGCAAAATGCGCTCGCCGCAAAGCAAACACGGCTTGCCATGCCGGCGGTACACATAATGCTCCTCCCCACGCAGCGCAGGCTCTTGTTTGCTCGGCCGGTCTGTACGTTTGGTACACACGATGCGCCGGTCCACCATGCCGGCCTTTAGCAGTGGAATCAAATCCTTCCACATCGCCTTCAGCACCTTGGGATCCATCGCCTCGCCGGGCGTGAACGGATTCACGCGATGCCGAAACAGGATTTCCGCCCGATAAATATTGCCCACCCCGGACAGGATTTCCTGATCCATCAGCAACTCGGCAATCGGCTTTTTACGCGCCAGGATCGCCTCAAACGCCAGCTTCGGATCGTCATGCCCTTTGGCGTCCTCACCTAGCGGATCGGGCCCTAGCCGCTCCAACAGCGCTTCCCATTTCGCGCGGTCGAAGACGCTGCAATCGGTGGGTCCGCGCAGCTCGCACCATTCCACCTCGCTCGGCGGAAACGGCTGTGTGCCGTCATCATGCTGGCAGCGCAGGTTGTGCGGCTGTCCCTTCTCGCTTCGCGGGACCTTGCCGGCACCCGCACGCTGCAGCACCGCCCGCAGCGCCCCCTTCGGTTCCGGCAAGCTGCCGCAGCCCTCGGTCCAGTCCCCAAAGCGCCCCAGGTGCACATGCAACATCAAGTCGTCGCCGAACTCATAGCCCAGGTGCTTGCCCACCGCATGCACCTGCTTCAGCTTCTTGCCATCCACGCGATGCGCATCGTGAAAACGGTGGTTCGGCCCCGGAAGCACATTCAGCTTGCGGCCCGCGAAGGCTGCATTGTGGCGCTCGGCCCAACGATGAACCTCATTCCCTTCCGGCACTGATTCCCCCTTCGACTGCACATCGCGCCTACGCGCGCTTCACCCACATGTAGCAACCGCGATCCCAAAGGATCGCGGTTGCTGCCGAACACGGTCAAGAACCTAGTTCCAGATCTGGTTGGCCTTGATCGCTTCTACGTTGAATGTCTGGTCCGGCTCGGACTGCTGCAACTGCGCTGCGAACTGCTGCGCTTCCCGCTCCGTCGTGAACAGACCGGAGGTGTACACGCGGCCGCCGCGCATGGCGTCACACCGCCAAAGCGTTTCTGCTTTGCCCTCTACACCGAAGCCGAGGCTCCACTGTGCTGCCTGCGGCCAAGCCTGATCCGTTCCCGCTTTGAATTGCTTGTCGATCATCACCGTTCCCTCCGCTCATCGCCGGCTTTCCCCGGTCGCTGGCCCTTATCACTAGACGCGAAATTCCCCTACGCGATGCCGAGAAAGCTTGCTGGGTCAAAGTTGAACCGCATCGCTTCGACAGGAAGAAAGTCCTTTGCCGTCCTTTCTTCCTGCCCTGTTTTCAGCGATCGTTATTTCTCCGCGTCGACGTATTCGGCGTCGATTACGCCCTCATCTTTGGGCTGCTGCTGATGGTGAAAGCCATCCGCGGTGCCCGCCCCATTGCTTGCCCCGTTGCCGGCGCCATCGGTGGGCGGCACGCCCGCGCCGCCTGCGTTGCTCTTGTACACCGCTTCGGCCAGCTTGTGGCTTGCCGTCGTCAGCCGCTCACGCGCCGCATTCAGCTCGGTCGCGCTCGGGTCGCCGGTCAACGTGGTCTTCGCATCGGAAAGCGCCGATTCCACATCGTTCTTGTCCGCCGCCTGTACCTTCTCACCCGACTCCTTCAGCATCTTCTCGACGTTGTAGACCATGGAATCGAGCCCGTTCCGTGCCTCGATCTTGTCCTTGGCTTCCTTGTCCTCAGCCGCGTGCGCTTCGGCTTCCTTCGCCATCCGCTCGACCTCTTCCTTGCTCAACCCTGAAGAGCTCGTGATGGTGATCTTGGCGTCCTTGCCCGTGGCGTTGTCCTTCGCCGTCACGTTCAGAATGCCGTTGGCGTCGATGTCGAAGGTGACCTCAATCTGCGGCACGCCCCGCGGAGCCGGCATGATGCCGCCCAGCTTGAACTTGCCCAGCGTGCGGTTTTGGCTTGCCATCGGCCGCTCGCCCTGCGTCACATGCACTTCGACTTCGCTCTGGTTGTCGGCCGCCGTCGAAAACGTCTCCGTCTTCTTCGTCGGAATGGTTGTGTTGCGCGGAATCATCGGCGTGGCCACCGAGCCCATCGTTTCGATCGCCAGCGTAAGCGGGGTCACGTCGAGCAGCAGAAGATCCTTGACGTCACCGGCGAGCACGCCCGCCTGCACCGCTGCACCGATCGCCACCACCTCATCCGGGTTCACACCCTTGTGCGGCTCTTTGCCGAACAGGTTCTTCACGAGCGCCTGGATCGCCGGCATGCGGGTCTGTCCACCGACCAGCACGACCTCGTCAATCTTGGACGCATCGATCCCAGCATCTTTCAACGCCTGCTTGCACGGCCCAACCGACTTTTGCAGCAGATCGTCGACCAGCGACTCCAGCTTGGCGCGGCTCAGCGTCCGCACCAGGTGCTTGGGCCCGGAAGCGTCCGCCGTGATGAACGGCAGATTGATTTCGGTTTCCTGTGCGGTCGAAAGCTCAATCTTGGCACGCTCAGCCGCATCCTTCAGCCGCTGCAGTGCCATCTCATTGCCCTTCGAGGTCAGGTCCAGACCCGTCTCGTTCTTGAACTCCGAGATGAGCCATTCCACAATGCGCTGGTCGAGATTGTCGCCGCCCAGGTGCGTATCGCCATTGGTCGCCTTGACCTCAATCACGCCATCGCCGACCTCAAGAATCGACACATCAAACGTTCCGCCGCCGAAATCATAGACGGCGATGGTCTCGTCCTTGCCCTTGTCCAAACCATAAGCCAAGGCAGCCGCCGTCGGCTCATTCACGATGCGCTTCACATCCAGACCGGCAATCCGGCCGGCATCCTTGGTCGCCTGCCGCTGCGCATCATTGAAGTACGCCGGAACGGTGATGACCGCCTCGGTCACGCTCGTGCCCAGGTAGTCTTCCGCCGCCTTCTTCAGCTTCTGCAGGATCATCGCGGACACCTCGGGCGGGGTGTACTCCTTGCCCTGCGCCATCACAGCCACGCCGTCGCCCTTCGAGACCACCTTGTAGGGCACCATCTTCATCTCGTCATTCACTTCATTCGAGCGACGCCCCATGAAGCGCTTAATGGAATAGATCGTGTTTTCAGGGTTGGTGATGGCCTGCCGCTTCGCGACCTGTCCGACGAGCCGATCGCCGTTTTTGGTAAACGCCACGATGGATGGCGTCGTGCGTCCGCCCTCTTCATTGGGGATGACCTTGGGCTCCCCACCTTCCATCACGGCTACACAGCTGTTGGTCGTGCCGAGATCGATGCCGATAATCTTCGCCATTATTTCCGTCCTTGGGTTGCGGTGTGCACCGCAGAATCTGTGACTAGACTTACGAAACCTGTTGACTGTCCCAATCTCGCATATGAGTGGGTTACTGTCAATCAATATGATGCGCCGGGCCGCACGGGGTTGCAGAATCAGTCGCTCCACGCCGCTATGCTTTCTGCATTTTGTCTCTGCGTCTTTCGAGGGAGAGCGGTACGGCCGATCCTCTGTCATGCTTGCGCTATCGTCGTCCATCTACCCAGCCCCACAACCCGGCCTGGGTACCCGTCCCAAGCTACCCAGCCCCATGTTTTCAGGCCCGGAGTTCCCATGCTGTTGCCATCCCGCTCGCTTCGCGCAGTGCTAGCCCCCGCCGCTCTATTCCTGCTCCCCCTATCCTCTTTACCTCTGCTGCTGACCGGCTGTTCCGCAGCCACCTCTACTGCTGCTTCCGCCTCCAAGGCGGCTTTCATCGCCGGCAACTGGCAGTTCAGCTCCGTGGCGCCGGCCGCCGTTCACCTTTCCGGCATCTCCGGCGAGCTTTCCGGCAGTGCCGCGGCGGTGACTGGCATCCTGCACGCACAACTCGCCTCAGCGTGCGTGGCGCCGACCACGGCCGTCACCGTCGCCGGCTCCGCCGATGCAAACGGCGCCCTCACCCTCACCGGCGCTGTCGCCGGCGGCACGCTCACCATCAACGGCACGCTCGCTGCCGATGGACGTTCCCTTTCCGGCGCAGTCTACAACGTCGCCGGCGGCACCTGCGCCTTTGCCA
The DNA here is from genome assembly GCA_964245535.1 of uncultured Acidobacteriaceae bacterium. Classification (GTDB taxonomy): domain Bacteria; phylum Acidobacteriota; class Terriglobia; order Terriglobales; family Acidobacteriaceae; genus Granulicella. Next base: position 6,759 of record CAXTNA010000017.1, on the reverse strand, counting down.
AGCCTGCCGATGCCGTCGCCCAGGCCTACATGCCCCTGTCCGGTTCCTACACGGGCAGTTTCCGCGACAGCGACGGCCTGATCGCCACCGTGCAAGCAACCCTGAACCAATCCGCAGACGCGAATGGCGACGGCAACTACACCCTGACCGGCACCTCAACCCCCAACAACCCCTGCTTTTCCACCACCGTTCCGATCTCGAACACCTCGGTGACGGGCGGCAATTTCACTTTTACCTACACCGACCCCAATACCACCAACAGCGTCACGGCGAGCGGCACCTTCTCGAGCGACGCATCCACCCTCACCGTCGCAAACTGGACACTCTCCGGCCCCTGCGGCGCCGATACCGGCACCGGCAGCATGAGCCGTCAGTAAGTTCCCTTACAAACTCAGTACATCCACAACCAGGCAACAGCGGCTCGATGTCTCGTACACCTCGAGCCGCTGTATACCCGAAGTGCCTCGTAGTGGAAACATCGGGCAGCCATCCTAATCGCGTACACTTCACTCCAACGCTTTGCAATGCATCGCTGCATGGAGAACGCCAATGCGCGTAGTGGAACTGACTGCCCCTCGGCTGGATGCATTTCAACCCGCCACCTACCCCGACCTCGAGCCGAAGAAAGGCGAGGTCCTCGTCCGTGTACGTGCCGCTTCTCTCAACTTCCTCGATCTGGCAGTGGCGACCGGCAGATATCCCATCGCGCAATTTCCGATCATCCCGGTGACTGACGGTGCCGGCGAGATTGCCGGCCTCGGTCCTGACGTTCATCAGGGGAATGTAGGCGATCGGGTGATCCCGCATTTCCTTGTCAATTGGCAGGACGGCGCGATGGCGACTGCCGGCGGAGGCGACCGCCGCGGCATCAATCTGCCCGGCAGCCTGGCCGAGTACATCGTGGTGCCCGCCCATGCGCTGGTCCGCATCCCCGAACACCTCAGCTTTGTGGAGGCGGCGAGTCTGCCTATCGCCGCGACCACCGCTTGGCGAGCGGTTCGGTCTGTTGCACTTGGCCCGCAATCGACGGTATTGCTGCTCGGCACCGGCGGCGTGTCCCTGTTCGCGCTGCAGTTCGCCAAAGTCTCCGGTGCTCGCGTCCTCATCACCTCATCCTCCGACGAGAAGCTCGAGCGTGCCCGGCGACTCGGCGTGGATGAAACCATCAATTACCGCTCTACCCCTGCATGGGCAGACGAGGTACTCCGTTTAACCGGCGGTCGAGGTGTGGATCTTGTTCTGGAAACGGGAGGTACAGAAACATTCCCGCAATCAATCCAAGCTGCTGCCGTAAACGGCACCATCTTCATCATCGGATTTCTTTCAGGCCACGAGCCGACGATCGATGTAGGCCCGATCATGGAAAAGTGTCTTCGCCTGCAGGGCAACAACACAGGACCCGTAGCGGCTCTCGCCGAAGCTTGCGTCGCCATCAGCGCACACCGCATCAAGCCCGTAATCGATCAAATCTTTGCCATGGACGATGCCGCCGGAGCCTACCGCGCCCTGGCCGCGGGCGGGCACTTCGGTAAACTTGCTATCGAAGTTCCATAGGTGGATTATCCGCGGCAGGCGCTTGCCAAAAGTGCAAACAAAGATAGCCTAGACCGCAGTGCCGCCTCCACCCCAGCTCAAACCTCCGACACCGCGTGACCCCGCCCTGGACGGCCTGCGCGGCATGGCCATTCTGCTCGTCTACCTTTTTCATTATGGTGGCGGCCTGCGCTCGGCTAACCCACTCGTGCATGCCTTCGGCTACATCACCGAAGCCGGTTGGATCGGGGTCGAGCTCTTTTTCGTGCTCTCCGGCTTTCTGATCACCCGTCTGCTTTGGGCTGCATTGGCCGAACCGCACGTTCTCCGGAATTTCTACGCGCGCCGCGCCCTGCGTATCTTCCCGCTGTACTACACGGCACTGCTCGCCGCCGCTCTTTTGGCTCTCATATGCGGCGCCCGCGCTGCGCAACTCCGGCCCCTGCTGCCTTACGCAGGATTTCTGCAAAACATCCCACCGCTGGTACCCCTCGCGCTCCGATACCCCGCGCCTTTACCGCTGCACCACCTTTGGAGTCTTGCGGTCGAAGAGCAGTTCTATCTGCTCTGGCCGTTTTTGCTGCTCGCCGCGACAACGCAAGCGCAAGCGCGCCGGCTCTCGCTTGGGGTCTTCGCAATCTGCTGCCTCTTTCGCGGTCTCGTCTTTGCGCCGCATACCTTGCTCCACGCCACGCAGGGTGGGTCCGCCTTTCTCCTCACCCGCGGCGGCGGTCTCGCCCTGGGTGCGGCGCTTGCCCTGCACGCCTTCGATCAGATCCTTTCCAAGCAATACCTCCTGCTCACCCTAATTATTTCCGCACTCACTTTTGTCGTGATCGCGGCGTGGTGCGGGACTTTCGTGCTCATCTACCCCGCCCAATTGATCTTTGGGCTACCCGCGGTTGAGTGCGCCTGCGCGGCGTCACTGGCACTCGCGCTGCAACCTGGCCGCTGGCGCGCCCTGCTCAGCGTGGGCGCACTAGGCTTTCTAGGCCGCATCAGCTACGGCTTTTACGTATTGCACATCCTGCTTGAGCCGCTGTTTGATGCCATCGGCCATCGGGCAGTGCACGCCGGCACCGGCTCTGCCTATCAGCTGGTCCGCTTCGTCGCCGGCTTCCCGATCACGCTCGCAGCGGCTTGCCTCTCCTATGTCTTGCTCGAACGCCCGTTCCTTCGCTTGAAACGCCGTTTTCCATCCATAGCAGGGCAAAGCATCGCTGTGGGCCACAGCGGTCCTACTGATAAGAGGGGGGTCGATAAGAGGGGGGCATCCCGACCGAAGCCCTGAGCGTGGTCGAAGGGCGGAGTAGAGATTTGCAGTTCTGCCGGCCTCGGAACTGCACCTGCGCCTATCCGTTTCGAGACACAAAATTCAGGAGAGACTTAATGGCTCGCCGTCATACCCAGCTTTGCAAGCACCTCGTCCACCACCTCATCCGGCGGACACCCATTTACCACCCGAATCGCGTCTTTCGGCGGTTCCAGCGTCGCAATCTGGCTGTCCAACAGTGCCGGACTCATGAACTCATGCTGCCGGGTGGCCAACCGCGCCGCAAACAACTCGCGCGAACCATCCAGCCAGACAAACGCAATCGTCCCCGGCGCGGTGCCGGCAGAAAGCGTATCGCGATATCCCTCCTTGAGCGCCGAACACGCCAAAACACCCTCCTGCTTCTTTTCCACCCAGTCACTCAGCAGACTATGCAAGGTCGCCAGCCATGGTGCCCGATCCTCATCCGTCAGCGGAATGCCCGCATGCATCTTCTCCTTGTTTGCAGCCGAATGGTAATCGTCCGCATCGGCAAAGATCGCGCCCAGCCGCTTGGCCAGCAGTGTGCCGATGGTCGTTTTGCCCGAGCCCGTCACGCCCATCAATACGACTGCCGTAAAGCCTAACGGCCCCGCGCTTGTTTGCTCTTCTTCAGCCATGCAATCTCCCCTCGTACGCCCAAAGGCCCAACCCTGGATTCGAAATAAAGAATATCTCCTCGCCCTCGACGAAGTTCCAGCCATCGCGCAGCACCGCCGGTTTGTACCGCCGCATGTACTCCTCCAGATCGCCGTAGGCATAGTGCACCGCTTCGATCTCTCGCCGCGAAAGATGGCCGGGGCAGTAACGAATCGTAAACCGCCCCTCGCTCGATCCATGGATCAGGTGCGCTGCCGCGCTCAGATTCGCCGCCAGCGCCGGGTCCGCTTCCGCAGCGAGGAGCGCTGCCGGTGTGCCGCAATAGCCATACCGCCGTATGAGCGCATCGATGGCCGCATCCTCCCCAAACTCGTGCACCCCTGGCGCCAGCACAATCAACTCCGCATCATCCGCCAACGCCATGCGCGTCCGGTACACACTCTTGTTGCCGAGCCAAGTCGAACGAAACTCGCCCGGGTCGAGATACACCACTGCCTTCCTGATCTCCCGCGGCAGCCGCTCAAAATTGCATTGCAAACTCAACGCCGCTGCCTGCTCAAACGCCTGGTCATCGTCGCTGACGAACAATCCCCGCACAACCAAGCTGCCCGCCTCATCCTTCGCCACCACCGTCTGCACATACACCAGGGGCAAGCGTTGTGCGAAATGCTCGCTTGCATAGCGCAGAACGCGGCGCACCGGCGTATCCACACGGCCCATCATGCGCTCCATGCCGTACACCGCGCCCAAAAAGTGTGACCGATGAATGCCCAGCGGCCCGCCCGTGCCGATCAGGATGTTCTTCACCCCATTCGCCATGCCGACGACCTCGTGCGGCACCACCTGCCCCAGGCTCAGGATCAGGTCATGGCCGCCGTCCCGCAGCAGCCGATTCACCTGGGCCGGCCACGGAAACCGCAACCTGCCCTCGGAGACCTCCTCCATCACGCTGCCCGGCACCTCACCCAACGTCACCACATCGTCGCGCCAATTGTGCACCCGAAACAGCGAACGCGGCACCGAGCCGAACATCGTAGCAATCTCGTGATCCGACATAGGCTTATGCGTTCCCAACGCGGGCAGCACATCGGTCAAACGGCCTTCATAGAAGTCCCACGCGAACTCCGTCAACAGCCCCGCCTGGGAGTGAGAACGCGTAAAATCCGGCGGCACCGCAAGCACCTTGCGGCGCGGTCCCAGCGCCGCCAGCGCCTCATGCAAACCCGCATGGAGCTCTGCCCGCGACAACGCAGTTGTTGGAGATCCTTTCGCAAACAACAAACCCATCGTGTACCCAACCCGCCTGTCAGCATACCCCGTTGCCGCGACGCAAGGGTGTTCCCCGCGGCAATGTTCGCGCAAGAGTTCTTAGTTCTTGGTTGTTGGTGTTGATTATTGGTTCTTAGTTGTTGGTTCTTAGTTGTTGGTTCTTATAGCTGTTCTCGCTTGACGATAGCTGTGTCATCTCGACCGAACGGAACGGCTTCATCGTTCGCGCAGTGGAGAGACCTGCAGACGGCTCGCATCGGAACTGCATCCACGGAAGAACGGGCTTTCGTTCTTCATGTTGAGCCCAGCGCCGGAAAGCTGTTCTACTCAAAGGAACGCTTCCCTGACAGAAGCGCCGGGAGTTCCTTTGTCCTCTTCGCCCTCTGCCCCACCTTTCGCGCCTGCAGCCGCCGCAGAAGCTCACGTGCTTTCCACCCCGGCCTTCTTTGCCGCCGTGCACGAGCTCGCGCCGCGCATCGCCGTCTTCGACTGCGACGGCACCCTATGGTCCGGTGATGCCGGCTCTTCCTTCATGTGGTGGACGATCGAAGAAGGTCTTCTTTCTCCGGAAAAAAGCGCGTGGCTCAAAAACCGGTACGACGGCTACCGCCGTGGCGAGGTTTCTGAAGCCATCATCTGCGGCGAAATGGTGCAGGTCTACGCCGGGCTGCCGGTTGAGCGTCTCCGCGAAGCCGCCGCAGCCTTCTTCCGCGAACGCATCGAAGCGCACATCTTTCCCGAAATGCGCGCCCTCGTCACAGAACTGCAAGCGCGCGGCACCACGATCTGGGCCGTCAGTTCCACCAACGACTGGGTCATTGAAGAAGGCATCCGCCGCTTCGGCATTGAGCCGACACGCGTGCTCGCCGCACGAGTCGCCTGCACAAACGGCCTGATCACCGATCAGCTCCTTGACGTGCCCACCGATGAAGGCAAAGTGCGTGCACTCCTGCAAGCCGGCGTCACGGCGCCGGATGCCGTCTTCGGCAACTCCGTGCACGATGCTGCCGTGCTGGCCATCGCCCGCCGCGCCTTCCCCGTCAATCCCACACCGGCGCTCAGGGACCGCAGCCTCCGCGAAGGCTGGCCGATCTATTGGCCCGCCGCCACCACACCCACCGCGTAAACGCGGCAGCCGTTCACGAATACAGCAGCCATCTGCAAACGCAGCAGCCATCTGCGCCCACGTGTCATCTTACCGAGCAGCGTCTACACTGGGGTCGGGGTGAAACAGCCTATCCGCAAGCTACAGGACGAACCCCGCTCAGCCGCCAACCGGCCCGTGCGCCACGTGGTTGCCGCACTCATCCTGCGCGGCGCGGCCGAAACGAGCGACACTGCGGGAACGCGCGAAGTCCTCGTTTGCCAGCGCCGGCCCGACCAACCCATGGGCTCGAAATGGGAGTTCCCCGGCGGCAAGGTCGAACACGGCGAAACCGCCGAAGCTGCCCTTGCGCGCGAGCTCAACGAAGAGCTCGGCATCGACGCCACCATCGGCCGGCGCCTTACGACCGTGCGGCACAGTTATCGCAACGGCTCCACCATCGAGATCCAGTTCTTCGTCGTCGACCACTTCACCGGCCATCTGGTGAATCGCATCTTTCTCGATATGCGTTGGAGCCGCCTCGCCGACCTGCCTTCCTTCGACTTCCTCGCCGCCGACCTCACCCTGATCCACGACCTCGCCGAAGGCAAGCTGCTCTAGCGAAGGTCCGATTTATCTATCGAACGGGAAGGGCACGGCTTAGCCGTGTCGCAAGATGGCAAAATGCTACTCAGCTTTAGCCGCTGAGGTACGCCTTCTGTTCGTCAAAGGACGCGTCAGAGCTCCCCTAGTGCGCCGGTGCATGCTCAACCTGAAGGCAAGTGCCCCAGCGCCAACGACGCGTGCAACACCAGCTGATGACAAGTGCAATACCAGCATCAGCCAATGCCCCAGCGCCAAAGACGCGTGCAACACCACCCTAGGCCGCAAGGCCTAGGTCCTCGTGCAGTGATGAAGCCAAGGGCTGAAAGCCCGCCCTATAACCCACGCCGGCACACAC
>CAXTNA010000016.1:10346-23366 GCA_964245535.1 uncultured Acidobacteriaceae bacterium | reverse complement strand
CCCCCATCCCCATGCTCGACCTAAGCCGTGAGTTCGCCCTGATCCGCGACGAGGTCATGGCCGCCATCGAAGAGGTTTGTTCGCGGCAGCAGTTTGTGCTGGGACCTGCGGCCGAGCGCTTCGAAGCGGCGGCTGCAGGCCTGTGCGGCGCCACCGCCGGCGTCGGTTGCGCCAGCGGAACGGACGCTCTCTGGCTGGCGTTGGCTGCACTGGGCATTGGACCGGGCGACGCAGTGGTCACGACACCTTTCAGTTTTTTTGCGACGGCAAGCTCTATCCTGCGCGCAGGGGCGGTCCCGCTTCTGGCCGACATCGAGGAGAAAACCTTCAATTTGGCCCCTGGCGCCGTTGACGAAGTTTTGGTTCGCCAGCGTGAACAGGACAAAAATCCGGTTCGTGCGCTGATGCCGGTGCACCTGTACGGCCAGTGCGCCAACATGGACGGCCTCGGGGCCTTGGCGCAGCAACATGATCTTCTCGTCATCGAGGATGCGGCTCAGGCCTTCGGTGCCCGCTGGCAAAGGCGACCGGCCGGTTCGCTGGGCGACGCCGCCGCTTTCAGTTTCTATCCAACGAAAAACCTCAGCGCCTTCGGCGATGCCGGCATGGTGACGGCCACCGACGCAACCGTGGCGGACCGCGCCCGCGCGCTGCGCAACCACGGCATGCGCCGTCGCTACTTCCATGACGAGATCGGCTGGAACTCCCGGCTGGACGGCATCCAGGCGGCGGTGCTCGAAGTGAAGCTGCAGCGCTTGCCCGCCGGCAACGCCCGCCGCCGCGAGCTGGCGACGCTCTACAGCACCCAGTTGCGCGCCGCCGGCCTTACGGGAGCCTCGACCACCGATGGCGTCGTGCTGCCTTTCGTTGACCCACGCGCCGAGCCCATCTTTCATCAGTACGTCGTGCGCGCGCCACGGCGGGACGATCTGCGGGCCTTTCTGGCCGAGCGAGGGATCAGCACGGAGGTCTACTACCCTTTGCCGCTGCATCAGCAGGATAGCTTGCAGTTCCTCGGGTACCGGCAAGGCGACTTTCCCGTCGCAGAACGCGCCGCGGCCGAGGTTGTCGCCCTGCCGATCTACCCGGAGCTGCGCGAAGACGAAGTAAGCGCGGTCGTGGACGCGATCCGCTGCTTCTACCAGCGAAAAATCAGCCGCGGTGCCGACCCTGAGTCTTATCCTTCTTTTCCGGCTCAGGATCAGGGTGCAGCAGCGCCGGTGGCGGCGCGTTCGGCGGCGCGATGCGGCGGCAAATATTGCCTTCCAGCCGAATCGCATCATTCAGCGTGCGCGCCGGCTTGAACAGGCCGGTCACCGGGTCGGGGACAGGTAGCGGCACATCCGCAGGCAGAACGCGCGTAGTGAAGGTAGGCAGGGCGTTCACAAAGTGCGCGTCTTTGTTGTACGGGTCCTTTTCCATGCTGATCTTTACGGGCAGGTACCCGGCAATGTTGTGCTCGCGATACGCCGTCTCATACCGGTGCTTCTTTACGTTCCAGATGAACACCCGCACCTGATTGAAGTCATACGGCAGCCCGGCTTTGAACGGCGACAACACGGTCACATACTCCGGGATGCTGGTCACGGGCTGGCCGTTGTTGACGATATTCGATTCCGGATCGTCCACATGCGTCAGCACATACGCGCCCACGATGCGCTGCCCTTCCGCATAGCGCGCCAGTGTGTCCGGCTCGGCGACATCGACCATGCGGGCATAGACCCAACCGGTGTTCCCTTTGCTGTCCCGCGCCAGCCACCAATCTTCCATCACCGGCTGTGCGGGCCCTCCAGCGGTACCTTCGGCATTGCCCGCGGCGGCATCGGGGGTAGTCTGCGCGGGCCCGCTATCGCGTACCGGCAGCTTCGCCGCCGAGGGATGACCCGCAGCGCTCACCAGCCCCGGCGGAGCTGCCTTTGGGACCGTGGCGCGTAGCAGCAAGCTCAGCGACTCGTTCTCCGGCAGGCGATAAAAATGCACCGTCTCGCGCCCGGGCGTCAGGTGCAGATAGACCTCATCACGCGTCACGGCGGAAGCCACAATGCCGTCATGCAGGTGCTGCTGGCGGAGGGTGTCGAACTGGTCGGCGACGCCTTGATCGGCAGTCAGCTTTTCTTCGATCCAGCCTTCCTGACCATTGGGCGCACGCACGTGCAGGAAGCGCCGCTGATGTCCCAGTACGGCGAGCTTCTGGCCGTTGCTCACCTCGCCCGTCCGGTTGGACACCGCAGCTACCCGGTCACGCAGAAACGCCTGCTTGGCCGTCACATACACGTCCTCTTGCACCACGGCCTTGCGCACACGATTGCATCCGCCGAGCAGGAGCCCTGGACAGCCAAGGGCCACGAAGGCGATGCGTCGGTACAGAGGGCGGGTGCTGGAAAGCGAGCTAAAAAGCCGCATCGGGAGGCAGACGACAGGGCGGCGAAGGGTAGGGCAAAGTGACATGTTGCGAACAGGACCTTTCACTAGCTCAATCGCGAGCTCACGAACAAGCACCAGAGAAGGCACACGTAAGCTGTCGCATAGGGTGTGTCTTCTTTGCGGGCGTCCTGTCTAGTGTGGCCTGCTTAATGTGTCATGGCAACCAGCGTCGGATACGCCGTTGCCGCCCCTGAACCTGTCGCAGCAATCTGCGTCAGAATGCCGGTGGCGCCGATCGCGTACAAGCGCACTCCCGCGGTGCCGTCATACCCGGCCGCAATCATGTAAGCGCCTGTGTTGTCCACGCCCAACGCCGCTACGTTTGCCGGTCCCGCATAGGGCGAACCCGTCAGTGTTGTGAGCGAACCGTTTGCATCGATGCCGAAGGCAGAGATGGTCCCGGTGCCCTCGTTCGCGGTGTACACGTAGCCGTCGTTTTTGCTGAGAGTCACACCACGCGGAGTGGTACCTGCAGCGTAGGTAAACGTGGCAGCATTCGTATCTGTTGTGCCGAGCGTGTACACCGCCAATCCGTTGGTCCGGGCGATATAGGCATAGTCATTCGCGTCGAGAGCCAAGGAAAAATCACCGCTTACGTTTGTAGCCGCGGCGATGGTGGAGGTAAGGGTGCCGACGCCATTGGCGCTGGTATATGCGAAGACCACATCACCGCTGGTACCGAGCGAGGCCACAACGTAATCGCCTTTGGGCGACACCGTCACCGTGCAGGTTTGGCTGATTGGGAGAGCTGCGCCCGGCGCGCAGGACGTGAGCGTTCCGAATTGCAGCTGGCCCTTCGAGGTGAGGGCGCCGGTGCTCGTGTCGACCGCGTATTCCGTCATGAACAGGCCGGTGCTGCTGATCGTGTACAGCCAATTGCCGTCCGGCGAGATTGCCATGGACGCCACTGCATCGGTGGCCGCCGCGGTGCTGCTAGTGGCCGTGAGCGCGCCCGTGGAGCCGATCGTATACAGGTAGATCCCCGGATTCGTAGCGCCCGGTGAAGAAGCCACATACAAAAAGCCGTTACTGGGCGCCACGGCAAGCGCCACGGGAACGTACCCTAACGCAAGCGAACCCGCCGAAGTCAACGCACCGCTCCCCACGCCATATCCGCTGATCGACGAGCCCGTACTGCTGGTTTCGGCCACATAAGCGTAATCGGCCGTGCTCGTCGTCGGTGTGGTGGTCGTCGTGGCGGGACAACTGGCCTTGTCGCAGCTGAAGAAACCGTTGCAGCCAGCGAGCGGCAGCAGAGCCGAAAGCAGCGTACCAACCGCTGCGCGCCAGGCCCGTGGATCCGCTCCCTGCCCCCGCCGGCCGGTCCCACGCACATGGATGGCGGCCACCCCTGCACACCATGGCTTTTTCTCATGCCGCATCGTTCGTTCTTCTAGCTCCATAACAATCCTCAGCATACGGTTGCTGAATGGACGGCTTCGGAAGCAAAGCGTTTCGTTTTCCGCCCGCTTTCTTTGCTGTCTGTCCGCAATGCATCGCCCGCTCGTCCCAGGTGGAATTTCCTGCTCCCCGCCCAAGGCCGTATGATCTATGTTCGTATGCCAAGCTTCGCCGACAGCATCTTTTTGTTTGTGCTGGCGCTTCTGCTCTTCGGGCCCAAGAAGCTGCCCGTGCTGGCGCGTGAACTCGGCAAATGGGTGGGTGAGTTTCGCCGCGCCTCCAATGAATTCAAGATGCAGATGGAAGACGAGCTCCGGTTGTCGGAGCAGGCAGATCGGCAAAAGCAGATTGCTGCCATGGAGGCCGCGGCCCCACTGCGGCCGCCGCTTGAAGAACCCGAGCACCCCCATCTGCCTAGAGCCGCCGTTCCAGCTCCAGCCGTAATTCCAGCGGCAGCGGATTTCAGTGCCGCAGCTGGGGAACCGGCGCACACGATTCATATCTCCGGCAGCGCCGTTGCTGCGGCCCAAACACAGGAAGCCCAGACACAAGCAATCCAGACACAAGCAATCCAGACACAAGCAATCCAGACACAAGCGGCCCAGGAAGCTGCACCTGCGACCTTGGATGGGGTTCGCCCGGCTCCCCTGCCCATTGCTACCTCGGGCGAGCTGCGCATGATGCCGCCCACGACCGGACTTCCCACACCGCGGCCCCGCAATCTACATCCGCTTGGCGGCTTGCTGGACGCCATCCCGGAAGAGGCAAACCCCGTTGCGCACCATCCTGAGCCGGCCTTTGGGGAAAACGAAACTGCGCAGGAGACCGCCACCCATGCCGACTGACCTCGTCGACCGTGCCCGCACGGCCGTGCACGACCGCGTCGAACTACCCGGCATGAGCCTGATGGAGCACCTGGAAGAATTGCGCACGCGGCTGTTCTGGTGCGTAGGCTTTCTGATCGCCGGCTTTGCAGTCGCGTATGTCTTCCATGTTCGGCTGTACAACTACGTGCAGAAGCCGGTCACCGACCTCGGCCTAAAACTGAACTTCACACACCCAACCGACGGCTTGAATCTTTACCTGAAAACATCATTCGTCGGCGGTGCCATTCTCGCTTCGCCGTTCATCCTGTACCAGCTTTGGCTGTTCATTTCGCCCGGCATGTATGCCAGTGAAAAACGGTATGTTTGGCCGTTCATGAGCGCTACCATAGCCCTTTTCCTCGGCGGTGCCTGGTTTGGCTATCGCTGGGTTCTGCCGGGTGCCATCAAGGTGCTTGTGCTGCAATTCGGGCACGCCTTTAACCCGATCCTCACCATTGAGGACTACACCGGCTTCTTTTTGGCCGTCATCCTCGGGCTCGGTGTCACCTTTGAGTTGCCGATTCTCATCTTCTTCCTAGCCTTATTCGGTGTTGTGGATGGCAAGTTTCTGCTAAGACACTTCCGTTATGCCGTGCTGGCCATTTTTATCGTAGCCGCCGTCATCTGCCCCACACCCGACCCCATCGGCATGTGCCTGTTCGCCACTCCCATGTTGGCACTGTACTTCCTCGGTGTCGGCGTCGCGTTCCTCGTACATCCTGACCGCCGCAACCGCAAGCTAAAGGCGGCCGCATGAGCCTACTCGCCCCGCAATACGTTCGTGGAAGCGCCCACATCCCGGGTGCCCCACCTTTTCACGGCTTTATCGTGAAAGGGTGGGGTCTTGTTTGCGGCAGCAAACGAATCGTTGCGCCCACTCGCTTCCCGGAACAGAAAAACCCACTTTTCATCTTGGTTCTTTGCGCTTTCTTCCTCAGCACAAGCCCAGCCCACGCTAAAACCGCTGGCGTCTCCGGCCAACAGGTTCTTCACCTCACCCAACAACTTCTCACCGCCGCTCCCAAGCGTTTCAACGGCTCCCCCGGCCACACCGCGGCCGAGCAGTTCATCAAAGCCCAGTTCGCCCCCGAAGCCGCAAAAGGCGACCTTCTCATCGATGGCTTCGTGACCAACACGCCTGCCGGCCCACAGGCCATGCGCAATCTGATCGTGAAATTTCCAGGCAAGCGCGACGGCATCATCGTCCTCGGCTCGCATTACGAAACCAACTACAATCTCCGCGACATCAACTTCGTCGGCGCCAACGATGGCGCCTGCACCTCTGCGCTGCTCATTGCCCTAGGCCAGTACCTGCGCACGCATCCGCCTCAGGGCTACTCGGTTTACCTGGTTTTCTTCGACGGCGAAGAATCCGTAAGCGGCAACTGGTCCGCTACCGATTCACTCTACGGCAGTCGCCACCTCGCCGCGAAGTGGTCGGGCGACGGCACCCTCGCGCATGTGAAGGCGTTTCTGCTTGCCGACATGATTGGCTGGAAAGAGCTGAACATCGACCGCGAAGGCAACTCAACGCCGTGGCTCGAGGACTTGCTAGGCCAGGCAGGCCGCGAAACCGGGCACGCAAACTACCTGTTCCGCTCCGCACAGCCGATCGAAGACGATCACCTGCCGTTTCAACGGCGCGGCGTTCCGGTACTCGACATCATCGACTACGAATACGGTCCGCCCAACAACCGTGAGGCTTACCATCACACAGAACTGGACACGCTCGACAAACTGAGCGCAAACAGCCTGCAGGTCGCGGCCGATATATTTCTTGCCATGATCCGGCTGATTAATCTAACGCATTGAAGCAGATTGGCTAAAAACACAACCAGGCCGTCATCCTGATCCTGATCTTGATCTTGTCGAAGGGGAAGGACCTCTGTATTCTCCGGGGCTCCATTGTGATCCGGGCAGAATACCTAGGTCCTTTCGCTTCGCTCAGGATGACACCGCAAAGCATGCTGTACCGCTCGCAACAGTGAGCGAAATGGAGCATGCCAGACGCCAAGCCTGCATCCCAACGCAAGGAGTGAGCGCTCACCATGCCGAAATATGATTGGATCGGCTTTCACGTTGCCCTCCTTCTGCTGCTCGCCGCCGAGTGGCTTCTAGCACGGCGCATCCGTGCACCCCGCCGCCGGGCCGTCTTCGCGACGGTCCTTTGGGTGCTGGCCTCCTTCGGGCTCGGCGGCTGGGTCTGGTACCGGCTCCACGCGGAAGCAGCGCTGCAGTACTTTGCAGGTTATGCGATGGAGGAAGCACTTTCCGTCGACAATCTCTTCGTATTTCTCCTGCTGTTCCGCATCTTCAAGATTCCTGAAGGCAAGCAGGGTAAGGTGCTCTTCTGGGGCGTGGCCGGGGCCATCGTACTTCGCGGAGCGTTCATCGCCGGTGGTTTAAGTTTGCTCGCGCGTTTTGCCTGGCTCGACTTCGCTTTCGGCATCATCCTGCTAGCGGCTGCCGTCCGGCTACTCATTCCGGAAAAGCCCGGGGAAGCCGATCAGCCGCCGCGCTGGCTCCGCTGGCTCACGCGCGTCTCACCGGTCAGCGCAAGCCAGAACAGCTTCTTCGCGCGAGAAAACGGTCGATTGCTGCCCACCGTTCTTCTGCTCGTGCTCGTCGCGATCGAACTCACCGACATTGTCTTTGCGCTTGACTCCATTCCCGCCGTGCTCAGCATCACCCGTGCGCCCTTTCTCGCCTACAGCTCGAACATCATGGCTGTCATGGGTTTGCGGTCGCTGTATGTATTGCTGGCAGCCATGCTGAGCCGGCTGCGTTTTTTGCATTTCGGGCTGGCGGCGGTGCTCGCCTTTGCCGGGTTGAAAATGCTGCTGGGAAAGTGGGTAACGGTGGGCCCACTCCCCTCTCTGGGCGTTATAGTTCTCCTGCTTGGGGGCACAGTGCTGTTGTCCTTAACCTCGCCCAGCGCGCGCGCGACGCAACGGGAGCCTGCGATGCCCGAGTAAGCCGCGTGAGCAGGCGGAGTATTCTGAACCTATGGCCACGGCTGCCACAGCACGCGAAACCTCGATCAATGTAAGCACCGAGACGGCCCACTACCCCGTGGAGATCGGGTCAGCGCTGCTGCCGCAAGTTGCCGACCGCCTCGACGCGCTAACCCATGGTCGTCTCAGCGCAGGCAAGGTGAAGCCTTTTGTCGTCACCTCGCCGGAGATCCTTGCGCTTTGGGGCGAAGCCTTGCTCCGCGGCTTTCCGCAGCGGCCGCCGGTGTTGCTCGTTCCCGCCGGCGAAGCTCACAAACGCCTTGCAACCGTGGAACGACTGGCCGAAGAACTGTCTGCCCATGGCGCTGACCGCGATGCCGTGTTGCTGGCCTTCGGCGGCGGCGTGCTCGGCGACCTGACCGGTTTTCTTGCGGCGATCTATATGCGCGGCATCCGTTATGTGCAGGTGCCGACGACTCTGCTCGCTCAGGTCGATAGCTCCGTTGGCGGCAAAACAGGGGTCAACCTGCTCGCAGGCAAGAACCTTGTCGGCGCCTTCCATCATCCCCTCGCGGTCTTCGCCGATATCGACACGCTCGCCACACTTCCCGCACGCGAGTTACGCGCAGGCCTGCAGGAGTCGATCAAAGCAGCCGTCATCCGTGATCGCGCTCTTTTTCACTACCTGGACGAGTACCAGGCGGCTGTCCGGCAAGGTGACCCTGAGGCACTGCGGCACGTAGTTGCCGCCAGCGTTCGCATTAAAGCCGAGGTGGTCGGCGCCGATGAGCGCGAACACGGCCTACGCATGCTGCTGAACTTCGGCCACACCCTGGGTCACGCGATCGAGGCGGCCACGGGCTACACGCAGCTGCTGCACGGGGAAGCGGTCGCCTGGGGCATGCTCGCGGCGCTTGGCATCGCCGAGCACCGCAACCTGGTCACAACGGAAGATGCGCAGCACCTGCGTGCGGTCCTTCTTGCCTACGGCCCGCTCCAGCCCTTCACCGCAACCGCCGAGCCTCTGGTCGCGCTCACAGCCAAGGACAAGAAACACCGCGGCGGCCTGCGCTCCTTCGTGCTGCCGGTTGGCATCGGAGCGGCCGTGGTCGTGCACGATGTGAGCGAACCAGAGCTGCTCCACGCCGCGCAAAGCATCATAGCTGAGGCGAAAGCTCTACCTGTATGAGCACCGAACCCCTCATCAACCCCGGTGCGCGGCCGTTGGCGGAAATGAACGAAGCAGCTGCCGCCGACCACGTCCGCTCACTGTTCAATAGCATCGCTTCCTCGTACGATCGCTTGAACCATCTGCTCTCCTTCGGTTTGGATCGCTTCTGGTGGCGCGATGCAGCGAAGCGCTTTGCCGGCATCCTCGCCCGCCCCGACGCCCGCGTCCTGGACATCTGTTGCGGCACCGGCGACATGACCGCTGCCCTGTTCGCCTTGCGGCCCGCCAATGCTGAGCCTCTGATCGGCCTTGATTTCTCAGCGGCAATGCTTGGCCGGGCGCGCGAAAAATATGCCGCGTCCCCTGTGCGCTGGATCGAAGGCGACGCCATGCACCTGCCCTTCGACGACGCGAGTCTCGATCTGATCACCGCCGCCTTCGGCTTCCGCAATCTTTCAAATTACGATGCCGGTCTGCGCGAGATGGCTCGCGTTCTGCGGCCCGGCGGCACCCTGGGCATCCTCGAATGCAATCAGCCCTCCGGCTTCAACGGGCTTCTGTATAACTTCTACTTTCATCGCATCCTGCCTGTGGTGGGCGGCCTGCTTTCCGGCGACCGCGCCGCATACCGCTACCTGCCTGCATCGGTCGCCCGCTTTCCACGCCCACCGCAGATGCTGCGCATGATGGCCGAAGCCGGCTTCAGCGACAGTTCCTGGCGTGGCTATCTATTCGACGCGGCCGGGCTGTACCAGGGCCGAAAGGCAGGCTCGCAAGACCGGCTTATCGCTGCGAAGGAAACCGGCGCGATGTATCCTCAAAGCCGATGAACGCCGGCGTCGCCACCTCCGGGCATGTGCAGCGCAGCGCCGCCAAACGCTCGGCCGCGCTGAACTCCGTGCTGGCGGCCTTTGGCATCACGTTGCTGAAGCTGATCACCGGGGTGTTCACCGGCTCGCTCGGCATGCTGGGCGAGGCTGCGCATTCGGGTATCGACCTGATCGCCGCCATGGTTACCCTTTTCACCGTCAGCATCTCCGACCTGCCCGCCGATGCCGAGCACAACTACGGGCATGGAAAACTCGAAAACATCTCCGCCGGCATCGAAATCCTGCTCATGGCAGGCTCGGCTCTTTGGGTCGCATGGGAAGCCATCGAGCGCATCGTGCATCGGCAACATCTCGCTCTCCATTTTTCCATCTGGCCGTTTCTTGTACTTCTGCTCTCGATCGCCGTCGACCTCGCACGTTCTCGCGCTTTGCGGCGCGTGGCCCAGGAACAGCGCAGCGAAGCACTCGAGGTGGACGCCGCCCACTTCGGCACCGATATCTGGTCTTCCGGCGCCGTTCTCCTCGGTCTGCTGGCAAGCTATCTCGGCGAGCGTTTCGGGATAGCCGCCCTGCAACTGGCCGATCCCGTCGCGGCCCTCCTGGTCACCACGGTGATCGCCTTTGTGACCGTACAGCTGGCCCGGCGAACGCTCGACGCGCTTCTCGATGCCACACCGGCTGAGGTACGCACGCAGCTGCAGGAAAACGTCATCCCGGAGATCGAAGCCATCCCGGACGTGCTGAAAGCCGAGCGCGTGCGCGTGCGCCGGTCCGGCTCGGATTATTTCGTCGATCTCTCGATGAGCCTGCCGCGCAATCTCACCTTCCAACGCGCCGAGCAGGTCACCGCCGCCGCCACCGAAACCGTGCAGCGCAGCTTACCGGGCGCCGATGTGGTCATCCACACGGTACCCACGGCCATTCTGGGCGAAAGCGTCTTTGAACGCATCCGCGCGGTCGCTGCCCAGGCCAACCTTTCCGTGCACGATGTCAGCGTGCAGGACCGCGATGGCCGTCTCGCCGTGGAGCAGCATCTGGAGGTGCCGGAAACCATGCCGCTCCGTGCAGCCCACGAGCTCGCAACGGAGCTCGAAAGCTCGATCCGCCGCGAGATTCCCGGCATCGCCACCCTGCTCACCCATATCGAAAGCGAGCCCATCACGATTGCCCCCACGGCGCAGGTCGGCACGGCCGCCAACATCGAAGCGCAGCTACGGGAAACGGCGAGAACCTTTCCCGAAATCCTCGATGTGCATGAGATTACCGTCACCCGCAGCCACGGCGGGGCTGCGCTCACGGTGCAGGTGAACTGCCATTGCACCCTGCCAGATGAGCTTTCCATGGCGCGCGTCCATGAGGTCATCACCGACCTCGAAAGCGAGTTCCGTTTGCAACACCCACACATCTCACGCGTGCTCATCCATCCCGAACCCGCCACGGATAACCGGCGGTGAACGGCGTTTGCCATCCCGCAGCTTGATGTTTGTCATCCCGTAGCCTCATGTTTGTCATCCATAGCCTCATGTTTGTCATCCCGCAGCTTTATGTTTGTCATCCCGCAGCCTCATGTTTGTCATCCCGTAGCGCAGCGGAGGGATCTGCTTTCCTGCGACGTTGCACAACCCCACACAAAACAGCAGATCCCCGCGCTGCGGTATCACAAGAAAGCAAAGCGGCAGCGGCTACACGCACATGTATGCTGAGAAACGGTTATGTTCCGTTATCTCAAAATCATCGCTGCCGCGACCGCCATGCTCCTCGTCATGGCGCTCACGGCCGGCACAACGCTGCGCCTGGCCCTCCACGCGGGCGAGGTCCCCATCCCGGACCTTTCCGGTCTCACGGTCTCACAAGCCTCGGACGCCGCCCTGCACAGCGGGCTCGATCTCAACATCGAGAATAAGTTCTACTCAACGACGATCCCTGCAGGACGCATCTTGTCCCAAGCTCCCGCCCCTGGTTCCGAGGTGCGCAAGGGCTGGCAAGTCCGCGTCACTGAAAGCCTCGGACCGCAACAAGTCACCATCCCAAACGTCGTCGCCGAGCCCATGCACCAGGCCACGATGGATATGCGGCGTATGGGACTCGACCTTGGCACAGTGGCGCATCTCGATGCTCCCGGCGACCCCGATCTGGTCCTCGCCCAGACACCACCTCCCGATGCGGGCGTCGATCAGCCCCGCGTCAATTTGCTACTCAGCTCCGCCGCTTCGGAGGCCACGGCAGCCTTTGTCATGCCGTCGTTTGTGGGCATGGCGTTCTCCACGGCGAACCACGCCGCCATCGCTCTTGGCTTGCGTGTTGCCACCATCGGCGGTGTTTCCACCACACCGGCTGCCGGCACCGTGCAACTTGACGCTTCCGGCCAGCCGGTCGCCGTGCCCGCGCCGCCGTCTACACCCGCCGGTCCCGTACTTTCGCAGTCGCCGGAGGCCGGTGCCCGCGCCGTTCGCAACGGTGTTATCCGTTTCTATTTCAACCGGCCCAGTTCCGCATCAAGCGCCTCCGCTGCCGGCGCGTCCAGCGGCACAACCGTGCTTCCAAGCAGTCCCGTTACCCCGTCAGCAGCAACGCCTGCACCGGCGGCGCCCCAGCCTCATTGAGGAGAATGCCTTTCACGCTCGTTCCAGCAACGCTGCAAAAAAGCCATCCCCCGAAAACCCATGTCCCGGGATCGTCCGCAAACAGCCGTCTTTGATCAGCATTTGCACGCCGGGCGCCTCCGTCATGAGCCTTCCCGTCGAACGCAAACGCTCCAAGCTGGCGTCCACAGGAAAGCGCCGAACCTCGGGGAATCTACCCTCGCCAAGCACCGTATCGACAACAGCTAAATTCTCCTCCGGCTCCAAGGAGCAAGTCGAGTACAGCAGCCGTCCGCCCGGCGCAAGCCGCCGCAGTGCGCCACTGAGGATCGCCCGTTGCCGCTCCGCCTGACGGCGTAAATCGACCGGCTGTAGCCGGTGCCGGATCTCCGGGTTGCGGGCCAACGTGCCCGTTCCACTACAGGGTACGTCGCACAAAATCAGATCAAAGGACCCTGCCGAGCCTGGCAGCGCTGCGGCATTGCCCGCCATCACCTGCACGGGGCGGTCCGGCAGCTCACGCACAAGCCGCTGTTCCAAGCGCCGCAGACGCGCCGGGTTCATATCTGTCGCCAGCATTTCCGCCGCGGGCAGCCGCTGTGCCAGGACTATCGTCTTGCCGCCCGGCGCCGCGCAGCAGTCCCAAACCCTCTCCGCATCAGGCCGGCTCGCCGCCGCAAGCTCGGCCACCAAGCGAGACCCGACGTCCATCAGCGGCATTGCCGGCCCACCCTCGCTCGGTGCAAACAGGGTGTCACTGCTGGGTTGCTGCTGATCGAAGGCGCAAATGTC
>CAXTNA010000016.1:9094-10336 GCA_964245535.1 uncultured Acidobacteriaceae bacterium | reverse complement strand
CAAATGTCCTCGGCTGCAGCCCGTCCATAAACTTTGACCCAACGCTCAACCAGCCACAACGGATGACTCAATCGCGCAGCCATGACTTCTGTCGACTCCACCAACGGCTTGCGGGGCGCAGGAGCACCGGAAAGCTTGCGCAGCAGGGCGTTCACCATGCCCGCCGCATGTGGATGCCCGGCCGCTCGCACCAGTTCAACGCTTTCGTTCAGCGCCGCATGTGCGGGGATGCGCCCGAGATGCAGCAATTGAAACGCACCTAAACGCAGCGCGATCGCTACGGGCTCCGCCAGGTGCAGATCCGGCCGGCTCAGGAATGGGCGCAGCCGCGCGTCCAGCGCAATCTGCCATCGCAGCACACCCAGCACCAGGGCTGTCGTTAGATCGCGATCCACCTGCGAAAGCCCGGCCAGCCTTGGACCGTGCAGCAAATCATCACTATGGGCCGAGCTCGCCCCAAGCTGCTCCAGCAGATCGAAAGCCGCCGCACGCGCAGGACTGACCCGGGCAAAAGGCACCGGGTCCGGGGCCGAACGTACCCGCACGTCAGCCAAGCCGTTCCCCCGCTTTCAGCTGAAAGTCGAGTGCAAAGGTCGCGCCCTGAACGCGGGCTTTGCCCTCCATTTGCACCTCAATCAGTCGCAAAGTCGTGCCCCGCGCTGCCCCGACGAGCAGCTGTCCATCGCGAACCGCGAGCTCACCCGGACTCGGTGCAGCCATCTCACCAGCCGGCTGCGGATGTAGGGCATGAACCAGGAACCGCTTGCTGCGGAATGTGCTCCAAGCGCCGGGCCAGGGATAGAAGCCTCGCCAGCGATCGTAAGTCTCTTGCGCCGTCCTTAGCTCAAAATCGATGCGGCCATCGTCGCGCGTCAGAATCGGAGCCAGCGTCGCCTGCTCATGCGCTTGCGGCGTGGCTTGCAAGCTACCTCGCTCCAAACCCTGCAACGTCTCCAGCATCAGGGCCGCCCCCACTTCGGCAAGCAAAGGAAACAGCTCCGTCGCAGTCGTATCAGAGCCAATCGGCATCCGCTTTTCCAGCAGCACATCGCCTGTATCGAGCCCCGCATCCAGCCGCATGGTGGTAACGCCAGTCTCCGTTTCCCCGCTCGCCACAGCCCATTGCACCGGCGCCGCGCCGCGGTACTTCGGCAGCAGCGAGCCATGCAGATTCAAGTTGCCGAAGCGCGGCAGCGCCAGCATCCAGTCCGGAATGAGGCGTCCATACGCAACCACCAGAAT
>CAXTNA010000016.1:4931-9084 GCA_964245535.1 uncultured Acidobacteriaceae bacterium | reverse complement strand
AATGGCATCCAGCCCAATCGCTTCGAGCGCCGACCGCAGCTCGTCGTTCCGCTTCAAACGCTCCGGTTGCAGCACGGCGATCCCATGCTTCAGGGCTAACTGCTTTACCGGCGGCGCGTGCATCTCCATCTTGCGCCCTGCCGGCCGGTCTGGTTGCGTCAGCACCAGCGAAACCTCGTGCCCGGCATCCAGGACCGCACGCAGTGTTGGCACGGCAAATGCAGGCGTTCCACAAAAACCCAGCTTCACTGCCGCAGCCTACCACTCGCCGTTTTTCTGCAACTTGCGAATGCGCCGCTGCACCAGATCGCGCTTCAAGCGGCTCAGATGATCCAAAAAGAGGGTCCCATGCAGGTGATCGATCTCATGCTGCATGGCCCTTGCCAGCAACTCTTCCCCATCCACCTCAAAAAACTCGCCGCGCACGTTTTGCGCCCGCACATTCACCCACGCGGAACGCTTCACCTTTTCGCGGATTTCTGGAAGGCTTAGGCAGCCTTCTTCCTCGTATTGCTCCCCTTTGCGTTCCACGATCACAGGATTGATGAGCACGATCTTGTCGTTCGGCTCTTTCTGGAAGCTCGTGTCGATTACCGTAATCTGCTGCAAGACGCCAATCTGCGGCGCGGCCAAGCCTATACCCTGCGCGGCATACATGCTTTCAAACATATCGGCGACGAAGTCCGCCAGTCGCTCATCAAAAACCGCAACAGCCGCAGCAGGCCGCGTCAAAACTGGATCCGGATATTTCAGCACCTCGTAAATCTTGTGTGGTGTTTCCACCATCGTCGCTGCCATGCTCGTTCACCTTCTTAATAGGCTCTGATCTGCTCGCGATAGCCGGAAAAGTTCCGTTGCAGCTCCCCGAGAGAGTCCCCGCCAAACTTCTCCAGCACCAGTCGCGCTACCGTGAGCGCCACCATTGCCTCACCCGCTACCCCGGCTGCCGGCACCACACACACGTCGGACCGCTCATACGATGCTTTTGTGCCCTCGCGCGTCGCAAACGAAACCGATCCAAGCGGCCGCCGAAGCGTCGAAATGGGTTTCAAATAGCCCCGCACCACCACATCTTCGCCATTCGACATGCCACCCTCCACGCCACCCGCGTTATTTCCTTCGCGGGTAAACCGCGTAAAGCTGCCGTTTGCGCCATTTCCTTCGCCGCTACTCGCCCCATCCTTCGGCTCAGCGCCCTCGAGCCCTGCATAGCCGATCGCATCGTGTACCGCAGAACCCGCCGCACTAGCCGCCGTCACGCCACGGCCAAGCTCCACAGCCTTTACCGCTTGTAAACTCATTAGCGCCTGTGCCAGCAGGCCGTCCAGCCGTTCATCCCAGTTCACATGCGTGCCGATCCCCGGCGGCAGTCCATGCACCACCACTTCAAACACCCCGCCCACGGTGTCGCCTGACCGCAGTGCCTTGTCTACCTCGGCTTTCATACGCGCCTCAGTATCTATATCGGCACAGGCCAGCAAAACTTCAGTTCTTTTTTCGACCTCGGCAATTTCAGCCCAGCTCACCCCACGTTTGAGCTCTGCCATACCCACACGCACCACATGGCTCGCCACGAAAATACCTAATTCGCCGAGCAGCATCTTCGCAAACGCACCACAGGCCACTCGCGCCGCCGATTCCCGCGCGCTGGCACGTTCCAACACATAGCGCGCATCCGCGAAATCGTACTTCAAGGCTCCGGCAAGATCCGCATGCCCCGGCCGGGGACTCGCCACAGCTTTGTGTTTTTCAGGGTCCCCCGCGCCCACGGGCAACAGTTCTTCCCAATTCTTCCAGTCGCGATTTGCGAGCGTCATCGCTACCGGCGAGCCGATCGTCTTGCCATGGCGCACGCCCGAAAGCACATGGGCCGTATCCTGCTCGATGCGCATGCGACCGCCGCGGCCATACCCCTGCTGCCGGCGCCACAACTCACGATCCAGAAACGCCTGATCGAACGGAACACCGGCAGGCAGGCCGCTGACGAGCGCCACCAGCGCTTCGCCATGGCTTTCGCCGGCAGTAGAAAACCTCAGCATAGCCCCCCATCATACCAAGGGCTGGGGGCTGCGATCGGAACCGCAGCACGCTTCTAGAACGTGCCCGGCAGTTGAGGAAAGCTTGCAACCTGCTTGGGGAAGGTCCATCTAACGGCAATGAGCGAGACGGCACCGGATTCCTTCGTAAAACGGCAACTGAACTGGGTGCGCACCGGCACAGACCACGCGGAAACCGTGCTGCTCCTGCATGCCGTCGGCTACGACCTGACCTACTGGGACCGCCAAATCGAAGTTCTGCAAGCCGATTACAATGTTGTCGCCTTCGATCTTCCTGGCCACGGGCGCTCTCCCGGTGGCGCACAGGATTGGAGCTTCGATCGGGCGGTTGCGCTCATCAGCTACCTCCTTGAGACCGTAAATCCCAACCCGGGCCGACCGGCGCCTGTTCACCTCGTCGGGATCTCTTTCGGCAGCTTTCTCGCCCAGGCCTTTGTTCTCGCCAGGCCGGAGTTGGTGCGCTCCCTTACCCTAATCGGAACCGCTGCCACCTTTCCCTCGGAGGTGCGAGACGGTATGCGCGCCCGGGCGGCAGCAACACGCGAAGGCGGCATGGCCGCGGTACTGCCCTCCAGCCTCCAAAGATGGTTCACACCAGAAACGCAGGTAAAACGGCCCGACATCATCGACCGGGTAACAAAAACGGTGCTCGGCGACGACCCAGCCGTACATGCGGCTATATGGGAGATGCTGGCCGATTTCGACACGCAGCATCGCCTGCGCGAGATCAAATGTCCAACTCTCGTGCTCGTAGGCGAACATGATCCAAGCACACCACCTCTCTCGGCAGCAGCGGTTGCCGAACGCATTCGAGGTTCAGAGGTGACCGTGATCCCCAATGCTTCACACATCGTCACCGTGGAAGCGCCCGTGGCAGTGAACAACGCATTGCAACGCTTCCTGAAGTCTGCCAGTAGCCGGTGACGGACCGATGATGTGCCACACGGCCGGCTCGGCCATAGCTCAACTCAGTCCCTCACCCGCAAAGTGAACGCAGGCATCTCGTCCAACGGTGGATCGTCGCCGGGCGAAAGAGGATGATTCGGCTCCGGTTCAGGCACGCCTATCTCCGTCAGATAACGCCGCGAGTCAAACAGAGCGCGATCCATCGAACGCACCCACTCCGTAGGCTGATCCGGGGCGCGGCTGGCCGCCACGCCCGCCGCAAACTCGCTCCGAAGCGTCTCGAACTTCGCCTCCAGGTCGTCCAGCGTGCTGAGCAGCAGGGCCTCGGGGGTCATTGGCAGCTTGGGCGAGCCGAACTCCAGCTTACCGTGATGCGCCAGCAGTATGTGCTCCAATAGCAAGCGCATCGGCTCCGGAAAGAGTTCCGCCGGGGTGCCCTTCTCCGCGGCCGACCTTCGCGCTTCGGTATTCAAAGCCTCAATCTTTTCACTCAGCATGCGCTGCGCAATCGAGATGTGCCCAATTAACTGACCCTCTAGCGTGTACTGAAATGTGCTGCTCCAGGCAAGCTCCCGCACCTTGCCGATGTCGTGCAAGATCGCGCCCGCGACCAGCAAATCCCGGTCCACCTCCGGGTAAAACGGAGCCGCCGCCCGGCAGATGCGCACCAGATGCAAAACGTGTTCCAGCAGTCCCCCGAGCCAGGCATGATGCAGCCGTTTGGCCGCGGGCGCCATGCGAAAGGCCGGACCAATCTCCGGGTCATCCAGAAAGCTCAGCACCAGCCGTCGCAGCCAGCCGGAGTGAAACTCCGCGAGGTAGCCGCGCAGCTCACCGTCCATTGCCGCCACATCGAACCGGGTGGACGGGACAAAATCTGCCGGATCGATCTCGGGGACGCATGCCGAACGCATCCTCGTCAGCGTGATTTGGAACTTGCCCTGGTACTTGGCGACTTGCCCCTGCACCTTGACATAGCAGCCTTCGGCGCAGCTTGTCAGCGCGTCAGCGAACTCCTCCCACATGCGCGCTTCAAGCTGCCCGGTTTTGTCCGCGAGTACCAGCGCAAGGTACTGCCCACCGCTGCCCTTTCGTTCGCGCACGCTTAGCGAGGCAAGACTGAAGAAGGTGGTAACCGTCTGGTTTTCAAACCGCGGCGCGTCCGCTATAAAGAACTCTTTCATCGCGTT
>CAXTNA010000016.1:0-4918 GCA_964245535.1 uncultured Acidobacteriaceae bacterium | reverse complement strand
GTCGTTGCCGGTATCGGCATGCCCGGAGCAGCCGGGTTGGCGGGCGTGGGCGTGGCCGGGGGCAGGGTAGTGCGATCCGCGCTGCGCGCCGGCGGCACACCCGTCCCGGCTGCACTGGTTCCCAAGGTGGGGTTCACGGTCGGGCTTACCGTGGGCGTGGTTTCCACGGGCTTTACCTTCTCCTGCAGCCGCTCTTTGGGTTCATCCTTGGCGCGTTTATGCTTTTGCTTTTTCGTAACGGTCTTATCAGCAAGACCAAGCGGCGCGGCCTGCACCTTTTCCTCGACGCTCTCCTCCGGCGTCGCCGCAATAGGCCGCTTATTTACCTTCACCTCAGCCGATGCCAGCCGCACCTCGGCTTTCTTATCTTGCGACTCCACCTGCCGTGAGGCGAAGCGCGTTTTGTGATCCGCAGCCGGTTGCGCATTCAACGGATTTTCACCGTTCTCCTGCGCATCGATGCCGGTACCAGTGCTGATGCTCGTCGCCGACTGCGTCGGTGAACCCATAGCCGCTCCCGGTGCTTCACCGCCGAGCGCCTTATTCGGGTCCTCAGGCGCTGCTCCCAGCGACGGCACCGCAGCCATTTCGGTAGTTCCTGCGGGCAGCGCGTTGCGTGGCGCCTGCCCGTAGCGCACCTTTTCGCGATGGATCTTTGCCGCCTTGGCTGGAGCCCTACCCGGCGCAGCTACATTGCGCAAATCGCCACCGGCCCCGCTACCGGCTGCTGCGCCGGACCTGCTCTGCTTGGCCGCCAACTTGGCCCGTGCATCCGCCAATCGCTGCTCTGCCTGCGTGGCCTTCACTTGCTCCGCCTGTTGCTTCTTCACCACCCGTTTCTTCAGCGGCGGTGCCGTATAGCTGGTGAAGGTAGTGTGGTTTTCCGTGCGGGTCGCGCCTGAATCCGTGAAGCCCGGCTTCACTTCCACAAAGGCATCCTCACGCGCCTGCGAGAGATATTTCCGCAGCGCCGGCTGCAGTTGGCTCATGTAGATGCCTTCCTGCACCTGGCCTTCCACCTGCTGCAGAGGCGGCGTGCCGGCAGCCTGATGGCTATCTACCTTAAGGATGACAAAACCCTGCCGCGTCCGGATCGGCTCTGTGAACTGTCCAGGCGCCAGGGAGAACGTAGCCTTTTCCAGCACATCACCCAACGCTCCCCGCTTAAAGTCACCCAGGTCGCCCCCGGCAGACTTCGTCGGCCCATCCGAGGCGGTACGCGCGGTCGCCGCAAAATCGGCACCGCCCTTGAGCTTCGCCGCCAATAAATCCGCTTTTGTCTGCGCCTGGGCAATCTGGGCGTCGGTGGCGTTGTCCGGTGTGGACACCAGGATCTCGCTCAGATGCACCTGCTCAGGCTGTTTGAACTCCTTTGCGTGCTCAGCGTAAAAGGCCTGCTCCTCGTTCGGCGTGATATTGATGTGGCGGCCAACGTCTTCGCGCACCACCTGCTGCGTAATTGCCTGGTTGCGGATGTTCTGCTTGAAGTCCTCATACGAGACGCCTTGCTGCTCCGCCGCTTTTTGCAGCGCCTCCATGTCCGGCAGGTTCGCGCGCTTGCGAATCTCGTCCAGCTGACGAACCGTCTCGGCATCACCCGAGATGCCAAGCTCCTTGCCTTTCGATAGCAAAAGCTGTTGGTCGATCATGTCGCGCAGCAGGTCATGCTGTTTTTCTTCAAACTCTTGCTGGCTCCAGTTTTCCTGCTTGCCTTCCGAAACCAGCCCTTCCTGCGCGCGCTCGTATTCCGTGCGCGTGATGATGCGGTCGTTCACACGCGCGATGGTGTATTCCACCACTGCGCCGTTGGGGGTAATCGGCGCCGCGGGCGGTAAAGGAGCCGCTTGAAAGGAGGGTGCGCCGGTCAAGCCGCCGCCAGGAATAGGAAAGCTTCCCTGCCCCGCCGCCGCACTTTGTGCCTGGGCATACGGTGCCCAGAAAAGCGGCGTCGTCGCTGCGGCCGCGGCCAGCAGTGTCGCTGCCCAGGTGGTTTTGCGCCCGAAACCTGTCATCGATTCAATCACCCCAATCACTCTTCCACCCACTCCTTACACCGGCAACCCAAAGCAGCAACGCCGAACCGGACCTGCCTGGCTGAACGCTCCACAGCACACGCTTGTAATTGGACCGATACCGACCGCCCAGGTCATCCTTGCACCTTTATTTTACCCATGCGGCAAACGGTACCAAAGTGACCTGCCACGATGTCCAAAACAGCTCACCGGCGATGCTATACTCCGTCCAACTACCATGTCGCCGACTCCCCGGCAACCCTGGTCTTTCCGAGGTACACCCCGCTCCATGCATACATCCACGCGCCGCGCACTCTTTTCGGCAACCGTCTTTCTGGCAGTCTGCGGCGTCACCGGCTCGGTGGTCGGCGGCAAAGTCGCCGCGCAGTCCGCTTCGGACGAATCCAATCTGCGGGACTCCATGCGTTCCTTCACGGACGTGTACGCCTTGGTGGAGGCAAATTACGCGGACAAGATGGATACGGAACACGCGGACAAGGCCATCTATGACGGCGCGATTCCAGGCATGCTGCATGTTCTCGACCCGCACTCGAACTTTTACGATCCCAAAGCCTACGCGCAGATGCGCGAAGATCAGAGCGGCAAGTACTACGGCGTCGGCATGACGATCCAGCCCCAGGGCAATAAGATCGTCGTCGTCGCGCCTATGGAAGGCACGCCGTCGTACAAAGCCGGCATCCGTCCCGGGGATGTGATTGTCTCCGTTGACGGCAAGCCGACTGAGAGCCAAGACTCAGCCGCTGTCGCGTCCATGCTCAAAGGGCCTCGCGGCACCCATGTCAGCGTCGTCATGAGCCGCGAGGGCGCGGCAAAGCCGTTGACCTTCGATCTGGTTCGCGACGAGATCCCCCGCTTTTCCGTCGATCTCGCCTTCCTGGTCAAGCCGGGTGTCGGCTATATCCACGTCACCAACTTCATGGAAACAACCTCCCGCGAAGTCCAGGATGCGATCGAGAAGTTCGGCCCCAACCTCCAAGGTCTGCTGATCGATCTGCGCGGCAACCCGGGCGGTCTGTTGAATGAAGCCGTGGCTGTTTCAGACAAATTCCTGCAGAAAGGCCAGATCGTGGTTTCGCAGCACGGCCGCGCCTTCCAGGACCAGGTATATCGCGCCCCCAAAGGCTCGGAAGCGAAGTACCCGATCGTGGTGCTGGTCAACCGCAATACAGCTTCAGCCGCAGAGATTGTCTCCGGCGCCCTCCAGGACCACGATCGCGCCCTGATCGTGGGTGAAACCACCTTCGGCAAAGGGCTCGTACAGACCGTTTTCCCAATCTCGGACAATACCGGCTTGGCTCTGACGACCTACCATTACTACACGCCGTCGGGCCGGCTCATCCAGCGCAACTACAACGGTGTTTCGCTCTACGACTATTACTACGTCCGCAACGACGCCGCTCCCGCTGACACCACCAATAAAGAGGTGAAACTGACCGACTCCGGACGCCCCGTGTACGGCGGCGGCGGCATCACTCCAGACGAGAAGATTGCTGAAATCAAAGACAATCGCACTGAAGACACGCTGCTCCAGCACTACGCCTTCTTCAACTACACCAAGCATTACCTGGCCAATCACACCGTCTCGAAGGACATGGTGGTCGACGATGCCATGCTGAGCGATTTCAAAGCCTTTCTGCACGAACAAAAGGTAGACATCGCCGACAAGGACTTCAACGACAACCTCGATTGGATCAAGACCTCCATCAAATCCGAACTGCTCACCTCTCAGTTCGGCCTTACCGAAGGCATGAAGGTACGCATCGGCTGGGACCCGCAGGTTCAGAAAGCCCTTACCTACATGCCCGAGGCGCTGGCTCTTGAAGAGCACAAACTGCCCACGCAGACCAAAACAACACAAACAGCCAGCGCAAAATAGACGGGACACTATATCTAAAGAAAAGGGTCGCGATGCGCGACCCTTTTCTACTGCGATTCCGACTTTGGAGCGGGAGACCGGGATCGAACCGGCGACATTCAGCTTGGGAAGCTGACGTTCTGCCACTGAACTACTCCCGCCCAGAGCTCGATTATAGGCTCACTCCGAAGTTGCAGCCAACCGCTCTCTTCGGCCGGCAAACGATTAAAGTTTTCCCAGGATGAGCCGATATCATAGGAGCAATGGTTTCCGCGCACAGTCCGCAGGTTGTGAGCATACGGCATCGCCTCCTTTCCCGAGAACGCCTCTGCGATGGTTGGTCTCCCGTGGATCGTGTGTACTATGAACAACGCTTTCGCGACGGCAGCGTCGAGGTGCACGACCGTGATCTGAACGCACGAGGCGATGGTGTCACCGTCCTGCTCTTTTCCCGTGAGCGCGGAACGGTGCTGCTTCTTCGTCAACCGCGGATCGTCGCCACGCTGCGGGGCGACCGGATCGGCGAAACGCTTGAAGCTTGCAGTGGCTTGCTTGAAAGCGACACACCGGAAACCTGTGCACGACGTGAGGTACTTGAGGAAACAGGCTACCTCGCCCAAAATCTAACGCATGTGGCTTCCGTCTACGCCAGCCCTGGCGCTAGCCTCGAACTCATTTACTTGTTCACGGCAGAGTTTGCAGCTCAGGGTCATGCTCCGGGCGGTGGTTTGCGCCTTGAAGGGGAGGACATCGAAGTGCGCGAAGTAGCCTTTTCCGAAGCGTTGGAGATGATGCGAAATGGCGCAGTACGGGACGCCCGAACGATGCTGCTCCTTCAGCACCTTGCGCTCGCCGGTAGTCTGCAGTTCTCTCCCGACATTCCAACATAAGTAGGCGCCTGGTTTAAGTACAGCTCTTTATATGACTGTTCTTACAAGGTATGGCTGTGTCATCTCGACCGGAGCAGACCGGGCCCCGCACGAGCTTGCTCGTGTGGGTGGTAGCAGACCGGGCTCCGCACGAGCTTGCT
>CAXTNA010000015.1:23545-23812 GCA_964245535.1 uncultured Acidobacteriaceae bacterium | reverse complement strand
AGGAAGCTCTCCGTTGTCAAAAGAAGTTACCCCGGACACTCGGATCAATGGGAACGGGAATGGGAATGGGAACGGAGCGGCACGCAACATGGGGCAGCCGCATCTGAACGGTGCTTCGACGCATGAGATCGCAGGATCGCTCCTTCCGGTAAAGCCGAGCCCGAAGCCTTCTGCCAAACGGGTCAACCCGCTAAAGCTGAAACAGATCGAAGATCGCGTTTCCGCAATTGAAGCCGAGTTGCCGGAACTGGAAGAGCGCATCCAGGG
>CAXTNA010000015.1:6531-23535 GCA_964245535.1 uncultured Acidobacteriaceae bacterium | reverse complement strand
GCCGAGCAGCAGCAGGCGATGTACCACACGGCGGACAGCGCACGCGCCCTCGCGGCCGAACTCGATGATCTACGTGGCCGGCATGAAAGCCTCTCGGCGGAATGGGAAGAGCTTTCTCTGCACCTGGAAGAGCAGGCGACCGCTTGAAGGGCATGCGGCTTTTGGGTGAGAAAAATCTCTTGCAAGTTGGACCGAGCAGCGTATTCTATAGATAGGACTTCCGGTGGGCTCCAAACCACCGGAAGTTGTTACTCTGGCTTACCTGACGAGGTAAGCCAGAGCGGCAATCCATCGCAAAGGCAAATGGATCGCGAGGCTGAAACAATGTTGATTCGGAACATTCTTTCTTCCTCCTTTCATGGGAAATGACGGCCCTGCCCCCCTAGGCAGGGCCGTGTTGCGTTTGGCAACCTCGGTTTTGCCTTTGCTGGCCAAGCGCGCATTTGTGAAGCCCCGTTGAAAGCGCATCTCCTCAACCTACGCGTCCGTGCCGGACCGTTCACTGCTACAAAGGTGGTAGCGTGACGAAAGCGAACGAGCGAATGCGAATCTTGATGGTGGGTGCCGGGGCGACCGGCGGTTATTTTGGCGGCAGATTGGTGCAGGCCGGGCGCGATGTGACGTTCTTACTGCGCGAGCCGCGCGCTGCACGGATCCGGGAACGCGGGCTTACGGTAGTCACGCCGCAGGGCACCTTTACCGTCCAGCCGAGGGTACGTACGGCAGCTGCGCTACGGGCAACGCCCGCAAGCTTCGACCTCATCGTCCTCGGCACGAAGGCCTATCAGCTGGAAGGCGCGATGAACGATATCGCCCCGGCTATCGGCCCAGATACCGCGATCTTGCCGATCCTGAACGGGATGCGCCAGCTCCCCGTGCTGGATGAGCGGTTTGGAGCAGCGCATGTGTTGGGCGGCTCTGTGCGCATCGTCGCCGATGTGGATGCAGAGGGCCGCGTGCACCAGAAAACAAATCTCGGTGAGCTAAGCTATGGCGAACGCGACCGCACCCACAGCGCCCGCATCGAAGCCGTGAATCGATCTATGCGCGACGCGGGTTTTGAGGCGATTCTGCAACCGGACATCATCGCCACGCTATGGCAGAAGTGGTGGATTCTGGCGAGCATCGGCACGATCTGCATTTTGGCGCGCGGCACGATTGGGCAGGCCAGCGAAGCTCCTCGCGGTGACGCGTTTGCGCGTGCGGTCGTGAAGGAGTGCACCGACATTGCCACGGCCAACGGCTATCCACCGGACCAAGCCATGCTCGCGGATCACCTCAAGCGCATGACAGAACACGGCTCCGCGCTGACATCATCCATGTACCGCGACATGATGAAGGGCGCGCCGGTTGAGGCCGATCACGTTTTGGGAGATCTGCTTGATCGTGCGAAGGAGGTGCATGCGCCGTTGCTGACCGCCGCGTATGTGCAGTTGAAGGTGTACGAGGCTGGACGCAAGCTTGATGCTTGATGTAACTGCGGGTCTCTCCACTACGCTTCGCTTCGGTCGAGATGACACCCACCATTAGACCTGCTGGCACGCAACAAGAGGATCAATGCGAAGGCTTCGTTAAGGCTGTTTGCGGCGACACCGGCTCGCCGAAGTTGGGCGTGCCGTCGGCATTCCACGTAAAGGGCTGAGCGCGAGGCGAGCGCTGTGCCTCGCAGCCCTGCCCGCTGCCCGGGTTGGCGTGGTAGATGATCCAGTCCTGCTGGCCGTCGGGCGACTTGAAGAAGCCGTTGTGTCCCGGGCCGAAGACGCCGGCCGCGCGGTTCTGGCGGAAGAAGGGGTGATCGAATTTGTGCCATGACGCAGGATCGAGAAGATTGTCGCTCACATGTGCTTGCAACACGCCAAGCTCGTAGTAATCCGTCCAGCAGGCCGAGCCCGAGTAGACCAGAAATAGATCATTGCCGTGCTGCAGCATCTCGGGGCCTTCGTTCACTTCAACATGCGGTAGTGCGGGCCGGTCCGGCAGGTCGCCGACGTGTTCCCAGGCATACTTCGGAAACGAGATCAGCGCACGGCCGGAGTCGATCGTCCAAGGATTGCTGAGGTGCGCGATGAAGATGTCTTGCTCGCCGTCACTGTCGCCCTGCCAACCGGACCAGAGAAGATAACGCTGCCCGTTAACCTCAAACGCGGATGCATCGATCGCCCATTTGTTCGTCACATCCGACACTTGGCCCTTCATCTTCCAGGTGCCTTTGAGCGGATCGTCGGAGCGGTTTTCGAGCACGAAGATGCGGTGCGATTCGTTGTCGCCTTTATCAGCGGCGAAATACAGGTACCAGCGATCATCGAAGCGGTGCAGCTCCGGTGCCCACAGATCGTGGCTGTAGGGGCCTGTAGCGGGCGGTGTCCAAACAATCTTTTTGCGCGCGTGTTGCAGGTCGGTGATGTCAGCCGTGGCCCAGATGGTCAAGTTCTTGCCCGTGGTGTTCATGTAGTAGTACGTGCCTTTATAGGCGATTACCCACGGGTCGGGGCCGGAGGGCAGCAGCGGGTTATGAAAGGTGTTCGCCGGGCTTGCGGCCGGGCTCTGTGCCGAAGCTGCAGGTATGCGAGTTGAAGCGAAAACAAGAAGAAGCGTGAACAAAAGGGATCGCACATGTACTCCAGCACTGGAAGAAGACGGTAGGTCAGCGAACGCAGCATACATCGTGGATCGTACGACAAGGAAGCTCACCAGAAAATGGTGGTGCTCTACGCTCGCACAGGATGCTCATGCTTATCATCTGTATGTTGCTTGACGTATGACGTAAGACGACATACTCTTTTAATGTGATTCAGTCTTTCAAGTGTGAAGACACTCTTCGACTTTTCACCACAGGAAAAAGCAGGAGCTGGAGCGATTGCTCAGCTGTTGCTTTACGGAAGCTGGATCAAATGGAAGCCGCGAAGATGTTGGACGATCTCCGGATTCCGCCTGGAAACAAGTTGGAGTCGCTAAAGCGGGACCGAAAAGGTCAGCACAGCATACGGATCAACGACAGGTGGAGGATCTGCTTCATCTGGAAGGACGACGGACCGCATAGCGTTGAAATTGTTGACTATCACTAGTAAAGCGGCTAAGCAAGGAGTGCCGATGACGACGATACAAAGGCCCGCACGGGGATGGCCCGTTAAAAGAATTACCACGCATCCTGGAACCGTCCTCAAAGAGGATTTCTTAACGCCTATGGGGATCAGTGCAAACCATCTCGCGTTGAGAACACGCATGCCCCCAACGAGAATCGGGCAGATTCTGCACGCGCGGCGAAGTGTAACCACAGACACAGCTCTACGATTGGCTCGCTACCTTGGCACATCAGCTGAGTTCTGGATGAACCTGCAGGCTGCTTACGATCTTTCCAAAGCAAGGATAGAAATGGACGAGATCATACGACGGGATGTGGAACCCCTGACCCTTGACGCCGTAAATGCCTGAGGCAAGAGCTCTTGTGCCGGGCAGAGCGCTTACCTCTTTGTTGTAATGTGCGAAGAGAGTCTGTGTTTCTGCTGCACGGCAATAGCCCTTACGGCTGCACGCCGAACGTGAACACCGTTTCCGAACGCATGGTTTGTCCTGGGTTCAGCGTCGTCGAAGGGAAGCTGGGCTCGTTGGGGGAATCCGGGAAATGTTGTGTTTCCAGGCAGAATCCACCGTTCTTCAGATACGGTTTGCCGCCGGAGCCGATGAGCGTGCCGTCAAGAAAGTTACTGGTGTAGAACTGCACGCCCGGCTCGGTGGTCATCACCGTAAGCGTGCGGCCGCTGGCCGGATCGTCGACCTTGGCCGCGAGGTGCAGGCCTGTTCCTGTGCCGTTCAGTACAAAGTTATGATCGTAGCCGCCGGCGATCTTGAGTTGATCGTTGGGGTCGTTGATGCGTTTGCCGATCGCGGTGGGCTGGCGGAAGTCCAGCGGCGTGCCTTCCACCGGCGCGAGTTCCCCGGTGGGGATCAGCGTCGCATCGACCGGCGTGTAGCGGTCCGCAGGCAAGGTGATGACCTCATCGAGAATGGTGCCGCTGCCCTCGCCGCCGAGATTGAAATAGCTATGGTTGGTGAGGTTCAATACGGTCGGCTTGGTCGTTGTGGCAGAGTAGTCAATGTGCAGCGAGGTCCCGTCCAGCGTATAGCGCACATGCGCGGTCAACTCGCCGGGAAAGCCCATATCGCCATCGGGGCTGACCAGGGTGAGATCCACGCCGTTCTTGATCTTTAGCCCTGTCCACACCTTACGATCAAAGCCCAGCGTACCGCCGTGCAGCATGTTGCCGTGATCGTTGGTGGGGATGTGGTACGCCGTGCCGTCGAGCGTAAAGGTGCCCTTGGCGATGCGATTACCATACCGGCCCACCACCGAGCCCATGTAGGTCTTCGAATCGGCCATATAGCCGATGAAGTCCCTATAGCCAAGGACCACATCGGCACGCTTGCCGGTGCGGTCGGGTGTTTCGATGCTGACAATGTGTGCGCCGAAGTTGGTGATTTGCACAGTCATCTGGTTGTCGGTCAACGTGTACAGCTCGACGGTTTGTCCAGCCTGCGTCTTCCCGAAGGTGGAGACCTTGACGGCGGCATGGGTCAGCGGGCTTAGCGTGAGGAAAGTAGCGAGTAAAAGTGAAGGTTTCATCAGGTCTCCAGAAAGAAAATTATCGTGTGCGGGGCTGAACTGCAGGTCTCTCCACTACGCGCTGCGCGCTTCGGTCGAGATGACACTGTGAAAGTGTGGGAAGCGAACTGCGTGTCGTCCTGCTTCGGTCGAGATGACACGGCGTTGTTGCGCGAAACGTATGCGTGCAGAAACAGTGCGTTATCACTGGAAAAGTGCATGCGTGCGGGCTCATCGCAAAGCACTCAGGCCCTTGCCCTCGGTCAGGGTGTAGATCACATCGACCTTGGCCGGTGGGGTGATGGTTTCGGTGCGACCGCTCGGCCAATGCACCTCGACTTTTTCAATCGCTGCGGCGCTGCCGAGGCCGAAGTGCGGTCGCTGGTCGGAGCTCGAAGCGAAGCTGCCCCCTGCGGTCACGTCCCCGCGTTGCCGAAAGCCGTTTGCCGTTACCCAGATGGTCGCGCCAATGGCATCGCGCGGGCTGCCGGGCTTACCGGCTTCGGCGGACGGTGCGCCGACCAGGCGAAAGCCGATCCAGTGATTGCCGCTCTGCACCACATCGCGAAAGAGCGACGGTGTGCTGTCCATGTTGTTCACGACGACCGCAGTATGGCCATCGTTAAAGAGGTCGCCATAGGCCATGCCGCGTGATGCCGCGAGCTTGGCAAGCCCTGTGCCTTCGACCGCCGGTACGGGCGTCAACTTGCCCTTTTCGTTGTGGAAGAGCAGCGGGCGTTGCGCCCAGGTGGTGCCCCAGTTTTGCGCATCGACCTGCGGGTACACGTGGCCGTTGACGGTGAGCAGATCGAGCCAGCCGTCATTGTCGTAGTCGAAAAATGCGTCACCCCAGCCGAGAAAGGGAATGGTGGGTTCGGCGATGCCTTCCTGGTAAGAAACATCGGTAAAATTGGCATCGCCGTCGTTGCGATAAAGGGGCTTATAGTCGTCGGAAAAAGTGGTGTTGTAGATGTCGATGCGGCCATTATGCGTGAGGTCACCGGCGGCGATGCCCATGGAGGCCGTTTCGCGGCCACTCTCATTCAGCGCATAGCCGGACGCAAAGCTCGCGTCTTCAAACGTGCCGTCGCCCTTGTTGAGGTACAGGTAGTTCGGCGTGGAATCATCGGCGACGAGCAGGTCCGGCTTGCCGTCGTTGTTGACATCGATGAACAGCGAAGCAAGACCGTAGTAGTGGTTCGCATCGCCGACGCCCGCATGCTGGCTGACGTCGGTGAAGGTGCCGTTACCGTTGTTATGAAACAGGTGGTCGGGTTCACCCTTCAGGCCGCGCGGTCCGCACATGACTTTGACGCCACGGAACTCGCAAAAGGCGTGTGGACCGGCGTCGCCGGCTTGTGAGGCTTGATCGGTAGGGTCAAGATGGACATAGCCGGGCACGAATAGATCGAGCTGACCATCGCCGTCGTAATCGCCCCAGGTGGCGCCCGTGGACCACGCGCCGACCGTTACACCGGCTTTCTCGGCAACGTCGGTGAACGTCCCATTGTGGTTGTTGTGGTACAGCCGATTTTTGCCGTAGTTCGAAACGTAAAGGTCAGGCCAGCCGTCGTTATCGTAATCGGCCACCACGGCGCCGAAACCCCAGCGATCGTTCGCTACCCCGGCCTTTGCGGTGACATCGGTAAAAGTGCCGTCGTGGTTGTTGTGGAAGAGCGCGGCATGGGGTGCTTTCGCTTTGCCGGCCTCTGCCTCGACGGTTGAGCCGTTTACGAGATAGATGTCGAGCCAGCCGTCGTTGTCGTAATCGAGCAGCGCGACACCCGAGCCCACGCTTTCGACGATGTTCGCCTTTTGCGGCGTGCCCATGTGATGCGTCCACGCGGCGAGCCCTGCCTGCTTGGCGATGTCCTGGAAGACGATGGGACCGGACGCGACAAAGCCGCCGGCCGTGATGGGGCGATGCTGCGCGTCCAGCACGGCCGCATGCGCGCCCCCGGTGGTCGATCCGCCAGGGGAGGCCATTTGTGCGCCTTCCACGGGCCGCTGCGCCTCTTTTTCCAGCGGCGAAGGGCTGGGATTTTGCGCGTGCACGAGGCCGCTGAGGGCCAATCCGGCAAACAAAGCCGAAAGCACGCGGGGTTTTCTCTGAGATCGTGTTCTACCTGCCATCGCTATGCACCATCACTGCTTTGGAGCGCTCCTGTCAAGTACGCCGGCCAAGTACACCAGCCAAGTACACCGGCTAAGTGCACCGGCCAAGTACCTCGTTTTTTCATTCAATGCGCGTGTGTCGCCGGCGGCACAGGTTCGTCGACCTGCACGAGCCGGTCGCCATGCACATGCTCGAGTATCTGCTTGAGGCCGCTGGGCCAACGGATCTCCACCGAGGCCGCTTCCGTACTGCTGCCCAGGCCGAAGTGCGCCCGCTTATCATTGGACGAAAGATAGCTGCCGGCGGTGGACACGGTCCAAAGCTGGGTTCCTTGCGTCGTAGTCACCTTGATCTCCGCGCCGATCGCGTCGCGATTGCTCTTATGTCCCACGAGCAGCAGCGTCAACCAGTGGTTGGCTGTGGGAGTTTCGTTGTGCAGCAGGTGTGCGGGACCGCCGTTGGTCGCGACCACTGCGTCCAACCTTCCATCATTGTCGAGATCGCCGACGGCCATGCCGCGGCTCACCCAGCGCTCCGCGAAGACGCTGCCGGACTGCGCGGAAACATCGGCAAAGGTGCCATCGCCCATATTGCGCGCCAGCAGCATGGGTTCTTTGTAGCGCAGTTGCGGGTAGTTCAGCTCGACCGTGTCGAGATCGTGCCCTTGCGCGATGAGCAGGTCCTTCTTGCCATCGTTATCGTAGTCGAGGAAGCGAATGCCCCAGCCGGAGTGCAGCAGCGTTATGGGCGCGAGCCCCGCGACGTAGGTGTCATAGGTGAAGGAGCCGTCGCCATTGTTGCGATAAAGCGCGTACTTCTGGTTTGCCAGATTCGTGATGACGAGGTCGGGCAGGCCGTCGTTGTTGTAGTCCTGGAAGTCGATGCCCATGCCGGCGTAGGTGCGGCCGTCGCCGTCGACGGCAATTTCGGCGAGCAGGCCGGTCTCTTCGAAGGTGCCGTCGCCCTTGTTGCGGTAGAGAAATTCCGGCATGGAGTCGTTCGCGACGGCCAGATCGATTTTGCCGTCGCGGTCGAAATCGGCAAGGGCAATGCCGAGTCCTTTACCCGGCGTGTTCAGCCCGAACTTCGCGGCCTGTTCGGTAAAGGTGCCGTTGCCGTTGTTGTGGTAGACCAGTGGCGCAATCGCCGGGAAGATGTCCGGGTGACAATAGGCACGGTAGCCTTCACGATGCTCGCCGCACCACACATCGTCGAAGTCCCAATGCACATAGCGCAGCACCACAAGATCAAGCAGGCCGTCATTGTCGAGATCGACCCAAGCGGCGCTGGTGGACCAGGAGTTGCCGGGTGTGGGATCGCCGCCGGTGCCGGATTTTGCCGTGACGTCGGTGAAGGTGCCGTTGCCGTTGTTGCGGTATAGGCGATTGCCGCCGTAGCCGGTGACATACAGGTCGTCAAAGCCGTCATTATCAAAATCGCCCACGGCAACGCCCATGCCGTACCCGACTCCCTGCAGCCCGGCTTTTTCGGTCACGTCTTCGAAGGTGCCGTCTTTGCGCTGGTGGTAAAGACGGTTCCAGTCTTTGGGCGAGAGCTTGGCCGGGACGGTGCCCTTGGGTGTGGGATCGGCGAGCGGCGCGCCGTTGACGAAAAATAAGTCGAGCCGCCCGTCATTGTCGAAGTCAAAGGCCGCCACACCCGAACCCATGGTTTCCATCAGGTATTTGTGCGAGGTGTGCGAGGCGACGCCGGTGAAATTGAGGTTAGCCGTAGTGGCGATGTCCGTGAAATGCCCGGGAAACGTGGGTGGTGCAGCGGCCGGAGTGCTTGACGGAGAGTTTTGCGCGCGCAAGGGGAGGCAGAGGGCGGCAATCATTGCGAGAGCGGAGTAACGAACGGACATAAAGCGAACACTGTACTGGTGACGCTTCCGGTGCAGGTAAAGACAAGCACCAGGTGCAGTCAGGGTGATGGAAGTCGATAGGGAATGCGAATGTGTTTTTCTTCGGCTGGGAAATCTTTTGTATTGCGGGTGATCAGCCAGCCGCCTCGAATGGTTGCGGTGGCGATTAGGATGGCATCGGGCAACTTGATCCTACGGGCTTGCCGTTCAACGACGGCTTGCTCGGCGATGTCGTCCGTGATGGGCACTTTATCAAACCTGCTCAGCAGCTCACGAACGTCCGTTTGGCGTTCGGAAGGGACGCCAGCCAAGACCTCCATCTACGTAATCACGCTGATCTCTTTGATTTCATGGCGTTCTATCTCATCAGCAGCCGCTTCGACCCCCCGGAGGAGATCAATCAGAATATTAGAATCAAAAACAGCAATCACCGATCCCATTCGTCCCGTATTCGCTCCTGATACGCCAGGCCGTCCCCTATTTCGGGACAGATACCCAGGAACTCGCGCATGCTGGAACTCTTGTGTGGCGCAAGGTACCTGTTTACTGCCTCCCGCACCAAAACAGTCCGCGAAACCTTGCCGGCTTTCGCGAGTTTATTCAGCAAAAGCATGTCTGCCTTCGGAAGGTCCACAAGGGTGCGCATCATCAACTCCTGATAGCAAAACAGTATTCTACTCCGCGCTGGAAGTTGCTGCCGGGGGCCCTGTACCACGGCCCGTGAGCTCGCGCATCAGATCGACCTCGTGCTGACGGTAGGGCGTGTCGTCCTGCTTGAACACCTCATGAAACCACACCGTCGGCTGGGCATACACATAGGGGCGTACCCAGGAGTCCCAGGGCAGATAAGTCTGCGTTTTGCCGGCCACCAGACCCCAGTTGATCGCGGCCACGTGGTACTGCTTGGCGATGGGCAGAATGGTATCGAAGGTGCTTCCTGCCCCGCGCGCCATGTACTCCGTGCAGATCAAGGGACGGTGCAGCGGCTGCAGTTCCTTGATGCGGCCTTCAAAGCCCTCGGGCCATTCGTAGTTGTGGAACGAGATCACGTCCGATTCGGCGAGTTGGATTTTCGTGGTCGGGCTTTCCTTGTCCGGATGGCTCCAATCGCCCACCCACACGCCGCTCGTCAGCGGCTGCGTGGGGTGCATGGCCCGCGCCCAGCCGAAGGCCTTCGGCAGCAACTCGTCGACGCGCTGCACCTTGGCCGTGACATCGGCTTCGGCATCGCCGCCCTTGTTGTCCGGTTCGTTCCACACATCCCAACCCAGAATGCGGTCATCGTTGGCAAACGCGCCCACCACGCCCTGCACGTAGGCCTTCAACTGCGGTTCCACTGCGGGGTCCAGCAGACGTTGCTTGCCGGGGCTCTGCACCCAGCCGGAGTTGTGCACGCCCGGGATGGGCGGGCGCTGCGAGCCCGGATGCGGCGCCGTGTCCCAGCAGGAGTCAAAGAGGACCAGCAGCGGTTTGATGTGGTGCTTGGCGGCGATATCTAGAAACTGGTTCAGCCGTTGCTGAAAGCCCTTGGGGTCGGAAAGCCAGAGCTGGTCCTGCAAAAATACGCGCATGGTATTCATGCCGATCGACTCGCCCATGCCGAGTTCCTTATCGTTCAGTGACGGATTGAAGCTGCCGGCCTGAAACATCTCGAACTCATTGATCGCGTCGGACGGAATGAAGTTTGCACCGACCAGCCAGGGCTGATGGTCGTACCATGCCTGCGCTTTCGCCTCGCTCCAGCGCGCGCTGGGCTTTCCCGGGGTCTGCGCTACGGTAACGGAGGCAAACAGGAACAGAAAACATAAACACGCGCGAGTCATAGAACCTCGAGAAAAACTATTGAAGTGCACCTAAGCATGCACCAGAAAGATCATATTATGCAACCGCTTACACTTAGGTTGGTTTGTTGAAGAGAGTCGTGGGTTCATGCCCACTCACCTCCGCGCTGTCATCTCGACCGAAGCAGACAGCTTCATCGTCTGCGCAGTGGAGAGACCTGCAAGTTTGGGTCCGTGCTGCCGAACGGCAGGTCTCTTCCCTGCGGTTGCGCCTCCGGTCGAGAAGACACTGCATCGCTGAATGTAAACGGCTCTAAACCTTCTTACCCAACCCCGCCGTAGAAGCGCGAATCACCAGCTTCGGTTCGATGACATGCTCCCGGTGGGGCAATCCCTGCGCGGGGCCGTCTTTGTGCTGGAGCAGGCTGCGGAAGGCGAGCGCCGCCAGTTCGCGGCGGGGCACCACCAAGGTCGTCAGCGCCGGTTGGGTGTAAGCGCTCAGCTCAATGCCATCGAAGCCGATGACCGAGATATCCTGCGGAATGCGGAGCCCAGCCTCATGAATGGCAACCATCGCGCCTATTGCGGTGAGGTCGTTCGACGCGAGCACCGCGGTCGGCAACCGCTTTTTCGTGTTTTTGCGTCCGCTTCCGTCACTTTCCAAGATGCGCCGCATCGCATGTGCGCCGCCTTCGACGCGGTGATCGCCTTCCTGTAGCCATAGCGGATCGCCAGTGACGCCGTGCTGCTCCATGGCCTGCCGAAACGCCTTGGCGCGCAGCGCGGCGGAGGCCAGCGTGAGCGGACCGCTGATGAAGGCAATATCCTTGTGTTGCAGGGTGAACAGATGCTCCATCGCGGCCTTCACCCCGGCCTCATAGTCCACGCGCACCACGCTCACGCGCGGCCCGCTCACGGGCGCATCCATGAACACCAGCGGAATCTGTCGCTGCGCAAAGGTCTTGATCAGCCGGTCGTCCATTTCGGAGGTCATGATGGCCACGCCGTCCACCTTGCGCTGCAACATGCGGACGACGCAGTTTTCCATGCGCTTGGGATCGTAATTGGTGTTGGCGATCAGGATCTCTTGCCGGTGCTCGACGGCAATATCTTCGAAGGCTTTTACAAGCTCCGGAAAGTATGGGTTGGTGATGTCCGAGATGATGAGGCCGTACAGGCCGCTGCGGCCGGAGCCCAACGTGCGCGCATTCACATCCGGATAAAAATTGAGCACATCGATGGCGCTACGCACACGTTCCGCCGTTGCCGGCGCGACAAACGCTGTGCCGTTGATGACGCGCGACACGGTGGCTGTGGAAACGCGGGCCCGGCGCGCTACCGCCATGATGTTCATGCTTCTATCATGCCGGAAGGGGCGAAGGACGCAAGAAAAATCACGCGTGGATGCGGGGAAAAACACTCAAACGAAAGTTGTAAGCAGATTGATGCAGGTCCGTTTTCAGCGCCAACGGCGCGTTCGATACCAGCCTAGGCCGCAAGGCCTAGGTCTAGAAAAGGGTCGTACAGGTGAGGGCTGGAGGCCCGATCTGTGGGAGCTTGGGCGGGCTATGGGACGGGCTTTCAGCCCTTAATACCTACGGGCACGTATACCTAGGCCTCGCGGCCTAGGCTGGTATGGGACGCGCCGTTGGCGCTAAGAACAACGACGTCTCAGGCCTTGCACTGCGCTCGGTCGAGATGACACCTTTACGGTGACAAACATGTATGTGGATACGTCCTAGCGTCCGCCCGCAGCAGGTGCGCCTGCGGCCTTCCCCGCATCGTCGTGCGTCGCCGTTTGTGCCGCAGTCGCCACCCCGTTGAGCTCATGGCTGTGCCAGGGCACGCTTTCATTTGCGATTTCCGTATGGTGGCGCAGGTAGTCGAGCGCAAAAGCGCTGGCTGTGGGATCGTCCTTCTGGTCGGCGAACAGGGCGGCTTCGCTCGTTGCCTTGTCCTTCATGCCGAGCCGGCGATACAGGATCGACAGGTTGTAGTGCGCGGCCAGATCATCCGGATCAATTGCCTGCAA
The DNA here is from genome assembly GCA_964245535.1 of uncultured Acidobacteriaceae bacterium. GTDB lineage: Bacteria > Acidobacteriota > Terriglobia > Terriglobales > Acidobacteriaceae > Granulicella. The sequence goes on along the minus strand of CAXTNA010000015.1, from coordinate 11,142 downwards.
GGCCTCATATTGCACCAGGGCATCGGGATATTTGTGCTGCTGATAGAGCGAAAAGCCAAGCTCGCGATGAGCGTCTTTGGAAAGCGGAAAGCCCTTCAGGACCTCGCCCAGATCGGCGATCGCCATATCCAAGTTGCCGGCATTCCGCTCCACCAGGGCACGGTAGTAGAGCGCTCGGGCGTTGCCGGGCGCCAGTGCGAGCGACTTTTCCAGGTGGGGACGCGCTTCGTTGTAGTGCTGCCACTGAATTTCGGCAATGGCCATGTTGGTATAAGCGTCGGCATAATCGGGCCGCAGCTTGGCGACGTGCTCAAAGGCCGCAAACGACGAGGCATACTGCTGCGCGTCCAGCAGCGCGATGCCATAGTTGTTCCAGCGCATCCACTCCTTGTTTTCGCCTTCAGCGGGCGGCGTGACGACATTGTCGCCGACGTGGATGACGCGGCTGGCGGTGATCATGTCGACGATCGGCTCGTCATAGTGCTTGCTCATGCCGAAGTCGAGGAAGTGCTGGTCGAAGCGCCGGTATTTGATAGTCGCCGTCAGCGTGACCGCGCCCTCCGCCGCGGCCGGCATGTGGAAGCTGTAACGCACCACCTGCGAGCGGCCGGACTGAATGGAGTTGTTATAGGCGACGACACGGTTATCCCACACCTGGTGGAGGTCGTTGATGCCGCCCTTCACGTTTATCAGGCGGTTGGTGAAGCTGTGTGCTTGCCCGTCGAGCTCACCGTTCGGCTGCAGCGCACCGCTTTGCGCCAGCACTTTGCCTCCCGCGTCTTTGACGGTAAAGGTCACCCAGGACTCGTACATGTCGCGCTGCTCGGGTACGTGGCTGTGCGCGATGCCTTTGTTCTGGATGACGACATCGGCGGTGAGGTGCTCGCCGGGAGCAACCCTGTAAGCCGTAAGCCCGAGTGGGGCCACCAGGTTCGCATCGGCCGCAGTATTGGCTGCCGTTTGCGAGGCATCGCCGTCGCGTTCCAAGGCAAACAAATCGACGTTGAAGACGTTGGTCTTGAGGAACTGAACGATGCGCGCGGACTGCTCCGGATAGTTGTAGAACTGCGGCACAAGGGTATTGCCGCCCAGCCAGCGATGCGAGGCGAATTTGCCGTTCTTGGCGCCGGGGTCGCGGCCCACCAGGGCTTCGCGCTGCATATGGCAGGTTTGGCAGGTAGAAACCGCATCTTTTGTGTAAAATGGCAGCGGCGACTGCTTGGCGAAGGAGGACGCTTGCCATTCGTCGTAAACCGAAAACGCCCGCAGCCATTTGTAGTCGTTCAGCTCATGCGGCAGCGCGGCCTTGTGGCAGCTGGCACAGTATTCCGGCGTGCGATAGAAGTCTTTCATCACCGCCTTGGAATGGCGGTCGAGGTGGGCGAGAATTTCGCCGTCGCTGACCTGGCGGGTAATAGGCTTGTCGTTCTCATCGACCAGCACAGCCGGCACGCCCATAACGTAGCTGCCCGTGCCCTGCGTGGTGACTTTCTGGATCGAGTGGCAGACCATGCAGGAGATGCCATCGGCGTCATAGGAGTGCGTCGTCGGCTTGCCCGCGGTCATCTGGCCGGAGACCACGGCGATCGGGCTGTGGCAGCCCTCGCAGTGGCGCATGTATTCCGTGCCTTTTTCCGCTTTCAGCAGCTGCACATTGCGCTGGTACCAGGGCGTGCGGTTGGAATTCGCGTGGGCCGATTGCCGCCACTGCTCCTGGGCGGCCTGGTGGCAGTGGCCGCAGTAGGCCGCCGTCGGAAAGCTGTTTGGGTTGAGGAACTGGCCGGTATCGGTGGTCGCATTTGAGGGTAAAAATGGCGATCCGGGGCCAAATTTATAAGAGTAGTCGCTGGCAACCTTGGATTGATATGCCTGCCGCGCGCTCTGCGCCGTTTCCTCTTCCGTCCCTGCATGGACGCCGCGCCGCAGCGACACGGCCGCCATCGCGAGACACAAGCTCACAATCAATATCCGGAGCAGCCAGCGATGGGTCGAGCGATTGGGCATGGGTTCGGCGATTTTGAAATTTTCGGAGTTCTTTGATCGGGGCAGGCACCGCGGCATTCTCTGCCCGCATCTTACCCGGGTTTCGCAGCGAACCGCAGTGTAGAGCATCCGCGGCACGTTTGGCTAGGGTTGGGCTGGCCGTTATCTGATGCACCAACTGGCATAAAAGTGTCATTCTGAGCGCAGCGCTCACCCTCTCCACAACTTATCCGCCGGAACGTCTCCCCAACTTGTCATCTCGACAGAGCGCTTACCCTTCCTCGTGTCATCTCGACCGGAGCGCAGCGGAGTGGAGAGACCTGTAGGTTCGGCTCTACCCTTGACCAACGGGGGAGCAAGCTGCGGGTCTCTCCACTGCGCAGGACGATGAAGCCGTCCTGCTTCGGTCGAGATGACAGGGTGGAGGGTCGAGATGACAGGGTGAGGGTGAGATGACAGGGTGGAGGGTGAGATGAAGCTTCAAGGCAAATTACCTTAGTCTGCAGCTACCTGCTTTCATCCTGACCCTGAGCTTGCCGACGGGGAAGAACGTCCGTATTCCCCCGAGGCGCTGATGTGATCCGAACCGAATACAGAGGTCCTTCGCTTCCACCCCAGCGAGCAAAGAACGTTCGCCGGGGACCCCGGCTGCGCTCAGGATGACAACTCAACCCTCACCGCACCGGAATATCAATCACCTCGATCGTGAACGCCGGCACCGTGTGGTTCCACGTGCCGCCCGCCAGGCGCGCGGTGGCTGTGACGGGTTGGATCAAGTTCGGAACCGCGAGCGAATTCGTGGCTTCATAGCTGCTCGCGTGCAGGCTGGTCATGGCTGCCTTACGGCTGCCGGTAAGCCCTTGCAGGTCGACCGTGAGCGGCTGGTCCAGGTTGGAGGCGTTCACCAGCTTCAGGTGCAACACGTGGTCGGTTGAACCCACAGTGGCCGAGTAGAAAAACCGTTCGCCCGCGCCCGTCATCGACGACCGCACCGTGCCGTCACCCAGGTGCCCGGCAAACAAACCCTGCGCGTAGAGGCTGGGCGAGGCGTACGACTCGAGCGAGTTATAGCCGATCAGGTTGGTGTACCACTGCCCGGCGCCGGGGTTCACATTGATGAGCAGGGGCGCGTAGCTGGCCATGAGGATCAGATCGCTGTTGCGCTCCATGGAGGTCATCCAGGCGGCATCGGCCAGCGCCGCCCCAAAGTCGGGCGTCGGGGTGCCGGAAAGTGTCGCCCATTCGCCCACAAAGATTTTCGGGCCGGTGCGCGGGGCGTTGTCGTAGTGGTGTGTAAAGTCCAGCATGTCGGCCGTGGACTTGTAGTAGTGGTCGTCCAGCATATCCGGCTGCGCGTCCGGCGCAGTCTCCTTCACGGGCGCAGTGGCGATGAGCTTGTATTGCGGATACCGCTTGCGCAGCGCCTGGGCAAACTGCGCAAAACGGCCGTCGTAGCTGCCTGATTTATCGAACCAGTCTTCGTTGCCGATCTCAATGTAGTGCAGCGGAAAGGGCGCGGGGTGGCCGTCCTTGGCCCGCTCAGCACCCCAGTGCGTGTCCATATTGCCGGTCAGGTACTCGACTTCATCGAGCGCGGATTGCACGTAGGGTTCGAGCTGGGGACCGGGCGTGACATGGGCCCCGCGCAGCGCGTAACCGGCATAAACGGCGAGCAGCGGTTCGATGTGCAGGTCTTCGCACCACTCCAGGAATTCGAGCAATCCAAGCCCATCGGTGGACCAGTAGGTCCAGGGAGCCTGGTGTCCCGGCCGGTCGACGAGCGGGCCGATGGTCTGCTTCCAGTTGTACCAATCGTCCAGCGTGTCGCCTTCGAGATAATTGCCGCCCGGCAGGCGCAGAAAGTGCGGATGCAGGGAAGCCATGCGCTCCATCAGGTCGGGCCGGTTGCCGTTGGGGCGATCGTTGAAGGTAGGCGGAAAGAGCGAAACCTCCTGCAACGAAAGCGTTCCGGGGTGCGCGACCAGCAGCTGCAGGTGGTTTCTGGCCGAAGCCGGATGGGCGCCTGTGGTCAGCGTGTACTCATAGCGCGACCACTCACCGGCATGCACAGGCACCTGCGCCTGCGCGAGCACGGTGCCGGAGTCGTCGTTGACCAGCCGCGCGGTGAGGGGACCCATCGCAGCATCGTTCACCTTGGCATAGAACGAACCGCGATAGAGCGTGTGCGGGCGAACGCCCATGCCCCAATAGCCTTCATTGCTCACACCCGCTTCCGCACCAGGCGAGGCTGCGTCGACGGTGAGTTTGAGACTGGTCGGCAAGGCTTTGCTGGGGCCGCTGGTTTTGTCGATGGCGTAAGCGGCATGCGCATTGCCGTGCCGCACCAAATCCCAGTGCACAATGCCCTCCCAACTGCCGCGAAAGGTGCGGTTCTGCACCATTTCGGCGTACAAGCCGCCGTCGAAGGCATGATTGATCTCTTCGGTCATCATGCCGTAAAGCATGGGGCTCACCGGCGTAACGACTTCGTTGGGCGCCAGCGTGAGATGGGCCGGGGAGGCGGTCTGGGCAAGCAGCGCCGGCGCTGACAGGCCGCAGCAGGTCAGCAGGGCACCAGCGAAGCGACCTAAATGGCGAAGAGGAGAAACGAAGCGGACGCGGTGCATG
>CAXTNA010000015.1:0-6521 GCA_964245535.1 uncultured Acidobacteriaceae bacterium | reverse complement strand
ATCTCCAGCAATGCGAAAAAAGAAAGTGACATCTTTCGGGCTGTACCGTTGTAGCCGATCTGAAATCGTTTACACAAGCGCAAAATATGCGTTCCGAGAAGCCGCTGCCGGACGACTCCTGCTCCCGGAAAACCGATTCCTGCTGTAGGCTGGCTTTGCCATCGGCAAGGGTGGGGAGACGCTTATGAGCGATAAAGCAATGCGTGAGATTTGGTTTGTCACTGGCAGCCAGCACCTGTACGGTCCGGAAACCCTGGCGCAGGTCGGCGCGAACGCACGTACGATCGCCGGGTCGCTGGACGGCGAAGCGGGCTTGCCGGTGCGCGTCGTGTGGAAGCCCGTGCTCACCACGCCGGAGCAGATTCTCGCGCTCTGCCGCGAAGCGAACGGCGCGGAGGCCTGCATCGGGCTGGTTCTGTGGATGCATACCTTTTCACCCGCAAAAATGTGGATCGCCGGCCTGCTATCGCTGCGCAAACCTTTCTTGCACCTGCACACGCAGTTCAACCGCGATCTGCCGTACGCGACCATTGATATGGACTTCATGAATCTGAACCAGGCTGCGCATGGCGACCGCGAGTTCGGCTTTCTTACGGCGCGGCTGCGCTTGCCGCGCAAGGTGGTCGCCGGCCATTGGCAGGACCCTGAAACTGTGCGGGACATGGCTACATGGGTGCGGGCCGCCCTGGGTTGGCACGAGTCACAGCACCTGAAGATTGCGCGGTTTGGCGACAACATGCGCAATGTTGCCGTGACCGAGGGCGACAAGGTGGAAGCGCAACGGGTCTTCGGTTTTTCGGTGTACGGCTACGGGATCGGCGACCTGACCGACCGGATGGCGGAGATCGGCGAGGCTGACGTGGCGCAGCTGGTGGCGGAGTACCGCGAACAGTACACGATCGGCAAGGACCATGACCGCATCGATGCGCTGATGGTCGCCGCGCGCATCGAGCTTGGGCTGCGGGCGTTCCTCACCGAAGGCGGTTTTGGCGCGTTTACGGATACCTTCGAGGGTCTGCACGGCATGGGCCAGCTGCCGGGAATCGCCACGCAGCGTTTGATGGCCTCGGGATACGGCTTCGGCGGTGAGGGCGATTGGAAGACCGCCGCGCTGGTGCGCCTGATGAAGGTCATGGCCGAAGGGCTGCCCGGCGGCACCTCGTTTATGGAGGACTATACCTATGATCTCGCCGGCGGCGCGGGCGCGCACATGGTGCTCGGCTCGCACATGCTGGAGATTTGCCCGTCCATTGCAGCGGAGACGCCTTCGCTTGAGGTGCATCCGTTGGGTATCGGGGGCAAGGCCGATCCGGTGCGGCTGGTGTTCACCTCGCCCGCGGGGGAGGCCGTGGTGGCGTCGATCATCGACATGGGCAACCGCTTCCGAATGATTGTGAATGAGATCGATGCCGTGGTGCCGGCGCAGGCATTGCCCAAGCTGCCGGTGGCGCGCACGCTGTGGGTGCCGCGGCCGAATCTGAAGACTGCCGCGACTGCCTGGATTTATGCGGGCGGCGCGCACCATACCGGCTTCAGCCAGGCACTGCGGATGGAGCATCTCGCCGACTTTGCCGAGATCGCCGGGATTGAACTGGTGCGTATCGACGCTGACACGAAAATCCCGCAGCTGCGGCGCGAATTGCTGTGGAGCGACGCGGCGTATAAGGTGCGTTGAGTGGTGCTGTTGCATCACCTCGTAACCGGCGAACAAACAGCGTTTAAAGCTTTCCTTCCGCCTGGCCCACAGCGGCCCGCAGGGTTTCCGCAGCGGATTCCGGGGTGATGTCGCGCTGCGGGGAGCCGAGCAGCTCGAAGCCGACCATAAACTTGCGAACGGTCGCCGAACGCAGCAGCGGTGGGTAAAAGTGCGCGTGCAGGCACCACTCCGGATGCGGCTGGTTGTCGTAGGGCGCCGGATGAAAGCCCATGGAGTAGGGGAACGGCGTCTGGAAGACCTGGTTATAGCCGCGGGTCACGGTACTCAGCAAAGCGGCGAGGCCGTCGCGCTGCGCAGGCGTTTGCGCTTCCACGGAGGCGACCGGTTCGCGCGGGATCAGCAGCAGCTCAAACGGCCACACCGCCCAGAACGGTACCAGAGCGACCCAGCTTTCATTTTGGGCGACGAGGCGCTCGCTATGCTTCAACTCGAGATCCAGGTAAGCGGCGAGCAGCGTTTGCCCGTGGGCGGCAAAGTAGGCTTGTTGGGCGGCAAGCTCGAGGCTGGGCTCGTCGGGCAGGTGCTCGGTGGCCCAGATCTGGCAGTGCGGATGCGGGTTGCTCGCGCCCATCATCGCACCGCGGTTTTCAAAGATCTGCACGTAGTGGATTTCCGGCATGGCGCCGAGTTCGGTCGCCTGGGCGGCCCATTGATCGACGACGCGGCGGATGGAGGGCACCGGCATGGTCGCGAGCGTAAGATCGTGGCGTGGATCGAAGCAAAGCACGCGGCAAAGGCCCCGTTCGGTTTCGGCACGCAGCAGGCCGGCGTTGTCCACATCGAGGGTAGCCTGCGTGGTGTCCGGCTTTAGCGCCGCAAAATCATTTTCAAAGACGAATGTTCCGGTGTACGGTGGGGTGCGCACGCCGCCGGCGCGCAGGTTGCCGGGGCATAGGTAACACTCGGGATCGTACTGGATCGCCGGGGGCTGCGTGGGAGTTTCCGTTTGCCCTTGCCATGGCCGCTGCGTACGGTTTGGGGACACGACGACCCACGAACCCTGCAGCGGATTCCAGCGCCGGTGCGGCGCTTCGCGAAACAGTTGCTCGGGGGTTTGGGCTGTATCGCTCATGCCGGCACCGTGCCCGGCGCCATGGGCATTTGGGCCTGGCTGCGGCGCAGGGCGCCATCGACCGGCGCGCAGACGAAGGTTTCGGCGTGCAGATTGAACTTCGCCTTATAGGCATGCTTCAGCGATTCCATAAAACGCTCCAGTTGATCGGTGCGTACCAAATTGACGGTGCAACCGCCGAAGCCGCCGCCGGTCATACGGGCGCCGAAGCACCCGGGCAAATTGGCTGCCGTATTGACCAGAAAGTCGATCTCCGCGGTCGAACAGGCAAAATCATCACGCTGGCTTTTGTGCGCGGCCAGCATCAGGCGGCCGGCTTCGACGGCATCGCCCTGCGTGAGTGCTTCGCGCATGGACCGCACGCGGGCATTTTCGGTGATGATGTGACGGCAACGCCCGAAGCTTTCAGGGGAAATCTGCGCGCGCACGGCTTCGAGATCGGCCATGGTCGCCTCCCCCAGCATGTGCACCTGCGGGTTGGCCTTGACGACCATGGCCTGGCCCTCTTCCACCTCGCGCCGCCGCTGCCCGTATTCGCCCCCGGCAATAGAATGCTTCACGGTGGAGTTGCACACCACGATCGAGGTTTCGGCCATCTCCCCCAGATTCATCGGCACCGCTTCGTGGGTGAGGGTGTGCGTGTCGAGCAACAGGGCGTACGCCGCTTCGGCCAGGGTGATAACGGCCTGGTCCATAATGCCGCTGGGCGCGCCGACGTAGTTGTTTTCCGCCCGCTGGCACAGCAGCGCCACCTGCTCCGGCGGCAGTTGCGCGTGCAAATGGCCCAGCAGCGCATACGCGGTCGCCACCTCCACCGAGGCCGAAGAACTTAAGCCGCTGCCCAGGGGCACATCCCCACGCAGGCGCAGGGAAAATGGGGGCGGCTCCAAGCCGAGTTGCTGAAATTCCCGCAGGACTCCAACGGAGTAGTCGCTCCAGTCGTGGGCAGCGCCATCGCGGTCGGCGGGATGCAGCGTGCGAGTGGTCGGGAAGCGGTCGCTCGAAAACCGGTACAGCCCTTCTGGGTCCGCTTCAATGGTAGCCATGGTGAAAAAAGGAATGGCCATGGGCAGCACAAGGCCGCCGGTGTAGTCGGTGTGTTCGCCGATGAGGTTGACGCGCGCCGGGGCAACAAAAGTCTGTCCCCGGGTTTGCTCCCGGTCCGGCATCATCGGCGATCCCTCTTGCTGGGCATCAGGCATAAGTTTGTTGGATGTTGTGGCCCGGGTTCGCGGCGAGCTTTCAATGCTTTGCGCGCCATTGCTGGGTCAACGATTTGTCCGCGAGAGCCTTGATGAACAGCCCGCCCACAACGCTGCGTGCCTGAAAGCCGACCTGCTTGCCGGTTTTCGTATCGAACCAGTCGGTCATCGGCACGCGGCTGGTGGTCTCGTTGGCCCACAGATACATTGGATCGACCAGGGCGTTGAATCCCTGCGGCGAGTCCGCCAGCGTGGCAGTCCACATGGACCAGTCCAGCTTGGTATAGTCGGCGCGGCTATCAAGCGGCAGGCCGTAGCGGTTCAGCTTGGTTTGGTAAAAGGCGATCTCTGCATCGCGCACGCTTTTCGGGAAAAGGTTGTAGTCGAGCACCTTGTCCCAGACCAGGTTGTACTTCTGGCTCCAGGTGCCGGGGCTATTGAAGGCGAGTTTATAGTGATCGCCTTCGCGGGCCATCTCGATCCATTGGTGCGCCTTGGTATGGGCGCTGCGATTGTATTTGTCGGCCTCCGCCGTGTGGTGCAGCAATTTGGCGAGGTCGGCATAGGCCTCAAGGGCGTCGATGGCTTTCACAGACAGGTTGGCATTGTGCGTCACATGACCGGCAAAGTCATCCGTGGTCAGCTGGCTTTCCGGGTCCAGGCCATGCGTTTCAAGGTATTGCGCCCACTGCGTGAGCTGCGGCCAGAAACGCTGCGCCAGATCGGTGTTGCCCTCGGCGCGCGCGACCGCGTCAGCCAGAATAACGAGGTTGCCGGATTCCTCCACCGGCATCTGATTTTCCTCGCTGTTTTCACCACCGCCATATTCTTGCCCATTTGCCAGTGGATACTGGCCTAAATCATGCGGCGCAAATGGGAAGTGCCAGTGGTTCGGCAGTGCAGTGTATTGAAAGATCGGCAGCAGCAGCGCTTCGAGCAGCTTTGGGTTGAAGAAGAGAAAAATGGGAGCGGACGGGTAAAGCACATCCACGGTTGCCATGTCGCCGTTCGAGAAGTTCTCTTTGGCGAACATCATGGGGTGGCCACCCTCATCGGCTACAAGAATATGCGCGGCAATGGACTGCCGGTAGGCCAGCGTGCACAGCCAAGCGTAGTGCTCCCCGGCGGTGCGGGTCAGATCGCCGATTAGCTGCCGGTCAAAAGCCACCCCCCGTGCCTCGAGGGCCGTGTACTGCGCTTCAGCTTCGTCGAGCATGGTCGCTACCGGCTTGTTATCGCGCTGCCAGTAGGGCCGCAGATTGCGTTGGAGGTATTGGGCTGCATAGCCTTCGGTGTACGCCACCAGGAGGTGCCGGGAGACGGGTGAGGCCCCGACAGAACCCAAGGTCAGGATCGCGGCCATCTTGGGGTTGAGGCGGTTCAGCGTGGCGGTGCCGTCCATGGCATCGGCAGCCGGCAACTTGCCGGTTTCGAGAAAGGCCTGGTCCGGATGCACGCTCACCGACGTGGTGGAGGGCTCATTATCCGGCACGGCGAGATGAAAATAGCCCCAGTCAATGCGCAGATCGTCGCCGGAACGGTTCAACACCGCCTGGCTGCTCGTGCCTACGGAAAGGGTGTGGGTGGCGCCCGTCTGGTGGCGGCTATACACGACGGGTTGGCCGTTATAGCTGGTGGCGATCTCGGGGCTGACGGACAGATACGCCTCCACCTGATGCTGTGCGCCGTCCGTGCTGCGCGCCGTCCAGGTCAGGTACGTCACGGGGCGGGACAGCACATCAAGGTCGTTCAGGAATGCGGGCGTAAAGAAGGTTAGGTTCAGGCTGATGCCCTGTCCCTGGAAGGTGTACGCGGTGTGCGTCGGGGTTAGCTGCAGCGCGGTCTGTTCCAGCGCCGGTGCTTCGCCCGGGTCGGCTCCCATGATGCGAAAGACATGGCCGTCGATGCGCACAAGCCCGGTGAAGCTTTGCGCGTGACCGGTCCAGTGGCGGGTCGGCGAGCCGGTGAGCGTGTCGGTTTCCGACCACACGCTGAAGTAGGGATTATGCGCAATCAACGGCGTTGCCGGCGGGCGCTCGGCAGAGGAGCTCGCAGGAGACGGGGCAGCTGTTTGGCCCATGGCCGCAGCGCCGACGAAAGAGCCGAACAGGGCGAAAACGAAGAGGCAAAGTTTCACAGGGCGCATAGGTGGGCTGGAACACGACCAGCTTATCGTAAGCGATTACATTCTGAAAGGGTACAAAAGGTGGCTCGTTGGTAACGGGCGGCAACGCGATCTTCACTGAAAATGCATTGGTAGCCGGTTGTGCTTAGGCGAGTTCAGGCTCCGCCGAGGTCAGCGTGAGGTGGATTTCCTGTGTCCCAAGGACGGGATGCGTGGCGCGGAGACGAACAGCTCCCGCCTGTTCCCTGGCTCGAATCCAAATCGCGCCGGTACCGCCCACAAGGCCGAAGGGGTTGTCGCCGATGATCTCGGCTGGGCCTTCAAGTTCAAAGCCAATCGCGTCGCTGGCGAAGGGGCGTACGCGATCGAACTCGTCGGACACGCGCAGCACCACACGTGTGGTGT
>CAXTNA010000014.1:14882-24027 GCA_964245535.1 uncultured Acidobacteriaceae bacterium | reverse complement strand
TAGAGTCGTAAAGGGGCTTTGTTCCTTTATCGTCATACCGAAGCCGGTCCCCGTTGAGCGTTTCTGCTCGATGGGGGGGGAGAAGGGCATCTGCGTTTGTTGGTGGTCCGTACCATCAGGCAATCTGCTTCAGACTCCTCTGTCTTAACCCTGACGCGCCCGTTCGATTGCCCGCACCACCGCGCGTGCTTTATTCCCACACTCCTCAAACTCTTTTTCCGGCACCGAATCCGCCACCACACCCGCACCGGCTTGGACATACCCCTTCTCGCCATCCATAAACAGCGTCCTGATGGCGATACAAGAATCGAAATTGCCGCTGAAATCCGCATAAACGATCGCTCCGCCATACACCCCGCGCCGCACCGGCTCCAGCTCCTCGATCACCTCCATCGCCCGAATCTTCGGCGCACCCGAAAGCGTTCCCGTCGGAAAACAGGACCGAAACGCATCAAGCGGCGCCAAGCCCGCTTTCAACTTGCCTTCGAGCGCACTCACCAAGTGCATTACATGCGAGTAACGCTCGACAAACATCAGGTCCTTCACCCGCACGCTGCCAAACTCACTCACCCGCCCCACGTCGTTGCGGCCCAGGTCCACCAACATCACATGCTCGGCGACTTCTTTGGCATCCGCGCGCAGGCTCTTCTCGTGCGCTGCATCTTCCTCCTCATCCACCCCTCGCGGCCGCGTGCCCGCAATGGGCCGGTACTCCACCCGGCCCTCCTTCACCCGCACCAGCAACTCCGGCGAGGAGCCGACGATATGACATCGTCGTGATGCACCTTCGCAGGGCAAACCGAACCGCAGGAAATACATGTACGGAGACGGGTTTACGATCCGCAGCGATCGATAAATCTCAAATGCATCCACCCCCGGCAGGCAATCGAATCGCTGCGAAAGCACACATTGAAAGATGTCCCCCGCCGCAATGTAGTCTTTTGTCTTATCGACCGCCGCGAGAAAAACTTTAGCCTCCGTGCGCGGAAAAATCTCCAGCGGCCCCGCAACTTGCGTCCGTACCGGTTTCGGCAGCGCCGCTTCCAGCAAAGCCCCGAGCTCATCCAAGCGCGCTTCCGCATCGTCAAAAGCAGCCGCTGCGCCCTCCACCGTTAGCGGCACACGCGCTCCCGCCGTCACAATCAGATGGATCGCCTTTTTCAAATGGTCGAACGCCAACACCTGATCGAAGAACATCAGGAACGCATCGGGCACGTGCAACTCATCGGCTGCTAACTCCGGCAGCCGTTCGATCCGCCGCACCACATCATAGGCAAAAAAACCCACCGCCCCAGCGGTAAACGGCGGCAATCCCGGCAACTTCGCAGGCGTATGCGCCGCTAACGCCCTTTTCAGCTCCGCGAAGATATCTGCGCTGTAGGTCTGCGTGCGGCCATCTTCAGAAACGGCGATCTCCCCCTCAGCGGCCGTCAGCGTGCGATACGGTCGCACGCCGATAAAGGTATACCGCCCGATCTTTTCGCCGCCTTCCACCGACTCCAGCAAAAACGCCTCAGGCTCCGTTGACGCCACACGCAAAAAAGCCCCCACCGGCGTTTCCAGGTCCGCTGGCACCAGTCGTGTCAACGGCACCAGCGTATGCGCACGCGCAAGCTTCAGGAAATCGCTCAAATTCGGTGTGGTTTCGCTCGCGGGCATACCGTCCATAGTATCCAAACGCTACATCTTTCGTGGGTTGCCAAACACCTTCCCACAGGCCTACGATCACCCGGTTTGGCCAGCAATGTTGGCCGCGTACTTTGCACGCAAGGCTCCCAACTTGCCCTCGGCAACATCCAACAAGGGTCAGGTCAGGGGGACACAATGACCACGGAACATCTGGTACCGCCCGCACAGGCGCTTGCCGCCGGTCCGGTACCGATTCGAAAGCAGGAAAGCAGTATGGCTTCAGCAGCAGTCAGCAGCACGCTCACCCTCGCACAAGAAACCAACCCCTGGGAGGCGCAAGCCGCCCGCTTCGACACCGCCGCCACCAAGCTGAACCTCGACGCCGGCTTATGGAAGGTCCTTCGCTACCCACAGCGCGAAATCATCGTCCACATCCCGGTCGCCATGGACGACGGCTCCGTCGAGGTCTTCACCGGCTACCGCGTGCAACACTCCGTGGCCCGCGGCCCGGCCAAAGGCGGCATCCGCTACTCCCCGGACGTCTCTCTTGACGAAGTTCGCGCCCTCGCCAGCTGGATGACTTGGAAGTGCGCCGTCGTGAACATCCCATTCGGCGGCGCCAAAGGCGGCGTTATCTGCGATCCCAGGCACATGAGCCAGGGCGAGCTAGAACGCATGACTCGCCGCTACACCGCCGAGCTCATCGAATTCATCGGCCCCGAAAAAGACGTTCCCGCCCCCGACATGGGCACCGACGAGCAAACCATGGCCTGGATCATGGACACCTACTCCATGCACCTACGCCAAACCGTCACCTCGGTCGTCACCGGCAAACCCGTCAACATGGGCGGCTCGCGAGGCCGTCGCGAAGCCACTGGCCGCGGCGTCGCCGTCTGCTGCGACGAGGCGTTGAAGCACCTGAATATGCGTCCCGAAGCCACCACCGTCATTGTCCAGGGCTTCGGCAACGTGGGCTCGAACACCGCAAAAATTCTGTGGGACAAGGGTTACAAGGTCGTCGGCATCGCCGAGTACGACGGCGCCCTGTTCAACCGCAACGGCCTCGACATCTCCGAGCTGCTCGAACACAAGGCCCGTACCGGCACGATCCATGGCTTCAAAGAAGCCGAAGCCGCCGACAAACACGAACTGTTGCTCCACCCCTGCGGCATCCTCATTCCGGCCGCCACGGAAAACGTACTCACTAGCCAGAACGCCGGCCAAGTCCGCGCGCGGATCGTCTGCGAAGGCGCAAACGGCCCGACAACCACCGTCGCCGACGAAATGTTGGCCGCCAACGGCGTCTTCGTCATCCCGGACATCCTCGCCAACGCCGGCGGCGTTACCACCAGCTACTTCGAGTGGGTGCAGGACCGCATGGGTTACTTCTGGACGGAAGCGGAGGTCAACCAGCGGCTGGAACGCATCATGGCCGACAGCTTCACCGACGTACTTCAGTACGCCGTCGCCCACAACGTCGATAACCGCATCGCTGCCTACATGCTCGCCATCGATCGCGTGGCTTACACCACAAAGCAGCGTGGCATGTATGCCTGAATGAGAAGTAGTGGCTGCGGGGCGAGGTCGAGATAACACTTACAGCTAGAGCAGTTTCGTCTAGCTATGAAGTGCATCTCGGCCGGACGCAGCCGAAGTGGAGAGACCCCTATATTTGTTGAGGGTTGAAACAAATTCGAAAAAAGGAATCAGTACTAGTGCTGGGCAGTGCCGGCAGCCGGCAATGGCGCCGAGCGTCGCGCCGTCGTCTGAATCACGATGCGGGTATCGCGCCGCAAAATCGTCTCATTGCCGCGCTTGATCCACCGGTTCCAAAACGAGATCGCCGTACCGTAGTACCCGATACCGGCCGCAACATGGGTCCATCCTCCGGCCGTCCCCACGAGAAACCCAACCACGCCAAGGCTGTTCGAGGCCACGGCATCTTTTCCAAACGCGCCATCCCCATGATCGCGGTCCAAAGGGCGGCTGGCCAGCGCGAACAGCAGCAACGGCACCACCACCTTGTCCTTCGGCTTGGGCTTGACCTTGCCCTCGCGATCGAGCGAAAGGTTGGCATCCCCCGTCGCATCCACACCGGTGAGCGTGGTTTGCACCTGCTGCGATTGCGCATTGCCTGGAAAGGTGAGCTGGCGGAAGTCGAAGCGCAACTCCCCGGCACGGGCAAATCGCCGGGCAGCGCGCGCCCGGGTCACTTCGCCCTGCAACACCGCTCCCTGCGGTACAACCACCTCGCCCGCTGCGTTCAGGGCAGGCTCGGCTACCACGGCCCGAATGGACTGCCCCGGATGCACCTTGGCCGAAGACAGTGTTTCTGTGAGGTACGCCTGCAACGTCCAGGTTGTTGGGTCGTCTGCTACTTGGCCCACCGGCGGCGGCGGCGTGGGACCTTGCGCAGCAACCGAAAGGGTATCCGGCTCAGCCTCTGGCAAACTTGCCAGATCCATGGCGGCCGTCGTGTCCACGGTCCACACGGTCCCGGAAACACCCCGCTGCGGATGGTAGGGCAGCTGCGAATACCGCAGCTGCCGCAAACGGTCCATCTTGCCCGGCGCGGTCACGACGCGGATGCGATCCTTTGCCATGCCCACGCCCATCGCAAACTGCTGACGGATAAATCCGCCTTTGCTGGGTGGCGGCGGCGTCAGTTGCAGAACAGGCGCGCCATCGGTAGCCGGCCCGGCAGGAATGGTCATCCGCGTGCCGTCAGGTAAGCAAAATGCCCGGAACTGCACCACAGGATGGCTGAACGGCGTAAAATCGCCCCGCAACCGCGCTTGCAGCCGATGCGCTCGGTCGGCCTCCAACCCCACAATGCTTCCCTCGACGGCTGTACCCGCCGGCAACAGCATGCGGTTGTCGGCATACACCGGATACATCAGCTTGCCCTCCAGCGCCTGTCCCACGTGCAAGGGAACATCACGGTCGGACCGAACCCAAAGCGGCGTTCCCGAAGGCAGGCTGGCCTGTTCCGCCGCTGTATCGGCTATGCTGGCTCGTTCCGCCGGCGCGGCGCTTTGCGGCATCGCTTGCATCGCGAAAAGGAGGGGGAGCATGGCCAAACTCGGCATACAAGCATTCTCGCCTAAGACACGCAAGTGAGATGAACGGCACGTAATCTCAGCCATGAATATCCGTGACTTGGCTCTACGTCCCTGCGCTCGCCACGAAAAGCCGCCACTTTCCAGGCAAGCAAACAACGAAACTCCGGCTATGACAAAATGACAGTGTTTCCGCTCTGCACGCTGAGTCGACGGTGAACCTACCCAATTCCATCACGCTAACCCGCATCGCCGCCGTGCCGGTGCTGATTTGGGCGCTCTCGGCGCACTCCCCGTTCCATGGTGCCCGCGGCGAGCAGGAAATCCTCGCCTCGACGATTTTTATCCTGGCCTCGGTCACTGACGGTCTGGATGGCTATTTCGCCCGGAAACGCGGGCAGATCACCACGCTCGGCATGCTACTGGACCCGCTCGCCGATAAACTTATGGTGTCTGCCGCCTACATCGTCCTCGTGGCCTACACCCCGGGGATCGTGCCGCCCTGGATCGCCGTTTTAGTTATCGGCCGCGAGTTCCTCGTCAGCGGCCTACGTTCCATCGCCGCCTCCGAGGGCTTCACCATCCAGGCCTCCGATGTCGGTAAGCTCAAAACCGTCATCCAGATTGTCTCCGTGGTCGCCGCCATCCTCAGCCACCGTTGGTATGAGTGGGATTTCGGCCCAGTCATCATCGGCGTACATCTGATCGCCGTCACCGCTATTTATTGGATGGCGATCGTCTCCATCATCTCCGCTGTCGATTACTTCATCGGTTTTTGGAAGATGATCGACCACGCCAGCGATCGTCGCCGCAAACAGCGCTCCTCCGTCCTTACCCGTCGCAAACCCGCAGCCGAAGGCCAGGCATAGCTGGCTTCCCTATTGAGTCGCTCTACCATTTTTGTCATCCCGCAGCTATCTTTGTCATCCCGCAGCTATCTTTGTCATCCCGTAGGGATCTTTGTCATCCCGTAGCTATCTTTGTCATCCCGTAGCTATCTTTGTCATCCCGTAGGGATCTGCTTTTTGCTCTGTCATCCCGTAGCGCAGCGAAGGGATCTGCTTTTTGCTCTCAGCAGACCTGACCAACCGTACACACACGCTACGCGTGCGCCGCCCTCCCATGGTTTTGCGCGTGCACAAAGTGGTATGGCGGCCAAGGTCCCGAAAGCTGCATCGCGCAATCCTTCAGCTGCAGCGTCGCCGAACTGTATTTGTTCTGGTACCGCTCCACCAACTTCTTATCCACTAAATGCGCGATATCCAGCAGCATCTTTCCTGAATCCGTACGCTTGCAGGTAATCTCTTCCTCCAGGGGCAGAAACATACGGTGCATCTGCACGGAAAGCGCACGTGCCCTTGATTGCCGCTCGCGTTGCCGGCTCGCCGACTCACGCAACTCGGAAAGATAAGCGTGACCGGCGGCGTGACGGTTGCCATAGCCTGATTTTTCCTCACACACATCGTCGATCATCACCTTCAGGTGCATCTCCGCCTTGCCGCGCAGCCGTTCTACGTTGGCGAGAAAGTGTTTCTGATTGGATCGGACCGAACGCCGCAGCGCCTCGTCATCCTCAAAACAGGTGCCGAACCGGAAAGGCAACACTGTCGAGCGTCCAAAGGTCGCCGCAATCACGCGGCCGTGCTCGCGGGCAGCGGCGCCGGCATGGGCTCCGTTCAGCCGGGCTGCATCTTCGGGCAGGTGTTCGGAAACGATGACGGTGAGATCGGCCGCGGGAAAAAGGAAAGTTTGCCCGCCAAACAAACCGAAAACTCCCTCCAGCGGCACCGGCCGGCGGTGGTGGGCAAGTTCCGAAAAAGCCGAACGCTCCGCAATGCAATACGCGTACCAGGACATAGCCGTGTTGCTCCTCAACTCTGCCGGGCTCACCCGCCAGATGGATTTGATTTCAGACAAAACAAAGCACAAACTGGCGAACACCAAGTCTGGCGCGTGCTGCAAAACAAGTGCACTATCCGATGGCGAGCCGATACTATGCCCGCCGCGCAACGATTGGCAAGAGGTCGGGCCATGGGTCGTTTCGTAACAAAAATCGCCCACATCGCCGGGCTTCCGTACGTTGTCTGTCCTCAAATCGGACACCGCATTCGTGCGCCCGCCTGCTAAACTGAATCGATGTTCGGTCTCGGGCTTTCACCCGTTGCCCGCACCAGCATCTGCGAAGGATGGAACCTTACGTGAACACCGCAATCAAGCGCGACGGCCGGCCCGTAAATCCCTTGAACTCCACAGGTTCTCGAGACCCGTTTGCGGCCACCACGGGCAGCAGCCTCGGTTGGGCACGTGCCAATCGGCGCACCACCATCCTCCTCGGTGGCCTCCTTACCTTTTTGATTGCCATCATCGCGATCGGCTATTCCATCTACGCGCATCGCACCGCGGAAGCCCAAACTGCTTTTGGAGAAGCCATGCAGGTTTATCAAACCCCGCTGGTGCGGCCCGGCCAGGCGCTCCCGCCCGGCATGAAGGCTTTTACCTCTTCCAAAGAACGCGCCACACAGGCAAACGCGTTGTTTATCGATGCCGCACACCGTTTCAACCTCACTGAACCAGGCAAACTGGCCCTCTACTTCGCCGGTTTAACCGCTCTCGAAGCCGGGCAAAACGGCACTGCCGAAGACACTCTGAAACGGGTAGCCTCAGGCTGGAACGGCGACACGGCCGCACTGGGCAAAATGGCCCTTGCGCAGCTGTATGCCCAAACCGGTCGCAGCGACCGGGCTGTGGATCTGTACCAGGAACTCGCCAAAGGACACGCCAGCACCGTTCCGCCCGGTCTGGCACAGCTGCAACTCGCCGACCTCTACACCAGCGAGGGCAAAACCGAAGAAGCTCGTCACATCTATGCTAAACTGAAAGACCACGACAAGGACGCCAAGGGCAAACTCGGTGTCGCCGCCCAGGTCGCCTCGGAAAAGCTGAACCCGCAACCAGCCCCAGCCCTGCCAACTCGCTAAATCTATTTCACATAACGAATCACCTCCGGTTTGCAGTCACGTTCTTTTCCTTTTGTCATTCCTGTAGGCAATCTGCACTTTTACTTTTTTGTCATTCCCGTAAGGAATCTGCATTCCTACTTTTTGTCATTCCCGTAGAGAATCTGCATTTTTACCCTTTGTCATTCCCGGGAATTTGCGTTCTACTTTTTTGTCATTCCCGCAGGGAATCCGCGTTTTACCCTTTTGTCATTCCCGTAGGGAATCTGCGTTTTACTTTTTTGTCATTCCCGCAGGGAATCCGCGTTTTCGGTTGCAAGCTTCAGGACTCTACGCCTCGCGCTCCAGTAAAATGACACTGCATCGAGCCTAGTGATCACGCCAAAAGAAGTACTCTACGATCAAGCGATCATGTCGACGCTCGTCGCAGTGCTCCTTTCCACTTGTCGCACGAGAAGTTTTCCCGGCTTTGAGCGAGTTTAGGCAAAGTAAATCAGTGACAGCTACATAGCGTCCGGATACGACCCACTCCCCTCCTCGCGGTGGTTCTGACCGAAACGACAACAGAAAGACCGCCTCTCTCCTGCCTAAGTGGTATTCACGGAGTGTTCGCAAATTTGTACTGTGCTCTTTGTGAGCTCCTCCGCACATTCCCGGCACTCATGTTTTTTCTCATTACGCCGATATAGCCCTTATGGGCATGAGCGCCTCGCTGCGCGCTCACGCCCGTTAGGGAGACGACCGGAAATGTTGCCGCCGCTGAAAATGCTTCGCCGACCACGCACACGTACGTCGTTGCCCTTTTTTCATGAGCAACGCGGCTCAAGCCTTATCGAACTTGCCCTGGTCACCCCGCTTCTGCTTTTGTTGCTAGTGGGGTCCGTCGACCTCGGCCGAGCCTGCTATGCCGCTATCGAGGTAGCTGCTGCTGCGAACGCCGGCGCTGCCTACGGAACGCAAAATCCAACCGACACGGCCGGCATGCAAAGTGCCGCGCTGCTCAACGGAGCCGACCTGAATGGGTTATCGTCGACAGCAACCTGGGGCTGTGAATGCTCCGACGGCACCTCCCCTTCCACCTCATGCACAACCAAACCGAGCTGTTCGAACAACTTGGTCAAATACGTTGTCGTAACCACTTCGCTCAGCTATGTGCCCGCCCTCCACGTTCCCGGGCTGCCTTCTAACTTCCCCTTACAGGCAAGCTCACGGCTGCGAGCTGTAAATTGATGCGCTCCTCCTCCCCAAGCCCGCCTCGCACGTTGACCGACGCCATGGTCGATCTTCCATCCGAGACAAACGTCTTTGGCCGGGGTCTAGTCACGCTTCGGGATGAGACCGGCAGCGCGCTTATAGAGTTCGCCGTCTCTGCAACCCTTCTTTTCACCTTGATCTTCGGCGTTCTGAACTGCTCGAGAGCTCTTTATGTCGATCACTTCGTCGCCAACGCTGCACAGGAGGGGGCACGCTACGCCATGGTCCGCGGAGCTTCCTGGAACT
>CAXTNA010000014.1:697-14872 GCA_964245535.1 uncultured Acidobacteriaceae bacterium | reverse complement strand
CCTGGAACTCTGCCTGCTCCACCACGGTTCTGTATGACTGCAATGCCACCATCACCAACGTCGCCTCCTTCGTGCAATCACTCGCAACTGCAGGCGTGGCCAAAGCGAATATCACGACAA
The DNA here is from genome assembly GCA_964245535.1 of uncultured Acidobacteriaceae bacterium. GTDB lineage: Bacteria > Acidobacteriota > Terriglobia > Terriglobales > Acidobacteriaceae > Granulicella. The sequence continues at coordinate 14,752 of CAXTNA010000014.1, read as the reverse complement.
CGACCACATGGCCCGGCACCGATGCAAAGGGAGCCTCATGTACCTCCGGCTCCACCAAAAACATCGCGGGCTGTTCCGTAAAGGTGGCCGTGACATACCCTTTCTCTTTAACTGTGCCGTTCTTACCCTCGAAAACCCTGCCGCTGTCGAGCACTTCCCAGGTGACCATTGTCGAGTAACGCCTCACTGCCCAAACAACGCACCGGCTTTTTACTCTGCACAGCGCTTGCGGCGCGACTCGCAATTATCGTTTATGCTCTCATTCACTTCCACGCTGCCTGGTTCTTTTCCCGCGGTTCCGAGATGGGTTTTCTTGCGGATTCTTTGGTTCACGGTCTAGGGCTGAGTTCTCCATTTGGCCCGCCCACGGGACCCACAGCGATGGTGGCTCCCGGTTATCCCGTCTTTGTCGCGCTTATCTTCAAAATCTTCGGTAGCTATACCCTTTGGTCCGCGCTCGTGCTGATGCTTTCGAACCTTGCCGCGAACCTGACGACCGTCGCCCTGATCTATCGGATAAGCCAAAAACTCGCAAGCGAGATGGCCGCATTCTGGGCGGCTTTCTTCTGGTCTTGTTCCTTGCCGCTGCTCTGGATGCCTACAATTTTTTGGGAAACTAGCCTTTCGAGTGCTCTTCTACTCGGATTCATGGCAGCCATGCTCTCCGCCGGGTCTCAGGACCGCCCACGATTTTGGCTCTTATGCGGGGCCCTTTGCGCAGGTGCCGGCCTTCTCAACCCAGCACTGCTCCCCTGCCTCTCCGCCCTCATCGGGTACACCTTATATCGAACCAAGCCAAAAAAACTTCGTCCCATCGTCCTTACGTCGATGAGTTTCGCTCTTGTTTTCTGTCCCTGGCCGCTTCGCAATGCTCACGTCTTCCACGCGCCTATTTTCACCCGCACCACAGTGGGTTTGGAGTTGTGGATGGGCAACCATCCGGGTTCGTCCGGGTATCTCGACGAATCACTCTTTCCCACTTACAACAAAAAGGAACTGGCAGACTACGAATCACGCGGCGAACTGGGGTACACCAGCCACAAGCAGCAACTAGCCCGGACCTATATCCAAGCTCACCCCGGCGTCACCTTGCACCTGACGATGCGCCGCTTGTTCCGTTTCTGGACTGGCACCGGCAACGCTGTTGGATCGCCGATCTTCGCCCTACACGCCATAATCACGACACTGGTGGGCTTCGCCGGATTAGGTCTCCTTTTTCGCGCAAAACATAACGATAGGTGGTTGTTCCTGGTACCGCTCATGGTTTTACCCTTGCCCTACTACATAACACATGCAGAATTTCGATACCGGCTTGTGCTGGACCCACTTCTCACCGTCCTTGGATCTGTGAGTCTTCACTCCTATCAGCACTTCAGGCGGAACTCGCGAACCAGTAGCCGAGCAAAAATTACAGCAAACCGCAGCAAAGACGTCATCGTTGCTGCTACATCTAAGACAACACCCATTTACCCTGAAGAGCCTGTTTTGCCGATCGCTGCTTCCTCGCTTTCATAGAAAGACCATCATGTACAACCCGCATCGGGCTTACCTCGGCTGATGCTTCTAATGTGGCCAAAATATGACCGACCTCGATAGAGCGGGCACCGATCTCTCCAGCAGCAAGTTCGATGACACTCTGAACCTTTCTCCGAATCGAAGTCACCCGGTTCGGCCGTACATCCGTCCAAAGCTTCACCACACGCATCTCCTTGTCGAGCCCTACGACATCGATCGCAAATCGCATGCCGAAAGTATGGACGCCGGACGAGGGACGTATCCAAACGCCCTCGCCCGACGGGAGACTACGCTTGCCGAGAAGACCCACGAGCCGCGTCAATGACGTTTCAGCACATCCGATCGAATCTCCTACTTCAATGCCGGTTGTCTTGTTTACAATCGTGACGAACTTCATAGGACTATGCCTCCTTCGGTAATTTCAATTACGTGGTTGGGTTAGATTTCCGGCGATATACGATGACGGCAAGCAGAACTACCGCAAGTACAGCTGCAATAATGCGCACGAAAGATACGTCCATGAGTTACACCTCCTCTCTTAAAAATCAATGACTAAACTTGCATGCCTACTGAATCGGAGGGCGTTAGCGCCTGTTCAACTCATCGTCGCAAGCACGAACACTTTCTGAAAGGTCGGAGATGGGCTCAGCCCCAATCCCTCCCCAAAGGAGCGCAAAAGTAATAAGAACCGCCATGGGCAAAAGCATCGTCATCGGGTCCGGCATCGGGTTCTCCTCGTCTCGGTAGAGTGTCGTGCCCGCTGCAGCGGCTTCATCTTGCCTACCGCGGCGGCACACCTCCCTTATCGGCGTCCGGCAGAAATGCTTTAGGGGAAAAGTGAAGATTCCTCCTTTCGCGGATAACACAAAAGAGGGACAAGCTTTTGCTAATGTTTCGCTTCACTTTGCCGAAATAGGAGACAGCACAACGCGGATACCGGGACAACGTGCCTGGTACCTTCTAACGGCTCCAGACCCAACAGTCTGGGTGCAGCATCGCTGACACACGTTTGAGGAAGGGCACCCCCGCTGTTCGTGAACTTAAAAGGAGAAACAATCATGAAGCTGAAGCACATCTTTTCCACTCTCGTAAACGACGAATCCGGTCAGGACCTTATTGAGTACGCCCTTGTTGCAGGCCTCCTGGGTCTCGGCGCGGTCGCTTCCATGAAGACCCTCGCCAACACCCTCGGCACTGCCTTCAATTCTGTCGGCACTCAACTTACCAACAACGTATAAGCCGGAGGGGTCTGTCGCGTGGTGCCAGACCCTTCTCTCCTATCGCGTTCGAATCCTCAGCACTTTGCGCTTGTTCAGCAGTTCACGAGCAATGCATCAACTTCCTCCACAAATTTTTTTAACTTCGCTGGATTTTGCATGACCTACCATCCTTCTCTTCAACTCGCAATTTTCACAGTGGCCCTGGGTTGCGGCGCAATCGGCGCAGCGACAGATCTTCGAACCCGGCGAATCCCTAATCTTCTTACCGGACCCGCCATGCTGATCGGACTGACGTTGCACCTTGCGGTTGGCGGCTGGAAAGAATGTGCTTCTTCATTCGTAGCGCTCTTTTTTTGTGGCGCCGTCTTTCTCGTATTTCATCTTGCCGGTGGCATGGGTGCGGGCGATGTGAAATTCATCGCTGCAGAAGCATGCCTTCTTGGCTTACCCAACGCGGGCACACTGCTGCTGTGCACTGCCCTGAGTGGCGGAATCCTCGCACTTGGCCTTGCCTTGAAATCCGGAAAGCTGCGGCACACGTTGCAAAATGTGCTTGTACTTACCAAGCACCATCGTGAACACGGCGTCGTTCCCCATCCCGAGCTCAATGTACTCAATAGCAATACGCTTCGCCTGCCTTACGCTCTGGCCATTGCCGCCGGTTGTCTCATCACGCTCCTTTTGCAACCGTCGAGTGGGTTGAACTTATGAACACCCGTCGCCTGATTTCCGCCTTTCTACTCGCCTTGCTATGTTCCGGTCTACTCACGTGGCAATTGAGCAGGCATCTGCCGCGGCCTGTAGCAGCCCCATCGCCCGTTGTCGTAACTCGGCAAATCGTAGTCGCTTCTAAGGATATGCAAGCCGGCGACAGCATAACACTCACTTCCCTGGATACGTTGAAGTGGCCGTCCTCTACCGTTCCTGCCGGTTCGTTCAGCAAACAGCTGGACATCGCCGGACGCGTGTTGCTGTACCCGGTTTCAGCCGGTGAACCGATTCTGGAGCACGATCTAGCTGCCTCGGATGCGGGAACCGGGCTAACGGCCCTGATCCCGGATGGCATGCGCGCTATATCTCTCCACGCCGATGAGACAACAGGTGTCTCCGGCTTCATATCTCCCAATAGCCATGTCGACGTTCTAGTCACGTATCCAGCCGAGGGCGGTGCCGGATTTGTAAGTGCAATGGTTCTACAGAACGCACGTGTCTTAGCGATCGGTCAAAAGGATGACGCGATGAAAGAGGCGAAATCAAGCGCCCTCAGTACAGTGACCCTGCTAGTTACGCCGCAAGACGCTGCGAAAGTTACAACCGCGGTCTCATTGGGAAAAATTCTTTTGGCTCTTCGCAATGGCGCAGACCGAAGCTTCACCCCCGGGCTGTCGCCGGTGATCTTTGCCCCCGGCGCCCCCGCGCCTAGAAGCGAACCAACCGCAGGCAGTCCGCGGAAGGCACACGCCACAGCCGAACGACCCTCGAAGCCGAGCTTCACGGTGGAAACTCTTACCGGCGGCAAGAAAACAGAGCAAACCTTTCAAGAGGAACAGCCATGATCTTCCTTCCCACACGCGCGCTCCGCTGCCTTCCTCCACGCTACAGTCGCGCCTTTGTGCTCCTGTGTCTTTGCGCTACCGGTATGCCGCAAAGCGGCCTTTTTGCCCAACGACTGGTAGCAGCCGCCGTCACCCCAAATGCGATTTCTGCAAATGCATTTTCTAGCACCACCGGTGCGGACTATGGAGATCAGCCGACTCACATCGAAGTCGGTCACGTTCTCTTCCTTAATGCAAAGACACGGATAGCGCGCATCTACGTGGCTAATCCCACTATTCTCGATTCCTATATCGTGAGCCCGAAGCAGGTCATTCTTACGGCCAAAGCAGCAGGAGTTACCTCCGTTGTTCTTTGGGACGAAAAGAACCAGGCGCAAACATACACGGTCTCATGTGATCCCGAGCTCACAGCGCTGCGCACATCGATTAAAAACGCTCTGCCCAATGAAAAGATTTCTGTAGCCGCCCAGGATGGCCGAATCGTCCTTACCGGCGCGGTCAGCACGCAAGCATCTGCGGACGCAGCAGAAAAACTGGCTGCCCTCTTCGGCAAAGATATCTTGAATTCCCTGATCGTGAACTCCGCGACAGCGAAGCAAGTGCGACTCAAAGTTCGATTTATCGAAGTGGATCGTTCGCGACTGAATCAGTTCGGCATTAATATTTTTGCCCCGGGTGGCACCAGCACCATCGGCTCAGGCACCACCTCCCAATTTCCTTCAACAGCTAGCTTGAGCAGCAATGCCGGTACTGGGTTATTAGCCGGCGGCAATACATTGACTGTTAGCGATGCCTTGAATTTTCTGTTCTACAGCACAAAAACAAACGTAGGCGTCTCCATCCAGGATCTTGAAAACAAACAGGTCCTGCAGATCCTCGCAGAACCCACCATCACCACCCTGAACGGCCAAAACGCCAGCTTCCTGGCCGGTGGCGAATTTCCCTTCCCTGTCGTGCAGGGCACCACCGGTGGAGCAAGCTCCATCACGATACAGTTTCGTCCCTTCGGCGTGCGGCTCGCCTTTACACCCAAGGTCAATGTAGACGGCTCCATCGAACTCAAAGTAGCTCCCGAAGTGAGCGCGCTCGATTACACCAATGCCGTCTCCATTAGCGGCTACACCATCCCCGCGATCGCGACCAAACACATAGACACGCAGGTCGTCATGCGCAGCGGACAAAGTTTTGCCATCTCCGGTCTTCTTGACCGCCGCACCACCGATTCCTTGGCGCGCACGCCCGGCATCGCGAGCATCCCTTTCATCGGAGCCCTGTTTCACTCCAAAGGAGTGAACCTGTCGACCTCCGAATTAATCGTGGTCGTGACGCCCACCATTGTCGATCCGCTGAATGATACTTCTACCCCCAGTGAGCCGGAACCAGTCAGGCCCTTTCTAAGTCCAACCGCATTCGACAAAACTTTACCTGCTTCTCTAGGCAAACAGTAACAATTCGCAACAGTGCCGCCTCCGTGCGGCAGAAAGGAAACTCACGACGATGTCACCTTTAGCATCCACGCGCGCCTTGCATGTCACGCTGCTTTCAGTCTGTGTCGACGAAGCCGTAATCCAAGCTGCCCTTCGCTGTACCGAAGACCGCGATTGGACTGTCATCCAAGCCGCCTTTGACGGCTATATCTCTTCCAAGCGCCGGCCCCACCTTCCCGACATTTTGCGCGCGGGTGACGGATGCATCGCCCTCATCAACTTTGAAGCAGATCCTGAACAAGCCGCCGCCGCCGCAAGTTACCTCCACCAAGCGTTTACAGGGCGCATCGTGGTCGTCGCGATCTCACAGGAAAGCAACCCGAGTTCCCTTCTACTCGCCATGCACGCGGGTTGCATGGAATTCCTTGCAGCACCTACAGAGCATGCATTCCAGGAGTGCTTTAGCAGGGTAGAACAGCACTTCGCCGAGCGCACAACAACCGTCACCACTACAGGTTCAACCCTGGCTTTACTTGGAGCCAAGGGTGGTGTGGGTACAACGACTCTTGGTGTGCATCTCGCGACCTATCTCGTTCAGAACAATAACAAAAAGGTTCTTCTCATCGATAGCAAGGCCCAGTTCGGTCACACCTGTATCTATCTCGGCATGGATGGCAGTAATTGCCATTTCCAGGAGGTAGTCGGCAATGTCAACCGACTCGATAGCGATCTGCTTCGCGCTCTTGTTGCCACACACGTCTCCGGTCTCCATGTCTTATCGTCTCCTGATGTCGGGCAGGTAGCGCGTCCCATGCACCCCGAAGATGTCACTGCAACCTTGGACTTCCTAAGAAGCGAATACGACTTTGTCCTCGTCGATTGTGCGGACACCACAGACGAAATTACAAGAGCTGTCATCGCCGCCTCCTCGCAAGTCTATGTTGTTGCAACTCCCGAAATCACAGCCATCCGCGATCTTTCCCGGTACGTCGACGACCTGTCCCACATGGATGATTCTAGTAAGGTGCGAGTAGTGATCAATCGTTACTCGTCCCAGTTCGCGGTAAGTCTTGAAGAGATCGAAAAGGCCATCCGCCTTCCAGTGACCTTCAATATCCCTAATAATTATATTGAGCTCGTTCGTTCGGCAAACCTGGGCGTTCCCGTCAGCGCTGATGGAAAATCCGGTTTTACAGCAGAACTTACGAAATGGGCCCATTCCCTCGTTGGTACGGTAGCCAGCGAACCCACAGTTGAGCAGGTGAAGCCAAGCTTCGCTCGTATCTGGCCCGCCCTTAAACGGCTGCTTTCGAATGCGGCCAGCTTCAGCGCAGTACCCGCAGGAAAGAGAGCTTGAGATGGAACAGAAAACGGTAGCTTCACCACGTTTTGCGTATGCAACAGCACCGGCGCCTCGCACCGCACGGCCCGTTGTGAGTGTTTCACAGCAGCAAATCAAGGCCGAAGTGCATAAGGAGCTGATCCAACGCCTCGACCTGGAAAAGCTGTCTGAATTACAAACATCGCGTGTTGGCCAGCAACAATTGCTGTCCACCATCCATCAACTCTTGGGAGAACAGGAAACACCCCTCAGTGCCACGGAACGTACCGCCCTCGCGCAGGAGGTTCTCGACGAGGTCTTCGGTCTTGGTCCGCTCGAGCCCTTGCTGCATGACGCCTCCATCAGCGACATACTTGTAAATACTGCGAACGCTGTCTATGTGGAGCGGCGCGGCTTGTTAGAAAAAACAGATATCACCTTTAAAGATAATCGGCATCTTCTACAAATCATCGACAAAATTGTTTCCAGCGTGGGACGCCGTGTTGATGAATCCTCACCTATGGTCGATTCGCGTCTGGCTGATGGCTCACGCGTCAACGTCATCATTCCGCCACTCGCCGTCGATGGCCCTATCCTATCCATTCGCCGTTTTGGCCGCTCGCCTTTAAAAGCAGAAGACCTGGTGCGTACGCGCATGTTGACGGAACCCATGCTGGAAACACTGGCAGCGGCGGTCAAAGCGCGTCTGAACATCGTCGTATCTGGTGGAACCGGTGCCGGAAAAACTACCTTGCTGAATGTCCTTTCCGGCTTCATCTCCAGCAAAGAACGTATTGTCACTATTGAAGACTCAGCAGAACTTCAGCTAAAACAGGAACACGTTGTCCGCTTAGAAACCCGGCCGCCCAATATCGAAGGCAAGGGCGCAGTACGGCAACGCGAACTTGTGATCAACGCCCTCCGGATGCGGCCAGACCGCGTCATCCTCGGTGAGGTTCGTGGAGAAGAAACCCTTGACATGCTGCAGGCCATGAATACCGGCCACGACGGCTCCATCACCACCATTCACTCAAACACGCCACGCGATGCCATTGCGCGCATGGAGACCATGGCCATGATGGGGGAGATCCGAATCGCCGATAAAGCCATCCGTTCCCAAATCGCATCTGCCGTGCACCTCATCGTGCAGGTCTCGCGTATGAGTGACGGCACCCGGCGTGTTACACACATCACCGAAGTGACGGGCGCTTTTGAAGATGTCGTAAACATGCAAGACATCTTTCTCTTCGAAAAAAAGGGCATGGACGCGCAAAACAAAGTAAAAGGCAGGTTCTACGCCTCCGGCGTCATGCCGAAGTTCAAAGAAAAGCTCACAGCCGCCGGCATCCCTTTGCCGTCCAGCTTACTGCAGCACTCGGTAGATATCTGATTGAATCCGCTTGAGGATATCCGAAAGACATACTTAGAAAATATCTGCACAGGACTCCAAGTGGAGGAAATCTCTTGTTCATCGTAGTGATAACGCTCCTCATTTTCGGTTTCTTCACGCCGTTCATTTTTTTTGCGGCCCGGACGGCCGAGGATGACAGGCGAATGAAGGCACGGTTTGCCATGCTGCAGGCGGGAGGCGCAGGCGGCTTATCTTCCGGGCAAAATCTCGATCTGCTCAGAAAAACCGAGGTTGACGCGATCGGATGGCTGGAACCTGTGCTGGTGCAGGTCTCGGATTTTCTAAACCTAACAAACTTGCTACTGCAAGCAGGAAGTGAAACTACAGCAAAATCGCTTCTAGTAAGTTGTTTTGTTGCTGCGGCAAGCAGCGCGATCATCGCCTTGGTATTGGTTCATCACGTTTTGCCGGCAGCCTTGGCCGGTTTAGGCGCAGGCTACCTTCCCCTGTTGCTTCTAAAAATACGTCGTCAACGGCGCATTACCGCGATGGATAAAGTGCTACCGGATGTTGTCGACATGATTTCCCGGGCTTTGCGCGCGGGGCACTCCATGCCGGCAGCTATCGGCATGCTTGCTGAGGGTGCTCCAGAACCGGCGCGCGGTGCTTTCGCGGAGGTCTTTCAAAAGCAGAAGTTCGGCTTTCCGTTGCGCGACGCACTCATGGAGTTGGTCGCCCGGTTCCCCTCACAGGATCTTCGTGTCCTCGTAACAGCGATCCTTGTGCAACGCGATACAGGCGGCAACCTGGTTCAGATACTCGAACGAACAGCATCGGTCATCCGTGATCGACTCAAGTTAAAAGGCGATGTACGCGTGCACACTGCCCAGGGACGACTGACGGGATGGATTCTTTGCATCCTGCCTGTAGGCATGTTGCTCATGCTTTCCTTCACCGATCCCGGTTATGCGAAGGCACTTACCGAAGATCCTCTGGGGCGTAAATTCCTCTACGGCGGCGGTGTTCTGCTTCTGCTAGGCGGTTACCTTATCAATCGTATCGTGAAGAAAATCGAGGTTTAGTATGGGAACTCTTGCGCTCTTCTTGGTCATGTCGGCCAGCTCTTGTTTGTTATTACTGCTGTTTCTTCCCTGGATCCTGCAATCCTCGCGTGAGGCCGAGCGCATGTTTGCACTGGTCAAAAGTAGCCGGCAGGACACACGGAAAATTCCCGTGACGGAACGAATCACCGGCGTTCTCGCCGGACAAACACACAAGGCACGTACTCGAATGGGCATCGGCCAAAGCCAGAAAATGGGAAAGCGATTTCTTGAAGCCGGGTTGCGCGGACCGTACGTCGCCGACATGTTTTTTCTTGTGCAGGTCCTGGGTCTTGTTTGCGGCGGTGTCGCAGGGAGCTTTATTCCGGTGAACACCATCTTCTGGACGCTCGCCGTGGGCGTCGTTGGTTACATGGCTCCGGATGTCTGGCTGGCAACGAAACAAAAGGAGCGCCGCAGTCGCATCCGCCCCAGCATCCCAGATATGGTGGATTTGCTTGTCGTCTGTGTGGGCGCTGGACTCGGATTGGACCAGGCCCTCATCCGGGTATCTGAAGAGCTCAGCTTGTCCCACCCCGAACTCACCGAAGAATTGGAACGCGTGACGCTCGAACGCCGAGCCGGCGCATCGCGCCTTGACGCTTGGCGCGCTCTCGCCGAACGCACCGGGATCGAAGAGCTCTCGTCCTTCGTCAACATGCTGTCGGAAACCGATCGCTTCGGCACTCCTATCATCAAAGCGCTTAGCGATTTCTCCGAAGAGGTACGCACCAAGCGGCGTCAGCAGGCTGAAGAAGCCGCGGCAAAGACCAAGATCAAAATCATCTTCCCCTTGGTAATCTGTATCTTCCCATGCATCTTCATCGTGCTCGTCGTGCCGGCGGTCCTAAGTTTCATCCGAGGCTTCAGTGGGTTGGGCAAGTAAGTCGTCCTTGCTTTGAAGCGGGCAAGCAGGTGACTTCGCCCACATGCGTCGCACATCGTTCGCGACAAGGTCAGAACGCCTTGCTAGGTGCAGTTCCAGATCATCCCGTCATGAGAGTTTGTTTGGCGCTAAGTTAGCACATCGTGTGGACGACGCTGCTTCCCTTGCACCACGGCGGGCACATCGGCTTCCACCCGCACATGAGGAGGGGGCGAGGATGCTCCCACAGCGTCAACGAACATCAGCATCTGCATGTGGTTTCGATCATACAAAGCAAGCGGAAGGATCACCCTTCGGCACTGATCCTCACCCTAGGTCGCCCTCTCGCACACTATCCACTCCATAGGCTGCACGCGCCGCGCCGCTATAGGGCTTTGGGTTCATCCTTCAAACATCAGCTTGTCGGCAACCGTCGTGTGGCGCTACAAACATGTCGATCCAGTGCGAATCTTCCCCCATGAATCTGGATAACGGCTGTGGTCCACCGACATGGCAGCAAACGACTTACAACTCGGCGTGCCGAGTATGTGGGAGAACCCTAGCGACGAACAAAAACCGCTGCCGTCTGGTCCTCATACACAAGCCGAAATGCAGGTACCAGGCGCAAAAGCTGCACCAACGGCGTCTTTGTAGCGCCCACAACAAGGCGCGCCGATCGAAGCTCCGGGTCGTGGTCCCACGCGGGCTGCCCACCCCAGGTGGCTACCGAGCGATCGATGCGTTCATCACCATGCAACGCGGCTCGTCCGTCGAGGCTCACCGGCTCACGAAGCGCCCAAATTAGATAGCCGCCCCACGCATAGTCGTTATAGACCGAGCCCGCGTAACCCTGCGCTTTGACGAACTGAACGGCCCGCACGGGCAGTTTGCTCGCAAGCTGCACACCCAAACTGCTGTTGCTTACAGACATGCACCGGAAGCCCACGGCGACCACGCCTGCTGCCATCACGGCGAGCACGGGGGTAAACGATGGTGGAACACGCGTCGGGACCATCCGGGGTCCAGCGATTCTTGGAGAAAGAATTGCTGCGGCAGCAACGGCCAACATCCACACATCGCGTTGCGATCGGAAAGCGAGTAGGCAAGCCAACGCCAGGAACGCGATCTCGAATAGCGCCAGCTGCCGAGCCCGTGCCAGAACCGCGGTCGCTCCAAGCGCAAAAACAAGGACACACCAGTCACATAGGCTGCGGAACGGGATGGCTTGCAACTCCTGCAGCTTGTCAAGCACACCCGGTTGCGCGGCGAGATCATAAGCTACTCGGTAAACATGCCAGCCATACGGATTGCACAGCGTCGCCACAACGCTTGCCGCCACAACAATCAGCAAGGGCCGCGTGCGCAGGCGTGTCGGCATTGCCATCCACCACGCATTGCAACAGGCCTCAGCTGTGGCAAGGCCAAGCACCATCAACCCGTTTACAAATTGAATGTGGATATTGGCCCAAAGTAGAAAAACGACCGGCAGCCAGCAGAGCTCCCGCATGCGTCCGGTCCGCCGCGCCTGCATGAGGATATCCACCTCAACCGCAAAGAAAAGAATAGTGAACAGCCATGGCCGCGGCGTATACAAACGTCCGCAACTGAAGCAAACGGCAAACGTCAGCAGAACCGCCGCAGAAAAATCGTGCAGCTGACGCCGCACCAGATGATGGACGGCGATCGTAATGCCCACCAGCATGCCGCCCGTGTACACAACAATCCCAACCGCGCCAAATCGGTGGAATAGACCGAACACTAACAGTTCAAACAGCCAGCTATAGGCAGCCCAGGGTTTACCGGCTCCGAAACTCGAGAACGGGTCCACATGGGGCACCGCACGATGCTGAAAAATCCACTCACCCGTCCGCAGGTGCCACCAAATATCCGGATCACCGACCACTGCGGCGTGCACGGCTATCAGCGCGGGAACGGCATACAACATGGTCAGCAGAACAGCTTGGGCGACCTGCTCGGTACGTTCTTTCCAGACCGTTTGTTCTTGCACGGCAACAGTCCGAACAGAAGCGGTAACAGACGGGGGATGGGACACGGAAGCGCTCACATGGCGTATATCGGCAGAGTTCCGGAAAACATGAGTGCAATTTCAACATTTCGCACGCTGGCGCAGAAAGCACATGGTGCTCTGGAACAGCTTCTCCCCAAAGGCCTCAACGGGATGTGCCCTAATCTGAATCGTCACCGTGCTTTTCCAGGTGTACCGCGGTCGCTTGGGTGCTTAGGTAGTTCGTAAGTTGGACCTCCGCTGCCCGCGGCGCTCGCAAACCTTTCACCGCCGACCAGATGTCTGTTCGCGGTGCAGGCGTATCGACAGAAGCCACCCACAACGGCTGCGAGTACCGCAAATACTCGGAAAGCGCACAGGCAGCTGGCTCATACAATTTGCGTAGGGTCAGCAGCCGCTCACGGCTATCCACATCGGTGTGCGGAGCTAAGTCGGTCGTCTGCAGCATGCTACAGATGCGATCCAGTTCAGCCTCCGACAACCGGGTCAGAGGAGCCTCTCGCAAGCCAAGTTCTACCGCTTCCTGCCGAAAAATATGCACAAGATCCACAAGCACATGCCGGCCCATAGCAAAGGTCAACTGCGCCTGCCGCGTATTGCGGTTGTCCACCATCGTAATTAAGAGCGCGCAGGTATCCAGAATGGCGGTCAGCGCAGCCAGCCAACTCTGGTTGTCATGCTGCGAACGGTAGTAGCAAAGAATCGGATAGGAAATGTGCGACTCCAGGATCTCAGCGCACCACCGTTCCCACTGCGCCAGCAAAGAACGCATCACCTTTTGCCCACCCCGAAAATCATGACGCAGCAGAAGCTCCGTCGCGGTCGGCGGTGAGCCCGCCCGTGCATCCAGCATGGCCACCAGCACCTCGCGTTGCGAGAAACCCGCGTACAGCACCGGCACATAGCTGATCATCAGTGCAATAAATCCAAAACCAGTGCAGCCCTCCAAAACCGTCAAAACCCGCGCCGGATAGGATTGCGGCGTCACATCGCCCAGCCCGAGAGTAAACAGCGTCGTGCCGCTGACATAAAAGCAGGTGCACAGCCGGTCCCAATCGGTGACCTGCTTCAGTTGCGCATCTTTAAAGGGGATGCGCAACCCGAAGTACACCAGGCCGAAGCCGGCCGTCAGCAACACAGCCCAGATAAAAAACAGCAGCAACAACGAAAATGGACCATAGACGCTGTAAAACTGCTCGCGGCGTTTGGACCGGAAGTGCTGCCCCAAGCGGCGCCAAGGAAACCAGGTAGCAAGAAAGAAGGCTCGCGTAATCCGAAATCGCCCCACGGCCCGCCGAGGCAAAATAATTGTTTGAAAGGCATCCAGCAGAACGATCGTGAGCAGAAAAAAGCCGCTAGCCAGGGCCAAAATACGCATCGGCGACTCCTTTTTCACTATTTGCAAAAAAATAGAACACTTCTGTTATGGAAATTATAATGAACTTTGCTCTTCATCATTTGGCTACTCTCATTAGGGTAGTGTCTGACCTGCGCCCCTATGCAGATATTTTGCGTGTCTTTCCTCTAGCTTCCAGCCGCTTTGCTGCTTTTCCGCAGAAGAGGTATTCCCGTGAAACCGCGCGTTCTGGTTGTTGATGATGATCGGCTGGTCGCCGATACCCTTTGCATGATCTTCCAAGCCAATGGCTTCGAGTCGGAGGCTCGCTACTCGGC
>CAXTNA010000014.1:0-652 GCA_964245535.1 uncultured Acidobacteriaceae bacterium | reverse complement strand
GATGCTCTGCGACGTTTCCATGCCGGGCGAATCCGGTTTGCAACTGGCGGAGCGCGTCCATGCGGCCCTGCCCGACATCCGGCTACTGATGCTGACAGCCTACGCCAGCAACTTGGCCCACGTGCGGGCGCATGCTCAAACGATGCACCAGCCACTCATCACGTTAAACAAGCCCTGCCGCCCCGACGACCTGTTGCGCGAAACCCGAGCCCTGCTGCGCACAGCCTGAGGCCCGGGTCCATACCCCCGCACTCCGCTTCCCGGCAGACTGGAACGGCACACCTGTCCGGCAGCGTACACTCGGAAATACGGTGACGGACGAGTCCAAGCCCGAAGTGCCCACCCTGGCGAGTCTGCGCCGCCGTTCCCCTCGCCGCCGCCCGGCTCTGGACACCGATAACCAGCCTGATCTGTTCTCCCTTTTCACCACCGCCACGGAAGAAACCTTCGCCGCCGCACTCACACCCGGAGCCGTTCAGTTACTACGGGCTGATTCCCGCCTTCGTGATCTTACAGAGGCTGCCACCGACAGACTAGAAAACAGTGCCGACAGTGAACAGATGGGCGCCGTCCGCACCTCACGGATGCCGTCTGCCTCTCAGTCGCTAGCCGGCCAAACCGGCGACGAGCTACGCAGTGGAGCCGTCATCAC
>CAXTNA010000013.1:8847-24698 GCA_964245535.1 uncultured Acidobacteriaceae bacterium | reverse complement strand
CGGCCCCAATCGCCGCAAAACCGGCGACGTCGACCAGGGTTTCACGCAAGCCGATGCCGTGGTCGAAGGTGACTACTATACCCAGGTACAAACGCATTCGGCCCTTGAAACGCATGGCTTCGTTGTCGACTGGAAACCCGATGAGGTGACCGTCTACGCCTCCACGCAGGGCACCGCGAGCGTACGTAACGAGTTCGCCGATGTTTTCAAGCTGCCCAAAAACAAGGTCCGCGTGATCACGGAATACATGGGCGGCGGTTTTGGTGCAAAGTTCGGCGCCGGGAATGAAGGTGTGCTCGCCGCCAATCTTTCGCGCAAAGCCAATGCGCCTGTCAAGCTGATGCTCGACCGCCGGCAAGAGCACATCGTCAGCAACCGGCCGGACAGCCACCAATCGCTCAAGATCGGCGCCAAGAAAGATGGCACCCTCACCGCGATCAAGCTCGTCAGCTACGGCACGGCGGGCGTGGGCACCGGTGCCGGCACAGCTGGACCCGCGGCCAACCTGTACAAGTGCGCCAACCTGCTCACGGAAGAATACGATGTCTTCACCAACGCCGGCCCCGGTGCGGCCTTCCGCGCTCCCGGCCACCCGCAGGGCTGCTTTGCGCTCGAGCAGGCGATCGACGAGCTCGCGGTCAAGCTCGACATGGACCCGCTCACCTTTCGCGACAAAATTGACGAAAGTCCCGCGAGGCGCGTCGAGCGGCAGCTCATTCTCGAGAAGACCAACTGGCGGAACCGCCGCCCCGCCGGCTCCGACAAAGGCCCCATCCAGCGCGGCATGGGCATCGCGCAGTCGGTCTGGTACCGGTTCGTCAACATGGACTCCTCCTGCGAGGTCCGCGTCGCCCGCGACGGTTCCGTGGAGTTGATGTCCGCGGTCCAGGACCTCGGCACCGGCACCAAAACGCTGCTTGCCGTCATCGTGGCGGAAGAGTTCGGCATTCCGCCCGAATCTGTCGGCATCCGCATCGGCGACACCCGCTTTCCGATCGGCCCGGACTCCGGTGGCAGCATCACCGCGGGCTCCATCACCCCGGCTGCCCGCAATGCGGCATATGAGGCCAAAGACAAGCTCTTCGCCGCCGCTGCGCCCGCGCTCAGCACTACAGCTGACAACCTGCACATGCAGGACGGCCGCATCGTGTTCAAGAACGATCTATCGAAGTCCTACACGCTGAAGCAGGTCGCAGCGAAGATGAACACCGATGAGGTTTCTGCCCGCGCCAAGCGCGCCCCGGAGTATTCCCGCGACAAGATCACCTATGGCGGCGTCGATTATGTCGAACTCACCGTCGACACCGAAACCGGTCGTATCCACATCGACAAGGTCTTCGGTGCGCACGATTGCGGCCGTCCCATCAACCCCACCGGCGTCATCAGCCAGATCAACGGCGGCGTGCTGCAGGGCATCTCCTATGCGCTTTTCGAGCAGCGCATCATGGACCGCAATGCCGGCTACATGCTGAACGCCAACCTCGAAAATTACAAGATCCTCGGCGCTCGTGAGGTGCCGGAAATCCACATCGAATTGGTGGAAAACTACATCGCGCAAAGCTCCACCGACGCCGCCGGCATTGGTGAATCCGCCGGCATCATCACGCTTGCCGCGGCCATTGGCAATGCGTTCTACAACGCCACCGGCGTGCGCCTGCGCAAAATTCCCATGACGCCCGCCAACGTGCTTGCCGCGCTCGGCAAAGTGCAGGAGATGGAAGCATGAACAAGTTCGCCTTTGTAGACTGCAGCACGGTGGATCAGGCGCTCGCGGCCATGCAGAGCGCCGGTCTGAATAGCACTGGCAACACGATAGTGAAAGCCGGCGGTATCGATCTGCTCGACCTGATGAAGGACGACATCGTCGCCCCCACTACACTCATCAACATCCGCAACGTGAGCAGCCTGCGCGGCATCACTGTGACTGCGGACGGCCTGCACCTCGGCCCGCTCGTCACCCTCAGCGAGATCGCCGCACACCCTGAAATCCAGCGCACCTATACGGGACTGGCCATGGCCGCCGGTCACGCTGCCACCCCGCAGGTGCGCAACATGGCCACCGTGGGCGGCAACCTCATGCAGCGGCCGCGTTGCTGGTATTTCCGCTCCAACGACTTCGATTGCAAGAAAAAAGGCGGCACCAGCGACGATTGCCACGCCCACACCGGCGAAAACCAGTACCACGCGGTGATCAACAACGGCACCTGCGCGATGGTCCACCCCTCATCCACAGCCGTCCCACTGCTCGGCATGAACGCGCACGTGGAGCTCACCGCCCGACGCGGCAAGCGCACCGTCGCCATGCAGGATTTTTATGTTCCGCCTGAAAAAAGCCTCATCAACGAAACTGCAGTGCAACCGGGCGAGTTGATCACCGGCATCTACGTCCCTGCGCCTGAACCCGGCACCGTTTCGGCCTACCAGAAATACGGCGAAAAAGAGAGCTTCGACTGGCCGCTCGCCGATGCCGGCGTCGTGCTCGTGATGGACGGCGCCCAGTGCCGCAAAGCTACCGTCGTTCTCGGGGTCGCCGCGCCCACACCGCTGCGCGCCACCGCCGCCGAAGCCATCCTCACCGGCCAACCGGTCACGGAAACGAACGCTCGTGCCGCCGCCAAAGCCGCCATGCAGGGGGCCACGCCGCTTTCGCAAAACGGCTACAAAACACAACTCTTCCAGACCGCCATCTACCGCACCGTCCTGCTCGCGGCCGGGCAGATGCAGCGCGACCCAAGCTCCATCGGTTAGGCAGTTTTCCTGAAGTTGTATGAGGAAGTGAACGATGTTCGGGCCAATTTTCCTTGAGAAAGTTGGCATTCAACAATGTTTCAACAGCACAGGATCAGGAAAACTGCCTTACAGGAGGCCCGACATGACCAGCGACTTCGTTTCCCTTCGTTGCGCCTCGCTACGCAGCAAGTCGTCTTACGGCATCTTTGATGAATCTCATGAAGAAACTCTGGAACTGGTCGGCAACACGACCACGTTCTGGTGCCTGAAAACCATGGGCAAAGCCGGTCCCGATGAGCACTTCGTCCATCGCTCCATTTGCCGCGAAGGCCGTTCCTGCTGGAGTGGCTGCGCCACCGAGTAACGGGCGAACTGCGGCTGGTCCACTTGGCCCCCTTGGCCGGATGTATTAGAGCAACTAGTTTGCCTATGCGCAGGCGCATTTCTCTTTTTGTCATTGCCCTGAGTGCAGTCAAGTTGGAGGGATCTGCTACTTGTTGCGATTACCTCTGGGACACGTGGGGCACTTGCTCTTTGTTTGTCACTCCCGAAGCCGGGTCCCCAGCGAGCGTTTTTGCCCGATGGGGTGGGAAGCAAATCTGCGTTTCTGGCTGAAAGCTGCCATCTCGCTTGTACGCTCTAGACGAGATGACATCATATAACGACTGTTCCTCGATCTCCTAGCGCAATTGCACCACGAACTGCCCGAGAATCAAACACTGGCTGCCTACCGCTGCCACTTTGCGGGAATACAGCCGATTTCGTGCAGGTTTTCTACATCAGAGCGTTCATCTCCTCTTGCATCCTTCAAGCAACGGGAATGGATGCCCATGTCGATTGTCTACGCTCCACGCGCCGCCCGTGTTGATCTCAGTCTGCCACTCACATTCTCTGCGGAGGGTGCCAGCGAGGCCGGCCATTGTCTGAACATCAGCGCATCCGGCCTTCTCGCGAGTTTCGCCCATCCTCCCGAGTTGTGGACAAGCGGCGATCTTTCACTCGAAGCCGCCGGCATTCACCTTGCCGTTCCCGCGCGGGTAGCCCGTGTAGACGGCTTTGAGGCCGGCCTCGCCTTTGCCTTCGGTAACGACCGGCAGCACGAAGCCGTGCACCAACTCATCGCCCTTGCTGCCGCGCGCACCCACGCTTGCAATGTGAATCCACCGTTCTAATTTTCACGCCACTAGCTCACCATCAGACGTGTCATCTCGACCGGAGCACCGGGTCCCAGACGACGGTTTCTGGTCGTTTGGGTGGCAGCGCGACGGCTTCTTGTCGTGCGTAGTGGAGAGACCTGCAGTTTCGGTCGTCTCAGAAGCCAAACCGGAAATTGACCACTGAAGAAAAAGCGAACAAACCCCTAAACTTTTTCCAAACACAGCCGATAAGGAGAAAGACTACCGAGCGCCACGCTCCGCAAAGGAACCATGTTCTCCATTATCGGCATACTTGTCGTCATCGGCTCCGTTCTTGGGGGCTTCCTCATGGAAAAAGGGAAGCTGCCTGTGCTCATCCAACCGGCGGAGTTCCTCACCATCGCCGGCGCCGCCCTCGGCACCGTTCTCGCCGCCAATCCCATGCACGTCCTCAAAGGTGTCGTCGGGGGCGTCCTCGGTGTTGTGAAAGGCGGCGGCGTTCCCGAAAAACGCTACATCGAATCCCTCAAAATGCTCTTCGACATCTTCACCAAAGCTCGTAAAGAAGGTTTGGTCGCCGTCGAAGCCGACATTGAGGAACCCGAAAAAAGCCCGATTTTCTCTAAATACCCGGCATTCATCAAGGACCATCACGTGTCCGCCTTCGTCTGCGACACGATGCGTATGGCCGTCACCGGCGGTGTAAAATCCTTCGATGTCGACCAGATGATGGAACTCGATCTGGAAGTCCATCACCACACCTCCATGCAGCCCACGCAGGCTCTTACGTCGATGGCCGATGCATTGCCGGGTCTAGGGATTGTTGCCGCAGTGCTGGGCATCGTGGTCACCATGGGCGCGCTTGGCGGCCCACCTGCAGAGATCGGCCACAAGGTCGCTTCGGCACTGGTAGGCACGTTCCTGGGTATCCTGCTCTGCTATGGCGTCGTCGGGCCGCTCGCGGCCAGCATGACCAAAAGCACCGAAGAACAGCACGCCTACTACCACGTCCTGCGCGTCACGTTGATGGCCTTCATCAAGGGAACTTCGCCCATCCTCGCAATCGAAATGGGCCGCCGTGCGATCCCGGAGCACGTGCGCCCCAAGTTCGCCGTCATGGAGAAAGCTTGCCGCAATAAGGATGGCGAAGGCGCTGCGGCTGCAGCTTAGTGCCCTGTTCTTTGTAATCCCATAGGGATCTGCTTTTGGGCCGCTTTGAAAGCTACAACACCAGATCAGAAAGAAACGATATGTCAGAAGCAGTCGAACCGATCATCATCATCAAGAAAAAGAAGTCCGGGCACGGCGGCCACCATGGCGGCGCTTGGAAGGTCGCCTATGCCGACTTCGTGACAGCGATGATGTCCCTCTTTATCGTGCTGTGGCTCATCAGCAGCAACGATGCCGTAAAGAAATCCGTAGCAGCCTATTTTCAAGACCCCAAAGGAACGGCCAAGCTGGAAGGCAGCGCCAGCCAGGGTGCGGGCAACGCCGTGCCGCTCAGTCGCGCGGATATGAGCAAGCTCAAAGAACGGCTGCAACAAGCCGCGCGTCAGCTGCCGAGTTTCGCTAGGCTCAGCAAACAGATCGAAATCAGCGCGTCCCCTGACGGTTTGCGTATCGAACTGTTGGAAGAGCCCGGCGGGACTTTCTTCGAGTTGGGAAGCGCCACACCCACGCCCGCGTTGGCCGAGTTCCTCGGCCTCGTTTCCCGCGAGCTCGGGAAGGTCCCGAACAGGATTTCGATCGAAGGCCACACGGATTCCCTGCCCTATAGCAATAGCTCGACGTACACCAACTGGGAGCTCTCAGCAGACCGCGCCAACGCCGCCCGGCGCCTCATGCAGAGCCACGGCATCGGCGCCAACCAGATTGCTCAGGTGCGCGGCTTCGCCGACCAGCTACCACGCAAACCGGACCACCCCGAAGATCCTTCCAATCGTCGCATCACCGTCATTGTCGATGCAGCCGCAGCCCCCGCCGTTCCAGAAGGGCCGGAAACTGCTACACCCAAAGAAGCAGCGCGCAAAGCCGCAGCGGAATGAGTGCAGTGCACAGCCAGAAAGCATCACCTCACGACGATGACTTCGGCAGCTTCGAAACAAACCTGACGAGAGTGCGCATGAAAATGCGTTCGTGTTCCGAGGAGAACGCAAAGTTGAGTCCAGCCTCGAACAATTCCATATGCGTGACCACCGCTTGCATTTCGAAGGCACAGCTGCCGATCCGGAATCGCACGAACCCCGCCGTACCCGGAAACACAGGTTCGTTGAAGCTCACCAGCACTCCCGTGTCGCTGAGGTTCCTGGTCCGTCCCTTCATCGTTGAAGCCCCCGCACAGAACTCGATGGGCAACTCCACCGCGACTCTTGGCAGGCGATAGTTGAAAGAGGTAATCACAACACTGTGCGGCTCCGAACGTCACTATAGCCATGGACGCCCGGCGAACACACTACGTCTTTTGCGTTACGGCCCGCCCGAAGTGCACGCGTTCGCGTTCACAGGTCGTGTGCTACTCTCACGAAACCGGTTGCTGAGTACCTCACCGGAGGTCCCCTTGTTTGCAGAAATGCCGAGCGAAAACACCTCGGTCCAAGCCGAAAGATCCCAGCAATCCATGACCCACGACACTGCCGCGCCAGCCCGCGTTTTGGTTGTGGAAGATGATGAGATCCTTTCGCGATTTCTCGATCGCCTTTTGCGCGCTGAAGGTTTTGAGGTGGAGGTCGCGTATGACGGGGCCACTGCGCTCAACCAGCTTCGGCCCGCGGTGCATCTGCTTATTCTCGATCTCAACCTGCCCAACTTGGACGGCATTGAAGTGCTGCGTCGGCTCCGCACCAATTTTCCCGATCTCCCCGTTCTTGTGCTTACCGCGCGGAACCGCACCGACAGCACCGTTCTGGCTTTGGAAAGCGGTGCCGATGATTGCCTGATCAAACCGTTTTCCTACGTAGAACTGCTGGCCCGCGTTCGCGCCCTGCTGCGGAGACGTCAAAACAAACCGTTACAAAGCAGCCAATGTGGCGATCTTGTGCTGCATCGCGATCAACTGCGCGTCACGCGTAACGGGCAACGGATCGACCTTACGCCTCGTGAGTACAGCTTGCTTGAATACCTGATGCGCACCCCGCGCACGCCCGTTCCACGTACCATTTTGCTACAAGAGATTTGGGGGCCAGGCACAGAGTCCGGCACCAATGTTGTCGATGTGTACATGAAGTACATCCGCGACAAGGTTGACCTGCCAGGACTGTCCAAACTCATCCGCACGGTGCGCGGCATAGGTTATGCCGTGAGCGAAGATTAGTCATCGCGATGTAACGGCAATCCAACAAAGGCGTTATTTCAAACGCTCCTCTTTGTGGGTATACCTGAGCGGAAGACCTCTATGACGAGTCCCGCTCCCTTGCCTTTTTCGGTTGCGCCAGCGCGCCCCGCCACGGTACGCGCAACCTTAACTCCCTTGCTCGCTGCGGGCGAACGAAGCGGGGCAACGGACATGGAACAGCCTCAGCGCGGCGTGCAGGGACAAGCCGTTCGACTGCTTCTGGTGGGCGCGGAAGCAGAGCTTCGGCAAGCCATGCGGCAAAGGCTCGCAGACCCATCCTGGTCCGTTCGGGATTCTCCCAGCGGTTCGGATGCGCTTGAAAAGTTAATGCAGGAACCCAGTGAAATCTTGCTGCTGGCGCCGCAATTACCCGACCTGGACGTGGCGGAGTTTCAGGAGATGGTGCGCCTGCAATTTCCAAGTGTCCAAGTCATCAGCCTGGCCCCGCCCACCGCGCATACCCGGGTGGGCGCACCGCCGTTGAGTCGCATGGCCCAGGGTCTCGGCGATCTACTGCAACTGGATGCATCGGCCCACTCCACGCAGCCGACCATACGTTCTGAACCAAGTCTCACCTCATCGGTAAAAGCGCCGGCTATTCGCGACTGGCAAGGTATTGTCGGCGACAGTGCCGTGATGCAGCGTGTCTTCCATGCAGCGCGGCTGGTCGCACGACGCGATACGACCGTGCTCATTCAGGGCGAAAGCGGAACCGGCAAGGACCTCATCGCCCAGGCTATTCACAACACCAGCGCGCGCAACAAGCAGCCGTTTGTGGTGATCAACTGCGCCGCCATACCGGAGCCGCTGCTGGAAGCGGAGCTCTTCGGCCATACCAAAGGTGCGTTTACAGGCGCGGCGCAGTCCCGTATCGGCCGCATTCACGCGGCCCATGGTGGCACCCTGTTTCTGGATGAGATCGGGGACATGCCGTATCCGTTGCAGAGCAAAATCCTGCGTTTCCTCGAGCAGGGCGAGGTGCAGCGCATCGGTGGTACAGACACGCTCAAAGTCGATTGCCGCGTAATCGCCGCTACCAATGCCGAACTGAAACAGCAGGTAAACGCCAAGCAGTTCCGCGAAGATCTGTACTACCGCTTGGCCGTTTTTCCAATCAATCTGCCGCCTTTACGCGAGCGCATCAATGATTTGGACAGCCTCGTTGCAGGCTTCTTACAGCGGTTTTGCCCAGGAGTCGGGCTGCATTCGGAAGCAAGGCGACTGCTTTTTGAACACACATGGCCGGGCAATGTACGCGAACTTCGTAATGTGATCGAGCGTGCCAGCTTGTACGCCGACTCGCGGCATGAAATCGTTGCCGATGACATTGTGCTCTAAAAGTGCCTACCCTCAAGCAATCACCTGAAAATGTGCAGCACTGGTCGCCCTGCTGAGGAGAACCGTTCAAAGGCGCATAGCCACGTTCAGGTAAAACCTACAACTTGCGCGGCAAGACACGCCGATCTGGCCCGTTATGTGCACGTTCCCTCTATGCATGTTGCCCAGTTCTCATCAAGTTCACATCGAAGTGCAACGAGCGCCATCGCAAGGCGTGCTGTTGGCGCAAGCCTTTTCCGATTTCATTTCAGCTTCCGCCAGTCTGGAGCTGTCCTATCGGGACCTGCAATCGGAGGTCGCCGAACTAAGCCTTGCTTTGTTGGAACGCAATCAGGCGTTGGACGAAAGTCTTTCTGAAAACAGAGCCATCGGATTTACGCTCGAGCGCATATTGGAAGCGATGCCTTGTGGGGTGCTCGTCGTGAACGATGCCGGCACCGTGCGGCTGACGAATCCAGAAGCCGCGCGGCTGCTGGCGCTTTCGGCGGCCCAAATGCCGACGCTCCACGCAATTCATAGCGAAATTGGGTTGGATCTCTACCGTAATAGCCTTGATCCCTTTAAGGACGAAGAAGAGCAGGAGCTTTCTTTTGAAAGTTCTGAGGGCCGGCACTGGATCGCAGTACGCCGCGTGTACCTGTCTGCACCGGCGGTTCCAGGTCAGATTGGAACGGGAACCCGGTCCGAAGCGGTGCTCATGCTGCGCGATATTTCGGCACGCAAGCGCATGGAGGCGGAGCGGGAAGCGGCACGGGAAGCTGTGGCACTGGCGCAGGTTTCGGCGCTGCTTGCCCATGAAATCCGCAATCCTTTGGCGAGCCTTGAGCTCTTTGCCGGGTTGATCGCCGACAGCCCGGAGCGCAGTGATGAGTGGCTGTCGCACCTGCGCGCCGGCATCCGCTCGCTTTCCGGCACCGTGAATAACGTACTGACGCTGCACGGGGGCGGCGTGCCGACGATGGAATGCTTTGATGTGCTCGCTGAAGCGGCCCTGGCCGTGAGCTTCTTGCAGCCGCTGGCGCGGCAGGTAGGCGTAGCGCTGCTTTTAGAAACAGAACCGCGAACCGAAATCAAAGCTGAAACGGACAGCCAATCGAAGCCGAACATGACAGAAGTTTTTCTCCGCGGTAACCGCACGGCGTTTCATCAGCTGCTCCTGAACCTGTGCTCTAACGCTTTGCGTCACAGCGCTGAGGGTGGAACCGTGCAGGTGGTTTGCCCGCAGGATAACCGCACCCCCATGTTACAGATTGCCGTGATTGACAACGGGTGCGGCATTCCCCAGGATCATCTGCCTCGGTTATTCGAGGGCGGCTTCAGCGGAACGGGAACGACCCCCGGTCTCGGCCTTGCTGTGTGCGCGCGGTTGATGCAGCAACACGGCGGCCGCATCAACGTCGAAAGCCGTCTCGGCCATGGCAGCACCTTCACCCTGGAGTTTCCCCACGCATGAGCGCCACTCCTCTAGCTTCCGTGCTGATTGCCGACGATGAGCCCGGCATCCGCCTGGCCCTGCGCGCCAATTTTCTACGCGAAGGTTGGCAGGTCGAGACTGCCACCGGTGTGCGCGAGGCGCTCGCCTGTCTTCGACGCAGCACCTTCGATTTAGTGCTCTGCGACGTGCGCATGTGCGATGGCGATGGTTTCGAAGTAATGCAAGCGGTACGGCAGCCTGCACCTGCATCGACTGCGCCTTCTGCGTTTCTTTTTCTTACAGCGTATGCTTCGGTACCCGAGGCCGTGCGCGCCATGCAGGGCGGCGCGGTCGATTACCTGACCAAGCCGGTCTGCTTCGATCAACTGCTCAGCGTCGCCAAGCGCATCACGCAGAGCCGGCCAAAACCGACAGGGCCGACAGCTTCAACATCGGGCAACATCATCGGCCGTTCGCGGGCCTTGACGACGGCACTGTCACGCGCACGCGCGGCCGCGTCGAGCCATGCCGACGTGCTGATTGAAGCGGAAAGCGGGACGGGCAAAGAATTGCTTGCCCGCATGATTCACGACGCGAGCGACCGCGCCGACAAGCCATTCATTGCCATCAACTGCGCCGCGTTGCCGGAAGCGCTGCTGGAAAGCGAACTCTTCGGCCATGCCCGCGGAGCGTTTACCGGCGCTGTTGCCGCCAAACCGGGCAAGTTCGAGTTAGCTCACGGCGGTACGTTATTACTCGACGAGATCGGTGAGATGCCGCTGAATCTGCAGCCCAAATTGCTGCGCGTATTACAGGAGCGCGTAGTGGAACGGCTGGGAGAAAGCCGCGCCGTGCGCACCGATATACGCGTGATCGCCGCAACGAACCTGCAGCTCAGCGACGTTGTCGATCGTGGCCTTTTTCGCAGTGATCTTTTTTATCGCTTAAATGTGATCCCGTTGACGTTGCCGCCCTTGCGCGAACGCTTGGAGGATCTGCCGCTGCTTGCTGAACACTTTGCCCGCTGCTTTGCTGAAAAGCATGGGCGTGCCGTGCCGCAACTCCACATTTCCTTTCTCCAGCGATTACAGACGTATCACTGGCCGGGAAACATCCGCGAGCTTGCGAACTGCATGCAGCGCATTCTTTCGCTTTCCCATGAGAGCGAACTGACAGCTGCCAGCTTCGACCGCGAGCATCGGCCGGTGTATCGCATGAGCACTCCACTGAGCATGCCCGCAGGAGCGAAGATGCCGCAGCCGCCCTCACCGAATCTCTCGATGGATCAGGTGGAACGCACACACCTTGAAGACACACTTGAGCGAGCCGGCGGCAATCGCACACGCGCGGCAGAAATGCTCGGCATCAGCGTGCGCACGATGCGCAACAAAATTCGTCAATACGATCTGCCCCCAAGGAGGTATGCCTAAATGCCGAATGTCCCGGTACTCTCGCAATTGGAACGATTTTTAAGCCTCACCAACAAGCGTGAAACGGTGGTAGCGGCCAACATGGCCAACATCGACACGCCAGGGTATCGCACGCAGGACCTGAACTTTCAACAAGAGTTGCATCGCATGATGGCCAACCCCAACACGGCCCAGGAGGGCGCGCAAATGCCCGTCAGTCTTACAAAGGTCTCCGGCCTTTTGGAACGGCCTGACGGCAACAACGTCGATCTCGATCGTGAATCGCTGCTGTTGTCTGAATCGCAACTGCAATACCAAATGGGCACGCAGCTGCTGAAGTCACGGTTCCATCAGCTGCTGTCGGCCATCAACGGCGGAGGGCAATAACCATGAGCATCTTCGACGCGCTAAACATCAGCGCCTCAGCCCTATCTGCCGAGCGACAGCGTTCCGAGGTTGCGGCCACGAACCTGGCCAACGTCGACACGACGCACACGGCCGCGGGCAATATCCCCTTTCGCCGTCGTGAGGTCGTGCTGGCCAGCAATAACGGTCCGCAGTTTCGCGCACTGCTCAGCAATACCTCGTTCAGCACAGCGCACAGCCAGCCGGGCAGCGTGCGCTTGACGCAAGTGGTGGAGGATACAGCGGCACCGGTGCGGCGCTACGAACCCACGCATCCGGACGCGGATAAGGAAGGCTATGTGTCGTATCCGAACATTAATCCGGTGCAGGAAATGGTCGATCTGATGGGCTCCGTGCGGGCATACCAACTGAACGCTTCCGCGGTGAACGCGAGCAAACAACTCATTCAACAATCCATCGATCTTTTGAAGAG
Organism: uncultured Acidobacteriaceae bacterium; assembly: GCA_964245535.1. Lineage (GTDB taxonomy): Bacteria > Acidobacteriota > Terriglobia > Terriglobales > Acidobacteriaceae > Granulicella. The sequence continues at coordinate 12,502 of CAXTNA010000013.1, read as the reverse complement.
CTAAGGAGTTCAAGCATGGTGAACGGTATCGGCAACAGCTTTACATCGATCGCATCGCAGCTGATCGGGACAGCTACAACAGGAGCGCCGGGCAGCGCTGGCAACGGCACGGGTAGCGGCTTTAGCGATGTGTTGAAGTCCGCGATTCAAGGCGTCGACGATCTACAGTCGGGCGCGGACGCGAAGATCGGCAACCTAGTGAGCGGCGCCCCCAATACCGACGTGGGCAATGTCATGGTTTCGGTCGAAAAGGCCGATGTTGCCTTTCAGCTCATGATGCAGGTGCGCAACAAGATCGTGAGCGCCTACCAGGATATCGAGAAGATGCAGTTCTAGCATGCGGTTTGGGTTGAGGCACGATGGGCAAGATTCTCCAACAGATGCAGACGTTGTGGGCCCGGCTGAAGCCGCGGCAACGGCTGGTGGTGATCGGCGGAACACTGGCAACGCTGCTTGCACTAGGCGCGCTGGTGAAGACCTTCGGCACACCCGAATACAAGCCGTTGCTCGTCGGTTTGGAGCCGGCCGATGCGCAAGCGATCTCCGCGCAACTCACGGCCAAGAAGATCGATTTTCAATTGAGCCCCGATGGCAAAGCCATCAACGTCGCTGCGGATCAGCTGGATGCGGCGAGGATGGAGGTCGCCTCGGAAGGCTCGCCGCACAGCGGGCGCATGGGGTTTGAGCTCTTTGATAAGACCTCCTGGGGTCAGACAGAATTCGACGAAAAAGTGAATTACCAGCGCGCGCTTGAAGGCGAACTGGAGCGCACGATTCAGACGTTGAGCGGCGTAAAAAGCGCTCGTGTGCACCTGGTGATGCCGACCGCTTCGGTCTTTCTCGACCGTGAACGCGGGGCTAAGGCTTCTGTCACGCTGCGCATGAAACGCGGTGCGCTCACCTCCGACCAACTTAACGGCATCACGCGTTTGGTGAGCGGCGCGGTCGACGATCTTTCGCCGCGCGATGTGGCCATCATCGATGCGGACTCGAACGAATCACTGGGCAGTAAGAGCGGAACCATGGAAGGCCGCGAGCTCGAAGCGGAGCTTTCAAAGCGACTGCTCGCTACGTTGGGACCGGCGGTTGGTGCGGAAAATCTGCGTGCCAGCGTCAATGTCGAATACGACCTGAGCAGCAGTGAAGAAAGCCAGGATAAATATGATCCCGCCGTGAGCGCCGTGCTCACCTCGCAGAAAACCAGGGAACAGATGGGCGCAGGAGCAGCGGCCGGCGGGGTTGCGGGAACCGCCGCGAATCTACCCGCGAACACGCCCGGCGCCGCGCAGCCGCAAGACGCCAATCCGGCCGATGACGGATCGCAACTCTCGTCTTCAGAAAACGCCACCTTCGGCGTGAATAAGACCATGCGCCGCACGGTTTCACCGGCAGGCCGCATTCGCCGCATTACTGCCGCGATCCTCGTGAACGATCTGCAGGAACGCAAGCAGGTAAAGGGCAAGTGGCTCACCACGCCACGCAAGCGTACGCCGGCGCAGCTGGAACAGCTTACGGAACTCGCACGCGGGGTATTGGGTGTGGATGCGGGACGCGGCGATACGGTCAGCGTGCAAAATATGACCTTCGACGATGCGAGCGCGACGGATGTGCCGACCACGTTTTTCGACAAGCTGCGCAGCGGGCTAACCGATTATTCGACCGCTGTGCGTTACAGCGCCATGCTGCTGCTGTTCTTTCTGGTGTGGGCGTTGATGTTCCGTCCCATGCAGAAGCAGATGGTGGGGTCTCTGAAAGAAATAGCCGCGGGGAGCCCAAACCCTGCACTTCTGACAACCACCAGCAAACCTGAACTTTCGCCCGTTCTGTCTCCTATTGCGTTGGAAAGCGAGGCGGAAAGCACGGTGCTGAAGCGTGAGTTGAGCGAGCTGGTGCAGGCTGAACCGGCCTCCATGACCCGCACCCTCCAGGCCTGGCTGCGCGAGGACCCCGCATGAGTGAACTGAATGATGCCGCAGAACTGACCGGCGCGCAAAAGGCTGCCATCCTCGTCACAGTGCTGGGCGATGACGCGGCGGCGGCAATCTTTCGCAACCTGCCGGAAGAAGATCTGCAGCGCATCACGCGGGAGATCTCCGTTCTCGGCCTGGTGCCCGCGCATGTGTCGCAACAGGTCATTAAGGAATACCGGCAGATGACGCAGGCACGCGAATATATGGCTGAAGGCGGCCATGCCACGGCGAATCGCCTGCTGATCAAAGCGTTTGGCGAAAGCGGCGCGAAAAACATGCAGCACCAGATGGTACGCGTGGAAGAGCTCAGCGGCGGCCGGGCGGAGTCATTGCAAAAAGCCGACCCCAAGCAGCTCGCACGTCTGCTCGAAGGCGAGCATCCGCAGACAGTCGCGCTGGTGCTGGGGCATTTGGAACCCAAACAGGGCTCGGCGTTGCTGATGCATCTGCCGCGGCAGGCACGGGCGGAATCGGTACGCCGCTTAGCCAATCTGCGCCAGTTTTCACCGGCCATCGCGGATCGCATTTCCACGGCCGTGCAGCGGCGGCTGCGCTCTGCCGGGGAGATTAACAAGCGCACCTATTCCGGCTTTCAAAACGTCGCCGCGCTGATGAATAGCATCGACTCCGAAACTTCGCGCGAGATCCTCGAAAATATCGAGAGCCAGGACACGAAGCTGGCCGGAAGCATCCGCGAACTGATGTTCACCTTCGAGGATTTCGGGCGGCTCGACGACACACAGCTACGCGAACTTTCCTCCGCGGTCGATCGCAAGGTGCTTTCGGTGGCGCTGAAGGGCGCGCAACCGGAGCTGCGCGATCGCTTCTTCAAACTTATGTCGTCCCGCGCAGTGGAGATGCTAAAGGAAGACATGGATGCCCTCGGCCCGGTACGCGGCAAGGATGTCGCGAAGGCGCACGGCGAGATGGTCAGCCTGGCGCGACGGCTTGAAGAAGAAGGCAAGATGACGCTGCGCAGCGATGAAGGAGATTCATTTGTCTAGCCTTGTGTTCACGTCGATTGAAGCCTGGAAATACCGGGACACCAGCACTCCCACAACTCCGGCACTTCCCGCAAAAACGGTCGAAGTAGCTTTGCCCGCACCGCCGCCCGGCTTTACCGAAGACGAGGTGATTGGGCGTGTGCAGCAGGCGCTCGCCGAGGCGGAGCAACGCTGGGCCATGCAGGATAAGGCTAAGCAAACGCAGCGCGATGCGCAGATGGCCGCAGCGCTGGAACGCTTCACAGAGCAGCGTGCAAAGTACTTCCGCCAGATGGAGAACGAAGTCGTGCAATTGGCGCTGGCTGTTGCAAAAAAGATCCTGCAGCGTGAAGCAGCGCTTGACCCCACGATGCTGGCCGCGCTGGTGCGGATCGCGCTGGATCGCATGAGCGCCGGCCCAGCTGTGCGTTTGCGGCTTGCGCCCGCTGATGTCGCGGCGTGGCAACATCAGAACGCCTTTGCCGACGCGCGGTATGCCTGCGAAATCATCGCTGACCCAACGCTGGCCGCCGGCGCGTGCCTGGTGGAAACAGAACTGGGTACTGCGGACTTCGGCTTCGAGGCGCAATTGAAAGAGGTCGAACAAAGCTTCTTCGATCTTCTGGCGCGGCGGCCAGACAGCCCGCAAATCGCACAGTAGACGTTCATGGTGACCGCACAATGATGCAGGCAATGTTTGCC
>CAXTNA010000013.1:7954-8837 GCA_964245535.1 uncultured Acidobacteriaceae bacterium | reverse complement strand
GGCAGGGCCGCGTGCTGGAGGTGATTGGCAATCTCATCGAATCGGAAGGCCCGTTCGGCGCCATCGGGGAAGAGTGCACCCTTACCGGTGCGGCGGGGCGCACCTTTCATGGCGAAATCATCGGCTTTCGTGGACGCACGATGCTTTCGATGATGACGGAAGAGCCCGTGGGCGTTCGCTTCGGCAACGCCGTGGTCGCCCACGGCCAAAGGCCCTCCGTGCGCGTGAGCGAAGCGATGCTGGGCCGTGTCGTAAGCGCCACGGGGGAACCACTGGACGGCCGTGGACCGTACCGCGGGTGTGGGCGCTCCGTTACCATGCCGATCGACGGTCCTGCGCCCCAGCCGCTCACACGTGTACCCATCCGCGAGCCGCTGGGCTGCGGCATTCGCGCCCTTGATGCCTTTGTGCCCTGCGGCCGTGGCCAAAGGCTCGGTGTGTTCGGCGGCAGCGGCGTGGGAAAAAGCACGCTGCTCGGCATGATGGCGCGCGGCACGGCGGCTGACGTTATCGTGATGGCGCTTGTCGGCGAGCGGGGCCGCGAAGTCGGCGAGTTCCTAGAGGTGCTGGGCGAAGAAGGTCTGCGCCGGGCCGTACTGGTCGTGTCCACCTCGAATGAATCGCCGCTGTTGCGCCTGCGCGCACCGCTTACCGCCACGGCGATTGCCGAAGCCTTTGCCGCGCAGGGCAAAAACGTGCTGCTCGTCGCCGATTCCCTCACCCGCTTCGCCATGGCGCAGCGCGAGATCGGGCTCGCAGCAGGGGAACCGCCGACGGCCAAGGGCTACACGCCTTCGGTGCTGAATAAACTCGCGTGTCTTGTCGAACGGGCCGGTCGTTTCAAAACGGGCAGCATCACCGCCTTCTACACGGTGCTGATGGA
>CAXTNA010000013.1:2087-7944 GCA_964245535.1 uncultured Acidobacteriaceae bacterium | reverse complement strand
CAGCAGGATCCTGTGGTCGACACGGTGCGTTCCTTGCTCGACGGCCACATCCTGCTGGATCGCAATCTCGCCGCGCGCGGACATTACCCACCCATCGCGGTGCTCGACAGCCTGAGCCGCTTGATGCCCTCCATCACCACGCCGCAGCATCTCGAAAAAGCAAAAGCATTACGCGCGCTGCTGAGTATTTATGCCCGCTCTGAAGACCTTGTGCGCATCGGCGCTTACCAGCGGGGGACGGACGCGCAGCTAGACCGTGCGCTCGAAACCTTGCCCGCTTTGCAGGCTTTTTTGCGGCAAGACACCCGTGATCTTTGCTCCTTTGCCGATGCGGAACGCCTGCTGCTCACATTGCCTTCGTAACCTGCATTCACGATGCCGCCACCCTTCCCATTAGCCGCCGTGCTCGCCCTTCGTCAGCAGAAGGAGGAAGCCGAGGAACGTGCGTTGGCTGCCATTGCCAAGCAGAAGGAAGAGCTCCAAAGTTCATTGCAACGGCTGCAGCATGAACTCGCGCAGACTGCAGCAGCGCGTGCGCACGAGGTGCACACGGTGTGCAGTGCCGCACAGCATCAGGCTGCCTATGCGCGGTACAAGCTACTCTGCGACGTACAGGCCGAGTTGAACGTGCAGATGCACGCCCTGGAGGTGCGGCAGCGTGAACAGCGCGCATCGCATCTCGCGGCCCGCAATGCCCGGGAAATGCTGTCCGCCTTGCGGTCTCAGCAGGCTGCGGTCTGGGAGAAGGAACAGCAGGTACGCGAAGGAAAGCGGCTTGACGATCTGTTTGCGGCGCGGCGGCTGCGCCCGTAATGATCCGTTGCGCCGGTAGGCAAATTTTGCCGATAGGCAAGCGGCAAAATTTGCCTACCGGCAAGGTGCTTCGGTATTTCCTTCCTCTATTGTGCTGATCTTTTTTGAGAAAACGACCTAATGCGATGTTTAACTTTCCTTATTTTCGATACGGAACTTTGGCACGCCGCTTGCTACATGTGATGGCATGCTCGTACCATCAGCATCCCCTGCATCCGTGAGCGAACTGCCGCAACTCGCAGCGCCCAGCGACCGTGCCGCGGGGCAGAGCTTTCAGACCGTGTTGCAGAGCTCCGCTTTGGCCCACTCCGTTACGAAGTCGGCGGTAAAGGACGTAAAAGTAGAAGCGCGTCGTGATTCCGAAAAGAAGTTGGAAAGACATCTCGGAGAGTCCACAGGGACGTACAGCACCCCGACGCCGCTCATCGCCAGTATGAATCCGGCATATGCGCTCCCCGGTTCTGGCGTGGCTGTGTTCGCTCAAAGCGGCACGATTCCCGGCGGCGATGCTGCAGTTGCGCATCCTGTTCAGGATCAAGTCGCCGCGGTCTCCGCTTCAGCGCCTGCAGACAGCAACAGCGCCCATGTAATCGCCCCTGGACAGTTCGCGACCGGAAGCCTTCCTGCCTCCATCGAAACAAGCCCTGCGGGCCCAAGCTCAACCATTGTGCCTACCGAGGATCAGGGTATGTCAGCGTCCGCACCTTTACCGGCCGCAGCTGCAGTTGTTTCGGGTGATTCAGTCAGTGCGCCGGACGGAACGAACCCGGCACTATCGGCTTCGGCCCTTGCCACCACGACCAACCTCCTCCGTCCCCTTCAACTCTCGACGCCCAGGGCGCCGGCCACCTCCGCTCAGAAGGGCAATGCAACATCGACAGGGGCTCCGCTCGAGAGCTCCCCCTTGCGGCATGGCCACGCAGCACCTGGCGGTCGTTCCCCTGCCGCCCTGGAGAAACCATCCCCCACCCAAGACAAAGCGTTGCCCGGAGGAACGGAGCAACGACTGGATGCTCCCGCTCTGGGCATGAGCAAATTAACAGGAAAAGCGACGACTGCGACACTTGCCGTAGCTGATCCGACACAGCAGGTTATGACTAAGCAGCACGCCACTGCGACGGCTCCGGAGAACCCTCCTCTGCCGTCGCATGCGGAGGCAGCCTCTGCGGTCCCGGGCATAGCAAGCGCTTCTCTGCCAGTAGAAAACGGCCAGGCGCAGAGTGACAGTGATGCGGACCAAGCTGCGACAGCAAACAACCTGGATTTTGGTATGGGAACAAAAACATCGAAAAGCGCCGCGAATGGCGCCGGCATCACCTTGTCCTCGTCCTTGCTTTCCGCAACGCCCCATGCGGTTTCTACACCGTCCTCCATTGGATGGGAGGGGAGTGGTCCCAAGCCGGGCGTTGCCCAAACGCAGGGACACGGTGGTGACAGCAGCTCCCCTGCTACGCCCTCGCCGGCGCCGTACGAAACGGGTGCCGCACCGGAGCTGCCGGGCATCACAACAGCCCGCCTGCTGCAAAGCCTTTCCCGTTCGGAGATGCAGGTCAAAGTCAGCTCAGAGGACTTCGGCCGGGTCACCATTCACACCGCCTACGGACGTGAGGCGATTGCGGCCCAGATCACGCTCGAAAACACGCAACTAGGCTCGGCTCTTGGCTCGGCACTCGCCGCGCACATGCCTGCGGTCGAGCAGAAACTCGGGCAGGACCACGGGCTGCGGGCGTCCGTCACCATCGACACCCAACCGCAGGCCGGCGGGGAGCAAGGGCGGCAGCGCCAGTCCGATGCGCCGCCAGCGCGCCGCTTTTCAAACGCCGTTTCAGCGGTCCGTGACGGCACCGTTAGCTCTATGGCGACGGCGGCCACGAAACCACTTTTATCTTCATCCAGCACAGCCCGTCTTGACATCCGTATCTGATTATTTCCGCCACTTTCACACCAAGGAGCACCCATGTCCCACATCAGCGCACTTCATGCCCAGCAAAGCCTGATCAACCCCCTTCCCTCCGTAGCGGCTCCGAAAGCAGCCACAACTGCGGCCACCTCGAGCACGGGTACAAGTACCGCTTCCAGCACCTCGCAAAGCAGCGTGGATTCCCTGGGCAACACCTTTCTCAGCCTGCTTGTACAGGAGCTGCAGAACCAGGACCCCACCGCCCCCATGGACAGCACGCAGATGGTGGGCCAGATGATCTCGCTCAATCAACTCGATCAGGTGGCCAGCATCAACCAACTGCTGACCAACCAGTTCGGCAGTACCTCCACAACCACCGCCGCAGGCACACCAGCATCAGGCACGGCGGCATCAGGCACGGCGTCGGGACAGGTCCGCACCGCCGGTTCGTCTGCGCAAACCGGCACGGCGGCGGTCCAGGCCGCCCTGCAAGCTCTCACCAACAGCGCTTCCAGCCTTGCCGCAAATCAGACCACGGCAGGCCTTCCCTCCTTTTAACGCAACCCTTTTTCGGAGCTCACACCCATGTCTCTTTTTTCCACGCCGTTATCCGGTTTGACCGCCAGTTCCACGGCGCTTCAGGCTATTTCCAACAACCTCGCGAACATGAACACCGACGGCTACAAAGCCCAAAGCGCCGTATTTTCCGACGTTTTCTACCAGAACTACGGCACGAGCGGAAATGCCAATCCCATCCAGATCGGCTACGGCACACAGGTAGAAGGCATGTCGGCAAACCTGACCAACGGGCCGGTCTCGTCCACTGGCATCAACTCCAATATGGCACTTAACGGCGCCGGCTATTTCATTACCGGCAACGCAAGCGGCGCGCTAAGCTATACGCGTGCCGGCGACTTCACCACCAACACGGCAGGGCAACTGACCAGCCTCAGCGGCGACCTTGTGATGGGCTATCCTGCCGTGGGGGGCGCGGTTTCGACCAACGCTAGCCTGCAGCCGATCAACGTCGGTTCGGGGTCCACCTTTCCCGCAAATCCAACTTCGCAGTTCTCCTTCACCACCAATCTGAATGCCTCCGCCGCTGTCGGCGATACGTACACGCCCTCGCCGATGGCCGTATACGATTCCCTCGGCGCAGCGCACCTGATGAGCGTCACGTACACCAAGACGGGCACCAACACGTGGAGTTACAACATCACAGTTCCATCAAGCGATGTGCAGGGCGGCACCGGGACAACCACCTCGCTCGGTTCCGGCTCCCTAAGCTTCGACAGCACAGGAGCGCTCACGTCCCCGACCGGATCCGTAACCTCGCTCTCCGCCGGACCGTTTACTGACGGCGCCGCGGCCATCAGTCCCACGTGGGAGCTCAAAGACAGCAGCGGCGCTTCGCTGCTCACCCAGACCGCGACCGCCAACAGCAACAGCGCGCAAACGCAAAACGGCTTTGCCGCAGGCACCATCTCGGGTTTTTCCGTGCTCGCGGACGGCACGGTGCAAGCTACCTTCAGCAACGACCAGACCCGCGCGATCGGCCAAGTAGCAGTCGCGAACTTCGCCAATCCAGAGGGCTTGCAACTGATCGGCGGCAACCAGTACCAGGTTACGGCAGCTTCCGGGCAGGCCGTGGTGGGCACGGCGGGTAGCGGCGGCCGCGGCACTATCAAGGGCTCAAGCGTAGAGCAGTCCAACGTGGATGTCGCCACGGAGCTTTCCGCCCTCATCGTGGCACAGCGCTCCTATGAGGCCAATGCCAAAGCTATCACCGCGTTCGACCAGATCGAGCAGGACACCATTCAAATGAAGGCTGCTTAAGACACGCTGAGGATGGCGGACCGCGAGCGGAGAAAGCTTGGACCTCCCTCGCGGTTCCGCCCTCGCAGTCTCATAGAACTCTCATCTTCGCGGGCCGACGTGGCCCCGCTACTCCATGGGAGCCGCTGCAGTTTTGTTCCCTCACACCATTTCGAAGCTCTCACGCGTGGGTGCCAGGCCAAATCTGCAACAAAGGAGGTACTTTCCACTTTTTGGCAGCCGGATTGCCACTTGCTTCTGTAAGAACAGGCGCTTTCGCACACATTTGTGCAGGTGTTCTTTGCAGAAGGGAGCGATGAGGATGACCAACGCCGTGCCCGGCCCAGCAGTTCCGGTCCTTCTACCCCCTGGAACGCGGGCCGAAGCGCCAGACCCGCTGGCGCGTGCCTATGATCTACCCTGCACGCTGGTTTTGGAGGTACCGGCGATTGGGTTCAGCGTTGGTTCGCTTATGCAGTTGCAGGCCGGTTCACTCGTGCAAACTGCCGCTCAGCAGAATGAAGACCTGTCGCTGAAGGTGAACGGACAGCTCGTCGGCACTGTCGAATTTGATGTTGTGGGCGAACGTCTGGCCGTTCGGCTCACGGGGATGGCATGATCTCGGCACGCGTGCGAGGAGACGCAGCGGCGCATCCGTCTGCCGCAGCGCCGGCGCGCGCCATGACTGTGCTAACGCTCGAGCCGTGGATTGCAGGATTGCAAACCCTTTGGCGGTGGGTTGAAGAACGAGGCAAATGGCGTGTTCGATCCAGAAGTCGTCGCTTGCGGGTCAGCGAGACCGTTTCGCTGGGAGAAAAACGCTTTCTTTCCATTGTTGAAGTAGACGGTCAGGCGTTTCTGGTTGGGGGCAGCTCGGTAAACATCGCCCTGCTCGCCTCACTGGAAAACAACGGAAAAGCACACAGCTTTGGCGATGTGTTGGCGGAACGCTGGCCCGGGAAGGACTCGGTATGAGACCGCACTTCCCTTTGCTGTTGCCCCTTTTTCTGTTGCTGGGTACGCCCGCGCCACTGGCCGCTGCACGCATGACGCATGCGAAATCTGCGCACCCGACGCATACGTCCGCGCAGGCACCCGCAGGGACGCAAGCTCCCACGCCAACCACCACCCCATCAGCCGCCAGTGCCATACCAGCGCAGAACAATCCGGCTCTGCCGCCCATGGCACCGACCGCGCTTCGTCCGGGCGAACCGACCAACGCGTTCCCGCCGCTGCCTGGCCCCCTGCCGGCGGCGGTTGCCAACCGCGGACTCGCGCCAGCGGTTCGTGGCAGTGCACCCGCCGGTGCCGCCACGACCCCCGCAGGAA
>CAXTNA010000013.1:0-2077 GCA_964245535.1 uncultured Acidobacteriaceae bacterium | reverse complement strand
TGCCATCCGGCCCGCTCACAGACACGCCGCTCGGCATAGCCGCGACCCCGGGTGAACTTCGCGTTTCAGGGCTCGGCAGCAGCTCCGCCCCGTGGACGATTGTTCTTCTGCTCACCGCCCTCACGCTGATTCCTTCGCTGCTTATCTGCGTGACACCTTTTGCGCGATTGCTCGTGGTTTTTCACTTTCTGCGGCAAGCACTCGGACTGCAAACAACACCCTCGAACCAGACGCTGATCGGGCTCACGATGATCCTCACGTTTTTCATCATGGAACCCGTGGGCAAGCAGATCTATACACGGTCGTTCGAGCCTTTGCAACGCGGCGAGATCACGGCTTTTGAAGCGATCTCGCGCGGGCAGGAACCTTTGCGCAACTTCATGGTGCACTACGTGCGCGAGAAGGATGCGGCCCTGTTTTTAGAGATCGCAAAAGAGCCGCGGCCGCGTGACATTCATGACCTTTCCATGCGCGTGTTGCTGCCGGCCTATATCGTTTCAGAGCTGAAAGCCGGTTTTCAGATCGGGGCCGTGCTGTTTCTTCCTTTCCTCGTCGTCGACATGGTGGTTGCTTCCATCACCACTTCGGTCGGCATGATGCAGCTGCCCCCAGTGGTGATCTCCACGCCCCTGAAACTGTTGCTGTTTCTGATGGTGGACGGGTGGCATTTACTGATCAGCGCCCTTATGCGGAGCTTCCAATAATGGGCGTCGATCAGGTAGTGAGCATGGGCCGATTGATGCTGATGGAGGTCGCGATCCTGGTCGCGCCCATCCTGCTGATGGTCATCGTCGTCAGCTTCGTAATCAGCATTTTGCAGGTACTCACGTCGCTGCAGGATCAGACCTTGACTGCGGTGCCGCGCCTGCTGGCTACCGGCCTCACGCTGTTTCTCCTCATGCCGTGGATGTGGCGGCATCTGGCGCTCTACACCGTGGGCTTGTTCTCGAGTTTTCGTGGGGTGCTGCAATGAACGCACTCGCGTTGCAACAGCTCACCTTGCAGCAACTCATTACGGCGTTTTTGACCGTCAGCGTGCGGCTTTCCGGGCTCATGTTGTTTGCACCGTTTTTCGGCAGCCAAGCTATTCCACCGCGCGTGAAAGCCGGTCTTGTGGTCGCCACAAGCCTCTTGTTCTTCCCGGCGCTTTCTCCCGGTCTCGTGCACATCGATCTGCACGCGTGGCCGGCGCTGGTCTTTGGCGAATTGCTGACCGGCGCAGCGATCGGTATCGCCACCAATCTTGTCTTCGACGCCGTGCAGATGGCCGGCCAGGTGCTCAGCACACAGATGGGCTTCTCGCTGATCAACATCCTCGATCCGCAAACGCAGGTGGACACGACCGTGATGGCACTCTTTCATCAGACGATCGCGATGCTGATTTTTCTAAGGCTTGATGTACACCTTTGGCTGTTACGCGCGGTGGGACGGAGTTTTCTTCTGCTGCCGCCCGGCTCTGCACACCTTTCGCGCGCCTTCACGATGACGGCTGTTCGCGCGGCCGGCGAAGTGTTTACGCTTGGCGTCCAGATTGCCGCGCCGGTGCTTTCCGCCACGTTTCTGGCAGACATTGTGTTGGGGCTGTTGGGCAAAGCTTCTCCGCAGGCGCCCCTGATGATGCTGGGCACGCCCATCAAAACGATGCTCGGCCTCGGCATACTTTTCGCTGCGCTAAAGTATTGGCCGGCCATGCTGGACCGTTTCTTTCTGAGCTCCATAGAGCTTTCCAATCGCCTGCTGGAGCAGGCCCGGTGAGCGCCCATGGCTGAAGCGAACAAGACAGAAAAAGCGACACCGCAACACCACAAAAAGGCTCGCGAGCAAGGCCAAATCACGCGCTCGCGTGAGCTGCCGAGCTTGCTGGCGCTTGTCGGCATTGCAGCGGCCGTGCTGCTCATGAGCGCGGATATGGCCGCGCACTGGCGCAGCTTTTATAACAGCCTGCTGGCAAGCGCGAGCACGGACAACTTCTCCGCCGGGGGGCCCGTGTTGTTTTGGAGCGCGGTTGAAGTGCTGCGCTGGATTGTACCCACGCTGCTGGTGGCCATGCTGCTTTCTGTGGGTGCGGGACTTGTGC
>CAXTNA010000012.1:17117-24726 GCA_964245535.1 uncultured Acidobacteriaceae bacterium | reverse complement strand
CCACCCCAACGAGCAAAGAACGCTCGCTGGGGACCCCGGCTGCGCTCAGGATGACCGCAAACAGCTGCGCGCTCGCAGGTGATTCGCTCCAGCCGTTACCCCACACCATAGTCGCTTACCGCGTCGGCACCGGCATTGCCAGCAAGGTATGAATCGCTTCTTGATAGGAAACCGGGCTGGGCAGCAGATGCGCATCCCATGCGGTCATTTCGACGTTTTCCTTTACGGTGTGGATCAATACCTCGCGGATGACCACATGTTCGCTGAGCCTTGAAAAAAACCAACGATGTTCGCCCACGGCCATCTGCTCAAAAAGCACGGTGCCGCCTTCGCTGACACGCGCGAGCAGACCGCCCCAGCCGAAGTCCACCGGACGCAGAACGCGGCCTTCGACGCGCGTCACGCAATGGCTTTGTGCGTCGATCCATACGCGGCCGGCGATCCCTTTTAGCGCCTCCGTGACAACCGTAGGGGGTTTGTAACTTGGATCAGGTGTGAAATCGACAGCCACCTGCAAACCATGCGCGCCGCCCGGCTGCGGCTGCCCCGGAGCATAGCTCCAAAGCATCGCCTGGGGAATGGCATGAATCAGTTCGCGCGCATAACCACGTGCGGCCCGGCTGCGTTGCCGGCGCTCCAGAAAGGCGCTTGGAGACGCAAGAATATCGCTTAACCGCTCGCGTTCGGCACTGTCTTCGGCCACGGTCAACGGGCCGCCGTTGCGTTGAATCAGGCGCGCGACGCTGCCTTCCCGGCTCTCGATCTCTTCGCGCGTCATGTCGCCTTTGGCATCGATTTTTCGCACGCGGTAGCGCAAAGGCGCGGCTTCATCATTGGTGATGAGGTGGTCCTGATTGGCGGCTGCTGCTTCAATCCACGCACGCGGCGGTCCGGCGGGTAAGTTGGCCGGTTCCTTCCGGGAATCTCCCGGCGCTTGTGGCGTAGAGCTGGGCACGCCAAGGCCATACGAGGTGCCAACTTTCGCTGCCATGATGAGCAGAAGCCCGCAAAGCAGCCCCCAAAACAGCACGGGTCGCGCAGGGGTCGCGCCTGTCCTCCTGTGCAAGCGGTGCAAGCGGACCTCCCCTAGCATGCGTTCCCAGCAGGCTTCTTAAGCTTCTTAAAGGATAGACGCTATCACCGAGCCGGTTGGATTGCTGCCCCGCGACTCCTCCTTCTTGCGCAACAATCCAAGCTCCCGTTTCTGGAAGTCGTCACCCTGCACAAAATTCGCCGGATGCGCGCGTAGTTGCTACGCTAAGCTCTAGACTGGACCGGAAAACAGGCCAAAGAAGCTCTCTATGATGCATCTGTTCAAACGCGGCGGATCCGCCGGCGAAGGGCACCTCCTCGAACGCACACGCCACTCGCGTGGCTGGGCGGAGGTGTTGCAATACATGCGCGCCGAGCCGGTGCGCGCTCTGCGTGTGCTCGATTTCGGCACAACCTCGCCGTCGAACATAAACCTGTTAACGTCCATGGGGCACAGCGTGTACATGGCGAATATCGTCAGCGAAGCCGCAAAGCCCGAGTGGCTCATTGCGCCACCGGCTGGATCGCGCCCAAACACACCACCCACGTACGACGGGGAACGGTTTGCCGCGACCAACCTGGATTTTTCAGGCCGCGATTTCGACGTGGTTCTGCTTTGGGACACGGCGGACTACCTGCCGCCACCCCTGGTGCCGGCGCTGTTCGCGCGGTTGCGGGCGGTCACACGTCCGGAAGGCCGCCTGCTCGGCTTTTTTCACGGCAAAGCGGAAGGACCGGGAACAGGATACGCGCGTTACCAGATCACCGATACCGATGTTCTCCGCCTGCAGGGCAGTGAAGCCTTGCCGATCCGGCAAATTATCCAGAACCGCCAGATCGAACGCTATCTCGAGGGATTCAGCACGGTCCGTTTCTTTCAAGGAGCCGATAACGTCCGCGAGGTCATTGCTACACAGGCTTGAGGTACATGCCAGGCGAGATAGATTTGCCCCGGCCAAGAAAGGCAGGTGCCTTCCTTGGCTGGGACATGGTGTTTGGTAAGTTAGCTGGCTTCTTTTGCGCCTTTGCGGCGATCGGCCCAGCGGCGTTGCATGGCTTCCTGGATGCGCTTGCGGCCTTCCGGGCTGAGGTTCCGCTTTCGCTTCCGGGCTGGTGCTTCCGCCGCTGCCGGCGCAGCGTTGGTGCTGCCCTTGGGACGGCCCCGCCGGGGCTGTTGCGGAACCGGGCTCGTGCCATCGAGAGCCGCCACAGCCTGCCGCGCTCCCTGCAACCGCGCAATCTCCGCATCGATTGCGGAGAGTATCTGACTTACGTCCATGTAACATCCTCTTTTCGTGTTGCCGCCGGACGACGCCTCGCGTCCCCACTTAGCTTCTGTAACTCTACGTGTGAAGAGATACCCTTGCAAGGGCAGCGGCACCAGATTCTGGAGAAAGTTACGCGATGAGCTAGAAATGCAGCCGGTATCGCAGCCTGCTACCGTAGCCCAAACGCATCCCAGCCGCGCTGCGAGTGCTAGACTCATGCCGATGCGACCTGTTCCTTTGCGCGCCTACAGCCTCGCCGTGTTATCGGCTTTTCTACAGCTTCTGCCTTTTCCCCTGGCCGGACCGGTTCCCGCGTGGCGGCGTTTTTTTTGCTGGTTCTGTCTTTTTCCGCTGTTCTACGCGCTGCGGAGCAGGGATGCGGAGGGGAGGCCGCTAACTCTCTTCCAATCCTCACTTATCGGTTACGTTTGCGGCGTCTGCTGGTTCTGCGGTAACTGCTACTGGATTTACCAGACCATGTTTCTCTACGGCGGCTTGCCGGCCCCGGTTGCGCTCGGCATTCTGATCCTTTTTTCCCTGTACCTCGGTTTGTATTTCGCCCTTTTCGGATTCTGTTTTGCCCTGGTTCGTACGACGCTTCATGAGCGGGCCGCTATCTTTCTCAGCCCCTTGCTTTGGGTGGCCGTAGAGTTTGCCCGCTCGCGTATCACCGGTTTTCCCTGGGACCTGCTTGGCTACACGCAGGTGGACAGCGCCTTCTTCACGCGTCTGGCGCCCTGGACCGGAGTGATGGGTTTGTCGCTGGTGGTAGCTGCCGTCAATGCCATCTGGCTTTGGACACCGGCAAGCGCAAGGAAGCAGGGGCGGGTGGGACCGCTACAAATTGTGGTTCTGTTAGCAATCTTTTCTGCCGGCTTTTCGAGCAAACTGCCCATGTATGCTCCGACGGCAACCGCCGTTCTTTTGCAGGACAATCTTCGCGTGGGTGCCGAAGCGCACGAGCCCTCGACCTCGTCACCCGAGACACAAGCCGAAACACAGTCCCAAATGCTTGCCGATTTTTCCGCGCGCACCCTGCACCCCACGCCGGCGCCTGAACTTTCGGAAATTGGCTTGGCCTCTGGAATCGCCTCTGGAATCGCCTCTGGAATCGCCTCTGGGACAACGCCAAACCTACCCGGCGCAGGCCTTTCTCCTCGCATCGTGCTTTGGCCCGAAGCCCCCACTGCTTTCATGAGCGCCGATCCGCAATTTCGCGCAGCCATCGGCGAGGTGGCGCGGGCCGCCAAGGCGCCGTTGGTGGTCGATGCCGTCGGCCAGGGCACCGTGCCAAATCGCGGCGGTCACTTCGACGAATTCGTCTCAGCGAGTTTTTTCTTGCCCGACGGTACCTATGCCGGGCGCTACGACAAAATGCATCTCGTGCCCTTCGGCGAATACACCCCCTATAAGCAGCTCTTTTTCTTTGCGGGTCACCTGCTGGACGGTTTGAACTTTGTCCCCGGCACCCAACGTCGCCTTTTCAGCGTTGACGGCCACCGGTACGGCGTCTTCATCTGTTACGAATCCATCTTCGGCGACGAGATACGCGAGTTTGCCGCCGGCGGCGCGCAGGTGCTCGTCAATCTTTCCGACGATGGCTGGTATGGCGATACCAGCGCGCCCTGGGAGCACCTGGACATGGCGCGCATGCGGGCCATTGAGAACCACCGCTGGCTGCTCCGCGACACCAACACCGGCCTGACGGCCTCCATCGATCCTGCCGGACGCATCGTGTCGTACATGCCACGCCACATCCGCGGTGCGATTGAAGTCCCCTTTGGCTACAGCCAGAAAATAACCTTTTATACCCGGCATGGCGACTGGATCGGCTGGCTGTGTGCCATCGCGATGACTGCGGTGCTCGGCGGCAGCTACCTGCAGCGCCGGTACCCCGCAGCAACCGCATTCCCTGCAACACCTGCCAGAGCCGGGTAAAATAAAACACATGTTGGATGACTTAGAGTTTGCCTACTCCCCGGTTCGCGAGAAGGTTCGCGATCTGCGGGAGTATCTTTGACGCGGCCCGCCTCCAAAAAGAACTCGCGCAGGTGGAGTCTAAAATTGCCGACCCCGCCGTGTGGGCCGATGCTGCAAAATCACAACCGCTGATGCGCGAGCGCAAGCGGCTCGAAGAGCAGCTCGGCTACGATGTCGAACTAGGCCGCCGCATGGGTGACATCGACTCCTATTTCGAGCTGATGCGCGAAGGGGAAGCCTCGGGCGAAGACGACTTGCGTCGTGAAATCGACACCCTGAGCACCTACACGGAACAACTGGAAGCCCGCACCATGCTTTCGGAAGAGCACGATGCGCTCAATGCCATTGTCACCGTGCATCCCGGCGCGGGCGGCACGGAATCGCAGGACTGGGCCGAGATGTTGATGCGCATGTACCTGCGCTGGGCCGAACGCGAAGGTTTTAAAACCGAAATCAATGAAATCCAGGACGGTGACGAGGCCGGTATCAAATCGGCGACCTTCACCATCACAGGCGATTCTGCCTTCGGCCTGCTGCAGGGCGAAACCGGCGTGCACCGGTTGGTGCGCATCTCGCCGTTTGACCAGGCCAAACGCCGCCACACCAGCTTCGCCTCGGCCTACGTGTCGCCCGAGATCGACGACTCCATCGTGATCGACATCAAGCCGGATGAGCTGCGCATCGATACTTACCGCTCAGGCGGCAAAGGCGGTCAGCATGTCAACACGACCGACTCCGCGGTGCGCATTACGCATCTGCCGACCGGCATCGTCGCAGGCTGTCAGAATGAGCGCTCGCAGCATAAAAACAAGGAGCGCGCGATGAAGCTGCTGCGTTCGCGCCTTTATGAGCATGAGCTTGAAAAGAAGCGCGCAGTCAGCAAAAAGCTCGAAGACTCGAAGCTGGAGATTAACTTCGGCTCGCAGATTCGGAGCTATGTGCTGCAGCCGTATCGCATGGCCAAAGACCTGCGCACGCGCGTGGAGGTCGGCGACGTAGACCGCGTGCTCGACGGCGATCTCGATCCATTCATCCGCGGCTATCTCCGCATGCGCCGCGAAGGGGGCGTACCGGCAGAGGTGGGTGTGGGAGAAGATGATTAGAGCAACGTCGCAACGTGTTCCAACTACTTGCTGTCATCCTGAGCGCAGAGCTTGCCGAAGGGGAAGGACCTCTGTATTCCTTCGAGGCCCCGAGGTAGTCCGGGCGAATACGAAGGCCCTTCGCTGCGCTCAGGATGACAACGAAAATGCTCTCGTTCACTAGAATCTCCGGCATGCGCTGGGCTTTGTGAGATCAACGCCTACTCGCCTCTACCCTCCAGCCAACGGTGCAGCGCGCTGATATGCAGATCCAGCGCAACGGACGTCGTACTCAGCATTTCGTGGCCCAGGCGTTGCGCCCTGTCCAGATCGTCCAAATGCCCCAGCTGCGCGCGCGGCGAGGTGTACACGGCCAACCCGGCGCGTCGGCACAGCATGGCAATGCGGAATAGGTGCGTGCCGTCACTCACCACATCGAGCGTCTGCAGATTGTGTTCGTCCGCGAGCTCTGCAAGCCGCTGCACCTGCTGCTCTGTATCAACGGATGTGGTTTCGGCCAAAATGTGCTCAATCGGGACGCCGTTGGCTAGCAGATAATCGCGGCCGGCGCCGCCCTCTGTATTGCCTTCGTCCTTGATCGACCCACCCCCGAGCGTGATGATCAGCGGCGCCAAGCCGCGCTGGTATAGCGACAGCGCTTTATCCAGGCGCGCATGCAGCACCGGCGAAGGCCGCCCTGCATATTCCGCTGCCCCGAAGACCGCGATGGCATCTGCGCGTTCGGCATTGTCAATACCCGCGGTGTAGCTGATTTGCCGGTAAAGCCACACAAACCAGCCCACCGCGCCCAATAGAACCAGGCACAGTACCGTATAAAAAACGCGCTTCGCCAAGCGTTCGGAGGCAATCTGAAACCGGCGGCGTTGGCTGGCTCGACTCATGGACAATGCAATTCAGCTAGCTCAGGATGCTGTCAGTGAAGACCTGCGCGAGGGTCTAACGCTGCATGGCCAGCGCGATCTCGTGCGTCGGGATGGCGCCCTCACGCAGAATCATCCAGGAGTTCTCGCCGCCGCTCAGGTCGACGATCGTGGTAGCGACCGAACGTGCGGTCGGTCCGCCGTCCACAATCAGCGGAATCTTCGTGCCGAACTGTTCGCGCACGCAACCTGCCCAGGTGCATTCGGGCATGTCGCGCAGGTTGGCCGAGGTGGCTGTGATCGGCAAACCCAGCTCCTTCACCACCGCCCGGCAAATGGTCGCCTCCGGCACCCGCAGCGCGACATTGCCGGTGTTGGCCGTCACCCGCAGCGGCAGTTTGCTGCCGGCACGCACGATAATGGTCAGCGGCCCTGGCCAGAAACGCTCGGCGAGCCGGTCGAAGTCGGTGCCGATCCCGCGTGCCAACTCGTAGGCGTGCGTCACGTCGGCGATCAGTAGGGACAGCGGCTTGTGCCGGGCACGCGTCTTCAAATCGTAGATCCGATCCACGGCGCGCAGGTTCACCGGGTCGACCGCAAGCCCATAAAAGGTGTCTGTCGGCAAAGCAACGACCTCGCCTGCGTCGAGCGACTGCGCCACGCGACGAATGTGCTCCGGTTCCGGTTCATCCGGATGTATGCGTAAAAGCTCTGCGTCCAACGTGCCCTCAAATTTCCTGTGTACAAACTTTACCGCATTCTTAACTCCTCAGCGAACCGCGACGTGGAGCGAAGCGGCAGTGGAACCAGCGGGTAGACTCGACGAATACACTCAGAACGAGATGCCCTCGCTGCCCCCGCCCATCACCAGCCGCACCAACGCGCGCGTCAAGGCGCTGCGAGCTTCGCTGAGCGGCAAGGCGGCGCGCTCCGGCGATCTACTGGGCATCGAGGGTCTGCACCTGATCGGCGAACTGCACAACGCGGGGCACAGCTTCGACACCGTTTATGTCCGCGAAGGGGATGAAGCCCTGCTCGAAGTCGGCTGGCCCAGCCAACTGCGCGCTGCGCGTTGGGTTGTGCTCAGCCGTGAAGTCTTCGACAGCGCCGTAACAACGCAAACGCCGCAGGGGATCGCTGCCACCTGGATGATTCGCAACCCAGTGCTGCACGATCAAGGGGTGGAAAATGCTCTCGTCCTCGAGAACATCCAGGACCCCGGGAATCTAGGCACACTCATCCGCTCAGCAGCAGCCTTTGGCACGGCACGGGTCATGATCACGCCGGAGTCCGCCAATCACTGGAACCCGAAGGTGGTGCGGGCCGCAGCCGGCGCTATGTTCCACACTTCGGTCACCCGTTTACC
>CAXTNA010000012.1:0-17107 GCA_964245535.1 uncultured Acidobacteriaceae bacterium | reverse complement strand
CGTTTACCTATTGACGCTGCCGTCGCGCAGTTGCGCTCTGAGAAAATGAGAATTTTTGCTGCGGTGAGTGGCTTTCACCGTGGGCCCAGGTACGGGGGTGGCGCCCGGCTTGCCGCACGCCATGGTGTGCTCACGGGACGAGTAGAAAATCGGGACGCCTCCCCGGAGTTTCGCTACCATCACCCGCATAGCCCACTAGATCCGCTGGACTCACTAGATCCATTGGACTCTCTAGACCCACTGGATTTACTAGACCCATTGGACTCACTAGACCCACTCGTGCCTGAGAGCGAAGAAAGCTATGCGGCATCCTTTTCGTACGATACCGATTTCCTGGAGCCCTGGGCCATTCTCATCGGCAACGAAGGGGCGGGTCTGACGCAATACGCACGGGAACTGGCGGATGAACAGGTACGGATTCCCGTGGCTGTGGAATCGTTGAACGCGGCCGTCGCAGGCGCCGTGCTGATGTACGAAGCGATGCGGCAAAAGACGCTGCGCATCTGGGCGCGACAGCAGGGGCTGCGCCCATGAATCTCTTCGACACAGCTCCGGTGCCCCAAAATCAGCGCCGCAATACAGCCCCGCTCGCGGAACGCATGCGGCCGCGTTCGCTCGATGAATTTTTCGGCCAAGGACATTTGCTCGGTCCGGGCAAGCCGTTGCGCTTGCAGATCGAGCGCGACGAGCCGTTGGAACACGGCGCTCAGCCGGGCCGGAGCGCTAACCCAGGCAGCGGCGCTAGCCCAGGCAGTGGCGCCTCCGCCTCGCTCATCTTCTGGGGGCCGCCCGGTGTCGGCAAAACGACGCTCGCCAAGATCATCGCGGGTTCCACGGCGGCCAGCTTCGTTGAATTTTCCGCCGTGCTTTCCGGTATCAAGGAAATCAAGCAGGTCATGGTCGAGGCCGAAAAGGCCGCCGACTTCGGCTCGCGCACCGTCCTGTTTGTCGACGAGATCCATCGCTTCAACAAAGCACAGCAGGATGCCTTCCTGCCTTACGTAGAACGCGGTTCCATACGACTCATCGGCGCCACTACCGAAAATCCGTCCTTCGAAATCAACGCCGCGCTCCTCAGCCGTTGCCGCGTTTACACCTTGCGTGCGCTGGACGAGGCCGACATGCTGGCGCTGCTCGAACGTGCCTTGATCGATGAAGAGCGTGGCCTGGGCACGCTGCAATTAAGCGCGGCCCCGGAGGCCCTCGAAGCCATCGCCGGTTACGCGAGCGGTGATGCGCGCTCCTCGCTTAACGCGCTGGAGGTGGCAGCGCAACTGGCCGTGAGCCGTGGCGAAGCCGTGATCACGCGCGAGCTTGCCGCCGAGGCGTTGCAACAGCGCGTGCTTCTCTATGACAAAAAGGGTGAGCAGCATTACGACCTCATCTCCGCGCTGCACAAAAGCGTACGCAACTCCGACGCCGATGCCTCGCTCTACTGGCTCGGCCGCATGCTGCGTGCCGGCGAAGATCCCATGTACATTGCACGCCGTGTCGTACGCATGGCAGTGGAGGACATCGGCCTGGCCGCGCCTGAGGCGCTGAATCTGTGCCTGTCCGCGCGCGACGCCATGCACTTTCTCGGCTCGCCGGAAGGAGACCTTGCGCTCGCACAGGCCGTCGTTTATTTGGCACTCGCGCCCAAATCGAACGCAGTTTATACGGCCTATGCGGCAGTGCTCGCCGACATCGAAGCCAAGCCCGCCGAACCGGTTCCGCTGCACCTGCGCAACGCACCCACCAAGCTGATGAAAGAGCTCGACTACGGCAAGAATTACCAGTACGCCCACGATGTCGAGGGCAAGGTTGCCGCCATGGAGTGCCTGCCGCCGTCGCTCGCGGAACGCCGCTACTACCTTCCGACAAACGAGGGCAGGGAACGCCTGCTCGCACAGCGCATGGATGAGATTGCGAAACTTCGCGGACGCGGGTAGGTTCCCACAAAGGCCAAATTCAGCCATGGCCATTAGGAACGCACCTATTTCCTATGCACATAGGGTGGCATCGGAAGCTGTTCAAAGCTGCTCGGCTCGGCCCGGCTTACTGCAGCCAGTACGGGAGAAAGGCTTGCCTGCAACGAGGGCCAATGTATGGTTCCCAGCACAATCAGGGCGATCTTCCGGCCGTTGAGGTTTTGTTGGTACGCCAGGTTTTTGTCGCCCGTAATCATCAATTCGAACTTTGCGTCCTCTGCTCCTTTCAGCAAGGAGCCGTTCATCAACTTGTTCCAATCCATTTCTCTCGCAAACGTCACATTGTGCCTAACCAAATAACGACGCAACAGGTCGGGCACATTGTTATCGAAGAGAATGTTCATTGCTTGAGAAGTTCCGGGTTCCGGGCGACCGCTTCTGCTATCAAAGCTCGAACTTCTTCCTTGCATAGGCCAAATATTTCGGCGACCTCATCTGGGGCGTAACCGGACATATAGTTTTCGATGATGCCTTGGGCGGGCATGCGTGACCCCTTCAGAATGGGTGTTCCACTCAGCTTCAAGGGGTTCTGCTCCACCATGGAATATCCACTCCAGTCGACCAGGTACCGTGCGCCAACATGATTTAAGTCCATAGCACCTCCTCTTTCAGTCATGACGACTGATGCTGTGCATTCTCGTTATGACCCTGCATCCACAGTTTGGCTAGTCCCAATAGTCCAAAGTTCGAATCATTCTAATGGTAGGTTGCAGACTCAGAACTCAGTGGGCCTGGACTACTAAAGTGAAAGTTGGTTTCAGCTTTTCCCAGCAGCAAGTCCCTTTGGATCGCCTTTGAAACGATATCGCGGGTGAGCAACTCGGGCAGTACATCGGCATTTGAAGTTTTTCCCGCCGGATAAATTACATACGTAGGAACACCGCTACGATGGACACCGGCCAACTCCGCCGTAATGCGCGGATCATACTGCGTCCAATCGGCTTTCAGAAGCTTGAAATGTCCTTTGGCCAGCTTGGACTCAATCTCGTCCGAGCGCAGCACCGCGGCCTCATTCACCTTGCAACTTAGGCACCAGGCAGCGGTGAAGTCGATGAACACCGGCTCTCCTGAGGCGCGGGCCGTGGCCAGGTTTTCCGGCGACCATGGCTGCCACGATGCTGCTTCTACCGGCTGCGGGCGCAGCGGCAACGCGAGGGCGAGCGGTATCAGTACGAGCGCGGCGATCCCCGAACCCCATCGGGCAGGCCACCGGCCCAGTGCCCAACCGGCAATGGCCAACACAAGAAAGCACAGAAGCAGAAGCGCCACACGATTAAGTCCATCACTGCCGAACAACTGCCCGTACACCCAGGCCAGCCAGATCGCGGTGGCGAAAAGGGGCACTGCTGAGAAGCGCCTGGCTTCGGCAGAAGAGAAGTCCATTGGGGCTGCAGCGTTAAAAGCAGATACGGAAGTGCCAGCCCCAATGCAAGCGCAGTAAAAACCAGAAACGTCAACGCGACCGGCTGCGAGAGTGCAAAGCCCACAGCCGCCCCCAGCAGGGGTCCCATGCAAGGCGTAGCCACGACGGTAGCCAGTACGCCGGTGAAGAAACTCCCGGCAAACCCTTGTTTTTGCGCGAGCCCGCCGCCCGCGCTGGTCAGCGATAGCCCAATCTCAAACTGCCCGGCCAGCGAAAGCCCGAGGAAAAACACGAGCGAGGCCAGCACCGCAACAAAGCCGGGCGATTGCATCTGAAATCCCCAGCCAACCGAGCGACCGCCCGCGCGCAGCAGCAGCAGAACGCCTACTACCGCCCAGAATGAAAGCAAGATCCCGGCGGTGTACACAAGCCCATGGAGGCGCTGACGTTGTTTTTCTTCGTTGGAAGAGTGCACCAGGGCCAAGCCCTTCAAGAACAGCACAGGAAAAACGCAGGGCATGAGATTGAGCAGCAAGCCGCCGCCAAAGGCCAATCCAAGCTCACCCAACAGCGTTGTCCCGAACCCCGCGTTTCCCGCCAAGGGTGTTGACTTGACTGCAGCGGCAGCCGGGGCTACCACCCCCGGATTTACCGGAACGGTGAAGTCGTAGCTTTCACCGCCTGATAGTTCGATGAGTCCATGGAGGCTCTTTGGTAGCGCCGCCGCATCCGATGCACGTCCCAAGACCACCCGCACCCCATCGCGCAGCGATTCGACGCCCTGTGTAGCCGCATTGTCGATCTGATCGGCATCGAATGGGTAAAACTGCGCCTCCGCTTCCTTCCTGCCCGTGTGCAGGGTAAGCCCAACGGACTTGCCATCCGCGATCGCCGCGACGGTCATCTGCGCGGGCAGGGGCTTGGGCAGGCTCGCGATCGCCGCACCCAGGGCACCGACCACCGGCGGGTCTGGCAACGGACCGGGTACAACCTCAACATCAAGCCCAAGATGCGCCTTGCCGGGCAGGCATTGCGCCGCGCATACCAGCCAGCTCACCCGTGCGTCCAGATGCACCTTGCCCGGTTTCAGGTCAGAAGCCGCGTGCAATTGCATGGGGAAGGCTACCTGCGTTTCGTAACCATAATCCATCAGCGGCCCGAGCGGCAGGCGCTGCGGCGGCGGAAATTGGGGTGGGTCCGCCGTGATGCCGGGCGGCAGTGTCCAGGTAATCTTCGGCGGCTCGCCGGAATCGCCGGCATTGATCCAATACACATGCCAGTGCTCTTCGAGCGTCAGCACCAGACCGGCCGTAAGAGTGCCGCCCACGGCAATCTGTGGCCGCAAGGCGGTCATTTCCGCCGTCAGGTGCTGCGCCTTTACCGGCCCAGGGCCGCCGTCGCCCACCTCCACCAGCTGCGCGCACGCTGGCAGGCAACCGCACATCCCTAGCAATAGGGCAAGCAGCTGGACGGCGATCGACTGTCTGCGACGACGGAACATCATGGACTTATTGTAGGACTGAGGCGGCTCCGCGCCATGTCCTAAGTTGACACATCGCACCCCGCTCACCGCACTTCCGTGTGACGCTGTAACCGCCGCTGTTCGACGACGATGCAGCGATCCATCACGACACGCAGCCCGGCCTGTTCGGCTCGTTCTGCGGCTTCGAAATGCACGATGCCCAACTGCACCCAAAGATCCCGCAGCCCGAGAGCAATCATCTCGTCCACGATGGCTGGAACGAAGCGGGGCAGACGAAAGACATTGACCACATCCGGCCGGATCGGTAAATCACGCAACGAGGGGTAGCACCGCTCGCCAAGAACCGTTTCCAGCGTCGGATTTACGGGCAAAATGCGGTACCCTGCCGCTTGCATGGCAGCCGAAACCGTATGGCTGGGGCGATCCGGATCGCCCGAAAGCCCGACCACCGCCAAGGACCGCGGGGCCGCACGGGCCGATCCGGCCCCGAACCCGAGCATATCGCGCAGAACGGCAGGCTCATTCACAGGGAATTAGATGCGACAGCCACGGATTAGCATCTCGCGTTCACGCGGGCTTTGGGGCCTCACGCCCACGTCGCGAGCCAACCCCAACGTTCTCGTGCGCCGTTCAAGTACAATCGGATCTGTGTTGAGCGCGCTTCAATCGCGCTCAAATGGGAGCAGGTTTGCACTACCGGTTTGCGCAGAAAGAAGCACGGAGGCGTCCCTTGGGGCTCGCCGCCGGAATGGGTTTGGGGCTTGCCGGCACAGGGCTTTCGCTCGCGTTATTTGGCTGCGGCCAAACGTATCGTCCTGTGGTAAGCGCGGTTAATCCCGTAGGACCGGCCTCGCAGCCCACAAAGTATGCCATCGCCGTCTCGAATCCCGGCGCCTCCATTGGCGGCTTAATGACGATCGTCGACTTTGGCGGTGACACCGTGCTCGCAACGCCTCAGATTCTCACCAGCCCTAGCTATCTCACTCTTCTTGCCAATGCCTCGCAGGCCTTTGCGATCAACGCGCAAAACTCGCTTAGCGCGGTGCCGTTCAGCAACCCGAGCACGTTGCTCACCAGTGCGGTGATTCAGACCACGTTGCCGCAGCCGCCGGCAGGCGCCCCCTGCACGCTTTCCGCGCAGACCCCGTGCGACCCCAGCCTTTCGTCGTTTCTTCTCAGCGGGACGGCTCGCATTTTTGTTCCCGAGACCGGCCGCTCGGCCGTGGCCGTGCTGAGCACCGCCAGCCCCGCCCTCCAGCAGGAGATTGGCGTTTCCGCAAATCCGATCTACGTGGTCGGTGTCGATTCCACCCCGCGCGCCTACGTTATCAGCAACGGTGATGGCACCGGCACGGGGCAGGTGGCCGCCATCGAAGGCACCAGCACCTCCACCACCAGTCTGGGGGTCTCCGCTACCCTGGGCGTCGGCATCGACCCGGTGTATGGCGTGGAAACGACCGACGCGCGCCGTGCCTTTATCCTCAATCACGGTTCCGGAACGGTTTCCGTCATCAACGTCACCAACAATGCCCTCGATAATGCCAATCCAGTAATTCCCGCGACCGGAACCCTCGGCCAAGGCCCAATCTGGGCCGATCTCGTCACCGCGACCAACGAGCTTGTGGTGTTGAACCAGGGAACAGGCACAACGGCCGGCTCTCTAAGCATCATCAACATCCCGCTTTGCAGCGCCGTTGCCCAACCCAGCAACCCCTCATGCAATCCCCTCAATCCGGTCGATGGCGCCGGCTTCGGGCAGGTGGTAGCGACGGTGCCGGTGGGGATCAATCCACAGATGGTCTCGGTGCTTTCGGACGGCAGCCGAGCCTATGTCGTCAATCGCGGAACCGGCAGCTGCCTTAATCCTTTGCCCACCGACGTTGCCGGATCCGTTACGGTCGTCAACCTCGTCAGCGGCACGGTGAGCGCCACCATTCCGGCAGGCTGCGATCCAAGCAGCACGATCGCCACGACGGCGGCTTCGGTCTACGGGCACCCCAACACCGTATCCGCTACCACCGGCACGCCGACCGGCAAGGTGTACATCACCTCAGCCGATAGCCGGTACCTGACGGTGTTGGAAACAGATACGGACAGCACGGTGGCCCATGTGAATCTGCAGGGAACCGGAGTGCGGGTGTTGGTGACGGCCCCATAAAACAGGTCATCACGATCTCCTGGCCGCAACACACCCGTGTCATCCTGAGCGCAGCGAAGGACCTCGGTATTTCTTTGAGGTGCCTATCAGGGTCCGGGCAGAATACAAAGGTCCTTCGCTCCCACCCGAACGGGCAAAGAACGCTCGCTGGGGACCCCGGCTGCGCTCAGGACGACAGCTTAGGGAGACTCTCCAGAACAACTTGCTTGTCGCGAAGGAGCATACGATAGCTGTCGTATGTACTGCCCCTAGGTGCCCGCAAGCACAATCGGCGGTGTTGGCGCCTTGGAGCCGCCCTCATTCTCTACCGTCACTCCAAAGCCCTTGGCAGCGATGTTCTTCGGCAAGGTGGGCAGCAGCACGGAAGCATTGCCGTTCTCATCCGGCCGAAACAGCCCGGCGGCGACCGGCGCGGTGCCACTGGCCGGCAACAGCCAAAGCTCATAGGTCTTGTTCGGGCCAATCGGCTTCAGGTGTGACGCGATGAACACCAGATTGCCGCGTTCGGCAATGTACGCTGCATGGGCCTCCGGTTTCGGGGTGGCGCCCGTTACCGGCAGATGCAAGGCGACCTGCATGGCCGTGGGATCGGTCAGGGTTTGTAAAATCTCCTGCGCCCGGGCAGCATCGCCGCTGGTGTTCTCCACGTGGTGAGCCTGTTCGAGCGCCGCGGTTTGCGTGGCAATCTGCCGGTGCAGGTCTTCCCCTTGGTAGAACTGCCATCCGGTAACGGCAGCCAGGCCGGCGGCAAGAGCCCAGCCCGCCCAACCGAACAAGCCCATGCCGCGGGATACCGGCTGCGCATAGCGACCGGACGGATCCAGCAGCTCATCTTCCGAAGTCCCAACCGAAGATCCAACCGAAGACCCACCTGAAGATCCGGAAACGCGATTGGCCAGAGACGGGGCAACAAACTTCTGTTCCTTGGCTACAGCCGCCAGCAGGCGATCGCGTGCAGCCGCCGGCGGCGCCTGCATGTCGATGGTCATGGCAAAGCCCACCAGATCGCCCTGCAGCCGCGCGACCTCGCTGCGGCAAAGATCACACTCTGTGAGGTGTGCGGTAATGAATGCAGCTTCCTGGGGCGACAGCAGCGCGAGGGCGAACAGCGCGAGATCGTCTTCCGGAATGTGATTCGCGATATTCATGCGCTAAACGCCTTTCTCAGCGTCAGCAGCCCACTGCGTATCCGAGTCTTTACCGTGCCCAGCGGGTCGCCCGTCACTTCGGCGATCTCGGTGTGCGTCAGGCCTTCAAAAAAGGCCATTTCCAAGGTCTTGCGTTGTTCTGCCGGCAGATGCACGATGGCCGCGCGCGCCCGTTCCATCATCATGTTGCGCTCCGCCTCCTCGGCCAGATTGCACGTGGAGGGCAGAGATACCTCCTCCACCTGGTCCGTCGGGCGTCTGCGCCGTAGATTGTCGATCGAGCGATTGCGGGCAACCACAGCAAGCCAGCCGCCCAGGCTTCCCTTGGTTTCCAGGAAGCTGCCGGGACTGCGCCAGACCTGCATAAAGATCTCTTGCAACACGTCCTCTGCGGAGGCTGGTTCACGCAACACCCGCAAAGCCACGGAGTACACAATCTTCCCATAGCGATCGAACAGAACCGCCATGGCTGCGTCGTCGCCGCGGCGGACACGTTCCAGCAAAGCCGCGTCGTGCTCCGCGTCGGCTCCCGTACCGGACCTTTCCATCGCTCTGTTCATACAACGCATCTGCTGCGGAAGTGGATTGATCGCCTATAGACGACAAAACACCTGCGGCAATCTCCCGGCTCCTGTGCGCCTGCACGGAAGCCGATCACCTGGGGGCTGAAGCATGGGTGATGGTTGCCAGTGTAGCCCATCTGCTCCTCCGCGCGAACGTCCATTTGCGTATCCTGAGTTTGCCCATGCGGGAAACCTCGTCAACCAAAGGCCCAAACCAGCCGAACGCCCGACCAGCGATCAAAGCAGACGCCCAGCCGAACGCCCAGCCGAACGCCCAGCCAAACGCCAAGCTGCGGCTGGATAAGCTGCGGCTTGACAAGCTGCTTGTCGAGCGCGGGTTGGCCGCCTCCCGCGAGCGCGCCCAGGCGCTCATCCTGGCCGGGCGCGTTTTGGTGGCAGAACAGAAACTCGACAAACCCGGAGCGCCGGTCACTTCGGATGCCGCCATCCGGCTGCTTGGCGACGATCTCCGCTTCGTTTCGCGCGGCGGCCTCAAGCTCGAAGGCGCGCTCACCGCCTGGTCCATCGAGGTCGCCGGACGTGCCTGCGCGGACATCGGCGCTTCCACCGGCGGCTTCACGGATTGCCTCCTGCAACACGGCGCAGCCGCAGTGCTGGCGGTGGACACCGGCTACGGCCAGATCGCGCACAAGCTCCGCACCGACCCCCGCGTCACGCTCATGGAACGCACCAACGCCCGCACCCTCGCGCCCGGCGCCCTCCTGCTCTCGTCGCCACCGCCATCGCCCCCGCGCATCACGTTCTTTGCCATGGATGTGTCCTTCATCGGCGCGAGCCTCGTGCTGCCGGCCGTGCTCGCGGCGCTTGCGCCACCCGGCGAGCCCTGGCAAGGGGAAGCCGTCGTTCTCGTCAAACCGCAGTTTGAAGCCGGCCGCGAACACGTCGGCAAAGGCGGCATCGTACGCGACCCCGCCGCGCACCAACTCGCCGTCGAACGCGTGCGGCAAACGGTACTGTCGCTCAACGGCGAGGTCCTCGCCGTCGTCGACTCGCCCATCCTCGGTATGGAAGGCAACCGCGAATTCCTATTGCACGCCCGCTTCCATTCACAACGAACCGGGTGCCCCATCCTCACCGACGGCCTCGCCGTCGGTGAGGGTGGGGTTGAAGCCTCCGGAGGGCAAGGACCCATGCATCGCCAAGGCAACAGTGACGACTCGGTGTTCCGACGCGTGCCAGGGTAAACGACCCGAAGACGTACAGCTACTTGCGGTATCATCCTGAGCGAAGCGAAGGACCCCTGTATCCTGCTTCGATCCCATAGAAGCGTCGGAGGAATACCGAGGTCCTTCGCTTCCACCCCAACGAGCAAAGGACGATCGCTGAGGACCCCGGCTGCGCTCAGGATGACACCGCAAGAAACTGTGTAGCGGCAGGCATACTGTAAAGCGCAACAAATCCACGCAGATCCCATACTGTAAGCATGCCGTTTCCCTCGCCACGCTCACTTCGCGCATCTCTGCTACTGGTCGCCACAGGCATATCGACTATAAACGCCTCCGCCGCCACCCCGGTCTTCGGCTACCAAGTCATTGCGCGATACCCGCACTCCACGGCCAGCTACACGGAAGGCTTCTTCTACCTCAACGGCATGTTTTACGAAGGCACGGGCTTGCAAGGCCGTTCTGAAGTGCTCGCCGTCGACCCCGCAACCGGTCAGCCGCAACAGCACGTTGCTGTGCCGCCGCCTTTTTTCGGCGAAGGCATTGTCGATTGGGGACCGAACATCCTCGAGTGGACTTGGCAATCGCACATCGGCTTTGTGCTGGACCGCTTTTCTTTGCGCACACTACGTCAGTTCCACTACACCGGCGAAGGCTGGGGCATGACCCGCACGCAGAAAGAACTCATTACCAGCGACGGGACCGCCACCCTCCGCTTCCGCAACCCCGAAACCTTTGCCGAAACCCGTCACATTCTCGTACACGATGGCACGATCCCGATCCAGCAGCTGAACGAACTCGAATACATCCAAGGTGCGATCTACGCCAATCTCTGGCACTCAGACCGCATCGCACGTATCTCGCCGCGCGACGGTCACGTGCTGTCCTGGATCGACCTCACCGGCCTCCTCCCCGACAACCAGCGTCTCAACGCGGAGTCGGTTCTCAACGGCATTGCCTATCACGCGTCACACGACCGCCTCTTCGTCACCGGCAAGCAATGGCCGTTCGTCTTTGAGATCAAAGTCGTCCCCAAAACGCAGTAACACCGGGCCGCCCCCGAGTACACTCGAGAGTGCATGCCTTTAGCCGCCATCGTTTCCAAGCCCCAAAAACCGGAGCTGGAGCAGATACTTCTTGACCTCCTCGCTTGGCTTTCCGGTCACGGTTTTTCCTTTCTGCTGGACCCCAACAGCGCCAACTACCTGAACCGCGAAAACGAAGCCATCGACCGCGGGGAGATGCCGGAACACCACCCGGACCTCGTCATCACGCTCGGCGGCGACGGCACGCTGCTTTCGGCTGCACGCGCGTTTGCCTACACCGACGTGCCGCTGCTCGGCGTGAACCTCGGTTCGCTCGGCTTTCTTACCGAGGTCCCGCTCGGGGAACTCTACCTCACGCTGGAAGCCTGGCTCGCCGGCAAAGGCGTCATGGATCGTCGCAGCCTGATGCACATCGTGCTCGTGCGCGAAGACCGCATCTTTCGCCAGTGGCAGGCGCTCAACGACGTCGTGCTCGCCAAGGGCGCCATCGCCCGTATCGGTGAATACGCCATTGAACTCGACGGGCAGTTCGTCGCTCGTTTTCGCGTCGACGGCGTCATTATCGCCACCCC
Source organism: uncultured Acidobacteriaceae bacterium (assembly GCA_964245535.1). Classification (GTDB taxonomy): domain Bacteria; phylum Acidobacteriota; class Terriglobia; order Terriglobales; family Acidobacteriaceae; genus Granulicella. The sequence goes on along the minus strand of CAXTNA010000012.1, from coordinate 5,620 downwards.
CACCGGTTCCACGGCCTACACGCTCGCTGCCAACGGCCCCATCCTTATGCCCTCGGTCGACGGTCTCGTCCTCACCGCTATCTGCCCGCACCTGCTCACGATCCGCCCCATCGTCGTCCCGGGCACATCGGAGATCGCCGTCACCGTCGACGTCGTTCCGCACGAAACCTACATCACCGTCGACGGCCAGGAAGTCGTCGAACTGCTGCTCAACGACCGCATCGTCTGTCGCCGCTCGGACCACTCTATCAAGCTGCTGCGGCTGCGAGCGAATGGCTTATTCAACGTATTGCGCAGCAAGCTAAGCTGGGGCGAGCAGTGATTGCTGCGGTTCTAGGTTCTAGATTGTTTGTCATTCCCGCAGGGAATCTGCGTTTCTTCGCCGCTCCGCTTCCTGCAAACTTGAAAGCGAGGCAGCGAAGCAACTGCGTGAGAAGCTGGGGGTAAGTAACTCCGCCACTTTGCCCCTACTTTTATGGCAGAATGGCGTAGAGGTATAAACGTGACTGCGCAAGCGTGCAGAGTTGCCGATTGGTTAGGAACGAAGTCGAAGACCGAACTTGGTCTGGCGCAGACTGTGCGGCACGGTTTGCCGCTGAACACCCAGGCTGCTTTGCTCTCGCACGGCCTGACCCGGGAAGAGTTTCACCTGATCGTCATCCCGCAGCGCACCTTTCGTCATCGTACGGAGCGACTCAATAAGGGCTTGGCTGAAGTGCTAAGCTCCGATGAATCAGATAAGGCCCTAAGGGCTGCTCGTGTCCTATCCCTTGCGGAAAATGTCTTCGCGAGCCGTGACAAGGCTCTTAGCTGGATGCGCCAATCAAAGAAGCGCTTTGAGGGTGAAACACCGATGACGATGCTGCAAACCGAAGCCGGAGCCCGGCTGGTCGAGCAAATGCTGATTCAAATCGATGAAGGCATGTTCGGCTAATGATCCTGTGGCGGATCAGCTAACCATGCTGACCTGCTTGGGATCGGCGGCATGCAAGCCTCCGCACGATGGCATACCGCCGGCCGACCTGTCGTGTATCTGGCTGAAAGTCCCTCCTCCGCGCTGCTTGAAATCCTGGTTCACCTGGAACTGGATGAAGCGCATCGCCCGGACACCTACCAGATGTTGAAGGTGGAAGCGCTGGAAGGTCTGCCTCACGAAGAGATTCCATCCTCCCTGTCGGAAGGCTGGCAGCATGACGAGTTGGAAACACAGGCCCTCGGCGATACCTGGCTGGAACGAGGCGAGACCGCGCTTTTTCGAGTGCCGTCCACCATCACGCCCGAGACATGGAACTGGGTGCTCAACCCGCGTCATCCGCAGGCTCGGCAACTCACGATCGTCCGGGTAGGTAAATATCCATATGACGGCCGGCTCTGGAAGGCTTGAGCAACGTAAACGCTTCTGGCGTCAGGAGCTCCATCGTACAGCCTTACTATGGGATGTTGTGCGTCGGCGAGAACAGAAAGGCGGCTGCCATTTAATCCCGAAGCTCACTGATCGCTCGCCAGTCCACGCGGGCCGTCGAACCCTCAAGCAGCTGCTCTTGGTCACGAGAAACATCGAGGCTACCTTCTGTGTAGCGATACGCGATCTCGGTCCGGGGATCGAGTACGAAGATATTCCTGATGCCCATCATGGCGTAGTCGGCCAGCTTCCGCATGATCCGCGTCATCGTATCCTCCGGCGAGAGCACCTCAAAGACGGCGATCGGCGGATGGGTGAGTATTTGTTCCGTTGCCCGATCGCGATCAAACACAACAACATCCGGCACACGATAGTTCGTCGGGCTCACCTGCACGCGCAGCTCCGCGCGCACACGGACACCCCATTCCTTCGCGTGAGAGTTAAACCAAAGTTGAATCGCCTGCTGCCAGGTTGCGTGATCGTATTCGCCCATCGGCCGCTCTTCCACCTCACCATCGACAAACTCAGCATCGGGCTCATAGGATGTGTGCAGGTAAAGCTCTACGGGCGTGGTAACCAGGGTCGCCATTCAAGGTGTCCTCCTACAAATTCTAGCAGTCACCCCCAAGCGCGTCTGAACACCCCTGAGCCTGATTCCCCGCACAGCTAACTGTCGATGGACCCTGTACTACAAAGCGAGTGCCGCAGGCACAAGCAAGTTTGTGCCTAGCCATAAGTAGATACAACCGCGTTTACATTACTGACGTAAATCGTCAGCGACTCAGGTTGCATGCATGAGAGCATGAGAGGCATGACGACGCGGTATAGAGCGAAGACATGATTACTTCTCGCCTGCGTAACCGCCCTATCACTTCCTTCGTTAGGCTGTCACCAATTTGGCTATGATCCCACTGTTTGGAAAAGCTACGTGCGTTCCCCTGACGGTGCCTGGATTGCTACGATGCGAACTGATCAATGGGGTGGCTTCGGTACGGATTGGGTCGAAACTACTGTCTCAATACAAAGGCTGAACGGCACCGTGAACCACGGAAAGCCCTTTGACATCTTTAGCTACCCCGGTGGGGGAGATATACCAAAGACGTACACTTTAAGCGAGCAAAATGCTGATCGCGATCTTCAGGTACGCTGGGCTTCTCCAAAGCACCTCGAAATTACGCACAAATCACCCGTCGACCCTGATCTAGAAGTGATTCGCTTCTCTGACGTCGATATCACCTATACTCTCGTTCGTTAAAACGGACGTAGAAGCGCCCTGAGTTCTTTCCGACAAGAAGCTAGAGAATTATCAGTCTTCGGAAATCGCATTTTGTTGATGAACCGTCTCCGGTTTGAAACTGTCTTGCTTCTGTTCAGTCCGCCTCCCGGACGAGCACACGTCTTTTGCGCTCTCCGGCCAAATGCAGGAGCGCCTGGTCGAACCGTCTTGCAGTAAAGCTGCTCGCGATCTTTGGTCTAAAGGCCGAAAAGTGCTTCGGCATCCCTGCTACCTCTGACTACATGCAAAATCAGCACGTCTGACTCATTTACGCGGTACAGGATGAGATATTCACCGACGGGAAAGCTACGCATGCCGGGACGCAAATATCCGTCGCGGCGGCGACCGATATGCGGATTCATGGCAAGCAGGTAGAAACTATCAGTCAGGGAGTCCACAAAACGGTCCGCTACGTCCATGCTGCCGCTTCTCTTGGCGATGTAGTACCAGATACCGTCCAGCTCGGCTTCAGCTTCAGGAGAAACGCGGTGGGGCATCAGCGATGCGAGGTTTGTTCTGCGACAAACCGCGCCCGTCCGCGTTGTTTCACTTCAACGGCAAGGTCCTTCATGGATCGCTCGGTCATCACGCGGCCCTCGCCTCGCGCAAGGGAAGCTTCCGCCATATCGAGTGTGGCAAGAATTTGCGATCGGGTACGCTCGCGGTTTTCCCAAAGCGCAAGCGCTTCCTGCACTACTTCGATCTCGTGGTGGATTCTGCCCGTCTCAAGGGCATGTCGCGCAAAGGCTTTTTGGTCGGCGGTAAGCTGAACATCCATAGTCATAAGACTAGGAATGCTGAGTACCGATGTCAATTATTGCACCGGCAACAAAACCGTTGTGCCTGTGAAATCGGTCCGTCTGCCTCTTCAAATGCCATGCCGGATTGTAGGTTCCTGAGTCGCATTGTGGGAAATGGAGACGACCTGCGCAAGCGAGCGGGTGGTCCCTGCCCCACGCCGTTTGCTACAGCAACCGCGTAATCAGCTGATTGGTCACCAACGCCGCCACATACGCCACACCGGTCATATATACAAATTGCAGGGCTGGCAGCCGCCAGCTGTTGGTTTCCCGTCGCACCACAGCCAGCGTCGACGTGCACTGCATCGCAAAGGCAAAGAACACCACCAACGCAATCGCGCCGCCGATCCCCATATCATGCCGCAGCGCCGCTTGCAGGCCCAGCGAATGTGTCTCGGGATCGACCCCGTACAGCGTGCCGAGCGTGCCCACGATCACCTCACGCGCCACAATCGAGCTCAGCAGCCCGATGCCGATCTTCCAATTGAAGCCGAGCGGCCGCAGCACCGGCTCGATAAGCTGCCCGAGCCGCCCGATCAGGCTCGTGGCCAGCGCGGAAAAGTTACCGCCATGCACCGGCAGCACGCTCAGCACCCACACCAGAAAGGTGACACCCAGGATAATGGTGCCGGCCTTTTTCAAAAACAGCTTGCCGCGGTCGTACACGCGGATTGACAACGCCCGCGGCGTCGGCCAGCGATACTGGGGCAGCTCCAGAATGAACGGCGTGGGCGCGGCTTTCAGGACGGAGCTCTTCAACATCCGTGCCGTGATTAGCGCCGCTAAAAAACCAAGCGCATACAGGCCGAGCATCACCATCGCACGCAGCCCAAGCACGTGCCCAAAGAAGCTGCGATTGGGAATGAAAGCCGCAATGATCAGCGTATACACCGGCAGCCGCGCCGAGCAGGTCATAAACGGCGCGACCAGAATGGTGGCCAGCCGCTCGCGCTTGTTTTCGATCGTGCGCGTCGCCATGATGGCCGGCACTGCGCAGGCATAGGCCGAAAGCAGCGGAATGAATGCCTTCCCATTCAGCCCGATCGCGCGCATGGCCCGGTCGGCAATCAGCGCCGCGCGGGCCAGATAGCCCGAGTCTTCCAGCACGCCGATAAATAGAAACAGCAGCAGAATCTGCGGCAAAAATACCAGCACACTTTGCACACCGTTCCACAAACCGTCGCGCAGCAGCGGGCGCAGGAAGTTATCCGGCAACAGATTGGCGGCATGGGCGCCCGCATCGGTCAACAGTTTGCCCAATCCATCCGAAAGCGGCTGCCCGAGCGAAAACACCACCTGAAAGACCGCGATCACGACCGCCAAAAACACCAGCGGGCCCCAAAAGCGATGCAGCAATACACTGTCCAGCCGCCTGGTCCACACCGGCGACTCCGGCTGCCGATAGTTGGTCCGTTGTGATACCTGCGTCGCCCATTTGCGGCTTGCTGCCGGGCTTTGCAGCACCGGCAGGCGCAGTGATTGCGGCCGGTGCTCCACTGTCTCGCTCAGGCTGTGCAGAAAGCTCGCAATCAGGTCCAGCCCCGTCCCGCGCGCGCTTGAAATCAGCGCCACCGGATGCCCCAGCTCCTGCGACAACGCCAGCGGATCCAACTTGCCGCCGCGCTGTTCCAGCAAGTCGCTCATATTGAGCAGCACCATCGTCGGTAGGCCGAGCGTAAAGATGGTCTGCGCCAGCATCAGCTGCCGGTTCATGTGTACCGAATCAAGCACCAGCAGCACCACGTCCGGCGGCGGCACCCCCGGCATGCGCCCGGTCAGCACATCGACAGCCACGCGGGCATCCTCTGAATATGTGGCAAGCGAGTAAATACCCGGCAGATCGATGCACGTCAGATCCGGCCGCCCGATGCCCTTCATGCGGCCGGAATGGTGCTCCACCGTCACGCCGGGGTAGTTGGCGACCTTCTGCCGCAAGCCAGTCAGCCGGTTGAACAGGGTCGATTTGCCGCAGTTCGGCGGCCCGATCAGCGCGACCGTGCGCAGCTTGCTCGCCGACGCAGAGCCCACGGGAGCTGCCTGTATCGGCTCGGCGACGGCAACGTGGCAGCTCACCGTCCCGCTCCCTCGCTTGCATCCGGCGTGGGCGCAGGCTCCGTAAGGATGTGGCTGGCGGTCTCCTGC
>CAXTNA010000011.1:19898-24985 GCA_964245535.1 uncultured Acidobacteriaceae bacterium | reverse complement strand
GCTTCATCTATACCCGCTCCGAAGTACGCAAGCGCGGCATCATCGCCGCTCTCGCGCTCCTCAGCGTCGCCATCATGCCCATGAACAACGAGGGTAGCGCCTGTTTTCTCATCTACGTTGCCTCGCTGATCCCCTACACCTTCACCACGCCGCCTTGGCAACTGGGCCTCATCGGCGCCGACCTCGCCCTCATGTACGTGCTCGAGCGTTGGCAACGCTTCCCGCTTTCAGCCATCGCCTTCACGCTCTTTTTCGCGATCGTCAGCGGCGGAACCAACCTCTTTTTTGCCGAAAAAGAGCGCACGAACGGCAAACTGCGGCGCAAGCAGGAAGAGATCGAAGCCTTGGCCGCCGTCGCCGAACGCGAACGCATTGCCCGCGATCTCCATGACGTGCTCGGCCACACACTTTCAGTGATCGTGCTCAAAAGCGAACTCGCCGGCAGGCTGCTCCAGCGCGAGTCCGCCACCGCAACCAGCCCGGAATGGCAACGCGCCCAGGCCGAAATCGCCGACGTCGAGCGCACCGCCCGCACCGCGCTCACCGAGGTCCGCGAAGCCATCGGCGGCTATCGCGCCCGCGCCCTGGGTGTAGAAATCGAAGCCGCACGGCACACCCTCGCCACCGCCGGCGTCACCCTTTCCACCGAAGGCGAACTCCGGCCCGCAGCCCTCACCGCCGCCGAAGAAACGGTACTCGCCCTTGCGCTGCGCGAAGCCGTCACCAATATCGTCCGTCACGCCCAGGCCTCCACCTGCCGCCTGCGCCTGGTCGAAGAGGGCGGCCGCCATCGCCTTTCGATCGAAGACAACGGTCGCCACACCGCCGCCGCGAGCGAGGGCAACGGCCTGCGCGGCATGCGCGAACGCGTCGAAGCCTTGGGCGGCCACTTCTCCCTCACCCGCCAGGCCGGCACACAACTACAAATCGAAATCCCTATCCGCACTTGAACTGCACATCTTCTCCGCAACCTCGCTACAATCACAAATGAGCAAGTATCTGAACGAGTAACGCTAGGGAATGTCTGATTGATCCACCGAATGGGGCAGGGCTTCAGCCCTGCCCCATTCGGCGTGGGTGCTAGCCGGCTTTAGCCGCTGAGGTACGCTCTCCTATTAGGAGACACAAACTATTAGGAGACACAAACTAGAGCATCCATAAAGCCAACTACGTGGCTGTCCCAGCGCCAAAGGCGCGCCCTATACCAGCCTAGGCCGCAAGGCCTAGGTTTCGGACAACCGGGAATCGAGGGCTGAAAGCCCGACCTATAGACCATCCAAAAATGTCCGGAGACCGGGTTAGGCATCCTTCCTTGAACCATACTTATGGTTCGCCCTCGAAGTCCAGACTTAACTCCCATCTTTCGAAGACTTTGCACCAAAAGTATGGGTACGGTACACCGTCACCATGTCCACCGCAACCAAATCCACCATCACCGTCGTACTCGCCGAAGACCAAACCATGGTCCGCGGCGCCCTCGCCGCGCTCCTCGAACTCGAACCCGACATTCGCGTCGCGGGCCAGGCCGCCAACGGCCGCGAAGCCCACAGGCTAGTCCATTCCCTGCAACCCCACATCCTCGTCACCGACATCGAAATGCCTGAGATGACCGGCCTGGACCGCCGACGCCGACCCTCTCTCCGACCGCGAACGCCAAATCCTGCAGCGTGCCGGCGAGGGCCGCTCCTCCGCCGAGATCGCCGCCGACCTCCGCCTCAGCGAAGGCACCGTACGCAACTACCTGTCCGAAGCCATCGCCAAACTCGGCGCCGCCAACCGCACCGACGCCGCCCGCATCGCCCGCACCCGCGGCTGGCTGTGAAAAGACGCTGTAAGTCGAATGTTCTAAGTTGTAACTTGTGTGCTTATGGAGTGATCAAGCAGCCTTGGTCACAAACAACCAGTCACGAACAACCAGCCACGTACCACTTAGAACGTACAATCTATCACCACAGCTTCCTACAAATTCCCACCCTCGGCCGCCTGTTCCTCATCCGACGGTCCATCCGCGTAATAGGCTCGTACTAACTCCTCGTAGCGCTTCGTCTGATAGTTCGCCGGCGGCACAACACCGGCAAGATTCTTCACAAAATAATCCCACCGCCGCCGCATCATGTACTGCGTCGCTTCGCCGTACCCATGGTGCGCGTTGGGAATCATCAGCAGATCGAAGTCCTTGTTCGCCTTAATCAAGGCATCGACGACCAGCAGCGTGTTGTTCGGCGGCACATTGTCGTCCATCGTCCCGTGCGCGAGTAGCAGCTTGCCCTTCAGGTTCTTCGCGTAATTCTGTGCGGCCTGCGCGTTGTAGTTGTCCTCAGGCGTGTCGTTGTTTTTCTCAAGGCCGCCCCACTTTTCGTCCCAATCGTCTTCGTAGACCCGATTATCGTGGTTGCCGCTTTCCGCAATCCCAACCTTGAAGAAATCCGGATAGCCAAACATCGCCGCCGTCGTCGCATTGCCGCCGCCCGAATGCCCCCAGATGCCCACCCGCTTCAAATCGATCCAGGAGTACCGCGTGCCCAGTTCTTTCAAGCCGGCCACCTGATCTGGAATCGTATCGTCGCCCATGGTTTCCGCATGCGAGTAGAAATCGTGGAAGCTCTTCGAGCGCAACGGCGTCCCCATGCCGTCGATGCAGACCAGGATAAAGCCGAGATCAGCCAGGGCCTGGGTATCCCCATGCGCGGGCGAGAAAGAACGTGAACCGCAGGAGCCAGTCTGGGGACCGGGATACACATAATCGATGATCGGGTACTTCTTCGACGGGTCGAAGTTGGTAGGCTTCGCCATGAAGCCGTAGAGCATGGTTTTGCCGTCACGTGCTTTGACGGCAATCGGTGTTTCCGGCTTCCAACCAGCGGCTTCGAGTTGGGAGATGTCCTGTTTGGCGAGCGTGACGAGCACCTTCCCGTTGTTATCGCGCAGTACCGCCGTGCGTGGCATCGTGTGCGTCGAAAAAACATCCACAAACGTGGCGCCATCGGCCGAGGGCGTGACGGCATGGTCAGCGTCTTCGGGCGTGAGTAGTTGCTGACCCGTGCCGTCGAAATTTACGCGGTAGTAGTGGGTGAAATAGGGATCACGACCGGCCTCCTTACCCGTTGCCAAGAAGTACAGCACACGATTTTTCTCGTCAACACGCAGCACCTGCGTCACGGGGCCATCCCCATGCGTTATCTGGTGCTTTATCTTGCCGGTGTCAAGGTCATAAAGGTACATCTGCCCGTAATTCGTGCGTTCGGAGTACCAAAGAAACTCGTTCGTGGCCGGCAGATAACGCCAGTTCACCTTGTCCTGGCCGCTTTCGTAGTAGCTGTCCACGTGGTCGTGAAACACATCACGGATGGCGCCTGTCTCCGTATCCGCTACGCGCAAAGTTTCGTCCTTGTGATCACGGCTGGTCGAGACAAAGGCCAGGTGCTTGCCGTCGGGCGAGAACTGCACATCGTCCCAACCCGCGCCGCCTCGGCAACTCACGTCGTCGCACAGCGTAGAACGGTGCTGGTCCGGCCCCATCTGTAGGCGTGTCACCTTGCCCGTGGGCACGTCGATGATCACACGCTCGATCATCGTTACATCCTTGTCGCCAAGCAGCGGATAACGCCACTTTTCCAGATCCGGGTGCCGGTTCGTCACCGGCACAAGATACATGTAGCCTGTCTTGCGCTGGTCCTGCTGAAAGGTGGCAATTTTTTTCGAGTCCGGTGACCACACCAGGATCGGCGCATCCGAATGCGTCCAGCCGGCGTTATCGGTCGCATACCCAAAATCAGGCACGCCATCGGTGGTCAGCTGCCGCTCCTCGCCGGACACCTCATCGCGAACCCACAGGTTCGAACCGCGGATAAAGGCTGCCATGGTCTTGTCCGGCGAAAGGTCAAAGGGCGACTTGCTGCGTCCGCCCGCGGGCCGCACCGGCTGCGTCGGTTGTTTTGCCGCGGGTTTGGTGGCGAGCGCCTGGGTGCGCGTGCTGTCATTGGGGCTTACACTCATCTGCGCATTGCCGGTCGCCTGCGTCGCACTGATGCCCGCTGCGGGCGGCTTGCCGCTTGCCGGTTGGGCCGGCGTTTGGGCCTTGGGCTGCGATGGGGGCTCCGGTTTGCATACGGTAGCGGCAGCGTTGCAGTGAAACGTCACCCCGCGCGCCTCCACGCGGAAACCCTCAGCCTCCGGTGTGTAGTTCGCAATCCCGAGGTGGTTGGCATCAAAGGTCTGCTTGCTTCCCCTAGCCAAGGCCGCTGCCAGTTTGGCATGATCAAAAGCCGGTGCCGTGGCGCGCTTGGCAGGATCCGCGATCATATAAACCACCGCCGAACCATTCGGGTCGCGGTAAAACACGCGCCCATCCGGCAGATAGCTGATGCCGCTTACCGTATGCCGCACCAGCGGCTGCGTGTTGTAGCTCATCCAGCGCTCGGCGAGCCGATAATCTTCGGCGGTGTACGTCTTCTGTGCATGGGAGGCTTGGGAAACCGAAGCAAAAATAGCAGCGAGCAGAACAGCATTGCAGCGAAAGGGCATCAACGACCTACGTATACGAAGTTGAAGGGCAGCGCCCATCGCTTTCAGCATAAGGCCAAGCACGCCCAAGATGCGCAGCTGAACCCGAGGTCACCGTCTTTGGCCTTCTATCGAAGCGGGTGCCCCGTTCTTTGGCGCTTTGCCAAAGGGCGGGGTGCCTTCTGTCCGTTGCGCCCGATACCTTAGGGAAGACCGCAGAAGCCCCAAGCGAAAGTACCTTTCCCATCGCAAAACAGCTCGCGATGAATTGGGCACCCGGTTCCTTTGATCACACAATCCGTCCCGTGCTACGCATCCGGCTCAGGGTGCGCAACGGTCATCCGACCCGACCGCCGTAAACGGCCCAGCAGCGCCCGCGGCCGCAGTGCCTCCGGGATGTGCGTCATCGAGCCCAGAAAGTCACCCCAGGTATCCTCCGAAATGTGCAATGACGCCGGCAGCACATACACATTCATGATCAGTTCCGAAAGCACCAGCGAAGCCGCCGCCCCAAGCAGTCCGCGCCACTTCGCCAACACCACTGTGGCCACGATCGTCACACTGGTGGCGATAAGGAAGTATGC
>CAXTNA010000011.1:0-19888 GCA_964245535.1 uncultured Acidobacteriaceae bacterium | reverse complement strand
GTAGTATGCCGACAACCTGCGATGTTGATTGATGGCCGTCATCAACGTGGAACTCGTCGACCACAGGGAAAAAAAGAAGACGCTGAGCAGCAGAAGAAACAACAACTCCGGACTTGGCGGCACCTTGTGCGCCGTCCAGCGGGTCAGAAACCATGGTCCAAAGCTCATCATGATAACGATCAGCACCACTGCAATGGCCAACGCCACTTGGCAAGCCCGCCGATGCAGCGCCCGCACCAGCGGCAGATTGCCCGCGCCGAAGGAGCTGGAAAGCTCCGGCCAAAAGGTAGAGTTCACCATTTGCACCATCTGCAGCGCCACACGCGACACGGTGCGCGCGGTGCCGAAGATCACCACATCCACCGAGCCGAGCACATGCCCCACGGCCAGCAGCGTGCCTTGCAGATTCAGCGCATTGCCAATCGGAAAGCCCATGAACGCCACTGCCGGTCCGGCAAGCCGGCGAATCTCGGCAAAGCTCGCCTGGCGCCAACCATAACGAATCCAGGGGATATCCCGTCGCACCAGGACGCAGAAAAACGCAGTGCCGAGCGCATTGGTAACCGAAAGCGCCAACGCCGTCGCCCGCACGCCATAGCCGAGCATCACCGGCAGGAGCATGGCTGCAAAGGCAATCAATGTCAGCACGCTTTTGACGAAGGTGCCATACGGGTACCGGCCGACGCAGGTATACGCCGCCCCAATCAGCTGTTCCAGCTGCGAAAACAGCACTGCCGTTCCCAGCAGAAAGATGACCCACTTGGCATCGGTCTGCGTCATCACATTCAGGTTCAGCCACTTGGCGACAGGCAGCAGGTACAGCAACGCCGCGAACAAAAACACCACCACCGAGCAGATCACCACGATCAGCCACCAGCAGCTTTGGAAGACACGCAAGGCGCCGTCCTGGTCCTTGCGCCCCATCAGCATCGTCATCTCATTGCCCGCGACGGAACCGAAACCGATATTTGAGAAGCTGAGATAGCTGGGAATTGCGTTGACCAGCAGCCAGTCGCCGTAAAGCGGCACGCTCCAAAAATGCAGAAACACGGGCACCTGGACCAGCTGCACCACCGTGCCTGCCATTCTGCTAATCCAATTAGAAAGAAAGCCGAAAAGCAGCCGGCGCCTTGTTCCGGGGTCCATCGCCGACATGAAAGTACCGCCCTGGGGTCGTCATAAATCTCTGCGGACGACTCACCCTGTGCCTGATTCTAGCAATCGCCCGCCCCGGCGTGGATCGCACTGACGGGTAATGTCTCCCGTGACCCACGCCGAGTTGGGTGCCTATAACCTTGGGTGCCCCGTTCTCTGAGTGCCCCGTCTTCTAGGTGCCCCGTTCTCTAGGTACCCCGTTCTCTGGGTGCCCCGTTCTTTGGCGTCCTTTGCCAAAGGGCGGGGTGTTTTTGCCCGGCGTAGCCCAATCTCCCCGGAATCCCGGTTATCGTGAGGAAAGCACTTTACTCCTCGCGATGGAACTGCAAAAAATGGGGCACCCGCGCCGGGCGATCAGGGTCTCTATCGCGCGCGGTCGCGATCAAGTTCCACCTTTTCCCGCATCAGCCCGAGCAGCATCGCCTGGTCGCCTCGGCGCTGCGCCTCACTCATAGCCACACGCAACTCGCGGCCGCGACGCTCAAGGTACCGGCTGTGCAACGACTCCAGCGCACTGGCTACCTCCAGCGGCGAGCTTTCATGCTCCGGTCCGTTCACCTCACTGGACACGTGCAACGCACTCGCCAACAGCGCGCGCGATGCTGCATCTGGGGCGATTTCCATTGGATTTTCCGGCGGCGGCCCATTGACCAATACCTCGATCAAAGCCGCCGTCGGTAATTCCGTAAACCACTGCGGATGCGCCCCCAGCTTTTCTGCGGCAAGCGCCCGCGCGGAATCGGCCTCCGGCAGCAGCAGCGCACACAGCACGATACGCTCGACCTCGGACACTGCCTGCGGCTGCGCGGCGCGCACGCTTTCCAGTCGGTGTTCGGCAGCCTGCTTCAACTCCTGCCGCACCAGCGACGATTCGATGCCCAACTTCTGTGCCGCATTATCAGCCACCTGGCTGCGCACAATCCCACTTGGGATACGCCGGATGTGTGGTAGTAAGAAATTCAGCGCCTTCACCCGCGCTTCCGGCGTGCGCGTGCCGAACTGCAGCCGCGCCCTCTCAATCAGAAAATCCGTTGCCGGTACCGCGCTCCGCAGCACCTTGGCGTACTCCGCAACCCCTTGCTGCCGAATGAAAGCATCCGGATCGAGCCCCTCCGGCAATGCCACCACACGCACCTCGAAGCCCTCTTCAATCAGCGGTCCCAGAGTTTTTTCCGCCGCATTTATCCCGGGCTCATCGCCATCGAAACTCAGCACCACCCGTTTGGTAAACCGCCCCAACAACCGCACCTGGTGCTCGGTAAATGCCGTGCCGCTGGTAGCAATCACATTGCCGATACCCGCCGTGAACACCGCTAAGCAATCCATCTGCCCTTCCACCAGAATGGCACTATCGGTCTCCTTGATACCCGGCTTGGCTTTGTCCAGATTGAAGAGCACTTGGCCTTTGGTATAAAGCGGCGTTTCCGGCGAATTTACGTATTTCGCGCCCGCCTTGGGGTCGTTGGTATCGAGCAAACGGCCTGTAAACGCAATGGGCTTGCCGGCCTCATTACAGATCGGAAACATGACCCGCTTGCGGAAACGCGCATACATCTGCCCGGCCTGCGCATGGCCGTTGCCGTCCTCCTGCTCCTTCCAGCTGAACAGCCCGCTTGCCCGCAGAGCCTCTTCGGGAAAAAACTTCAGCAGACGGTCGCGCATGTCGTTGAAGCTTTCCGGTGCATACCCGACCCGAAAGGTCTTCGCCGCTTCGGCCGTCATCCCACGGCCGGTGATGTATTCCCGCGCCCGCGCCGCCTCGGGCGACTGTAAATTGCCCTGAAAATACTGCGTCGCGGCCTCGTGCACCTCCAGCAGCTGCCGCCGCAACCCTGCCTCATGCGCCTCCTCAGGCGAGCTCCACTCCCGTTTCGGCAAGGCGATGCCCATCTTGATCGCAACCGTGCGCACTGCCTCCGGAAAGCTGACGCTTTCCATCTTCATCACAAAGCTGAACACATCGCCATGCTCATGGCAGCCGAAGCAGTAATAGCTGGCCGTGCCCGGGTACACATAAAACGACCCCGATTTTTCCTTGTGAAAGGGGCAAAGCGCCGACCAGTTCGCGCCCGACTTGCGCAACTTAACGTATTCCCCCAAGATACGGACGATGTCGGCCTGCTGCTTAACGGTCTGGGCAAAGCTGTCGGCCATGGGTATCTACGATTTTATGCTTTGCAATTTCATGATCACTATACGGAGAACCGAGGCGCGCTTACCCTCAGCACTTCACCCCTCGGCCGTACCCATCACCGGCCCCCAGGAGGTTCCTGTGATCGTCTGGTACGTTGGATATGGAGACTTCAGCCCGCACATCCAACATGAAGAATCAATCCAGCCCAACCCCGGCCCACAAGTGAGGGAAAACTGGTCTGACGTGCCTACAATGAAGCAATGCTTAGCGCAGAAGCTCGCAATCAGCTGATCGTTGTGCTCGTCGGCGCGCGCAATCCACAAAATATCGGGGCGGCCGCGCGGGCCATGCAGGATTTCGGCTTTGCCCATCTACGCGTCGTAAACGACTTTGCGCCACCCTTCGAAGCTGCGCAACTTGAGGCCACATCTGCCGTCGGTGCGGGCCAGGTCCTCGCGTCAGCAGAGCGCTTCACTGTCTTGCCTGAGGCCATTGCAGATTGCCATCTCATCGTCGGAACCACCGCAATTGGTGACCGGAACCTGCAACAACCGATCGTTTCCATCCGGGATGCAGCTGCCCGAATCATCCCAGCTTTCCACTCATCCGAACCACAGCCGCAAGACGAGCTCGCTTTCAAGTCAGACTCTGTCAGCCTCCCGCAACGTGTTGCGCTCTTATTCGGCTCCGAAAAGACGGGCCTCACGAACGAGCAATTGAGCTATTGTTCATTGCTGACCACCATTCCGCTCTTCGCACCCGGAGGGCGTCATCTGTCGATGAATCTTGGTCAAGCCGTCGCCGTCTGTCTTTATGAGCTCAGCCGCGAAGGCTTCGAAGGAGCACGTCCTGTTCCTCTCGAAGCAGCGCCGGCAGCATCAGCGGGTCACCGTGACCGGCTGACCGCGGTTGTGCACGAAGTGATGGACCGTTCGGGTTATGCACGACGTTTCCCCGCAAATGCGCGTTCCTTCGTCGTGCAGCAACTTGTGGCCACGCTGGGCAAAAATCAAAGGGAAGCAGAAACCTGGATGGGATTTTTCAAGCACATACTCCGCGCGCTCTCGGGGTCGCCAGGACCGCCGTCGCAATAGTACCCGTAACGTACTCTGGCCCGCGATGCGCAGATCGCGGGCCAAATATGCTCTTCGTGGCACTTCTACCACATTCCCCAAGCACGGCTGATGTAATCGCTCATGGTCATCACAATCAAGACCAAAAACACAAAAAAACCGGAACCGATTGTCATTTTGATCAGACGTGATTGATATTTTGCATGCATGAAGAACAAAATCACGATCACGGCCTTGAAGCATGCGATGCCCAGGGCGACCACTGGATTCAACCACTTCATGTCGATATATGCAGCACCGACCGTAACCAGGGTAAAGAACAACAACGTACCAAACACCATGACGTACTGGATAGGCGTCACGATGTGATGTTCCGCATGCTGCGGATTGGTTACGTTCGCCGGATCCTGTTCTTCGAGAGAGTGCGCTTCAGCAGCCATTCACCTGTCCTACATTCCAAAATGTCTCAGGCAGCAGATTGCCCGTACTCGCATGTGATTTCTACTTCAATGGATGGCGGTTGATCAAGTAGAGCAGTGGAAAGAGAAACAACCAGACGATGTCGACGAAGTGCCAATACAAACCAAAGTTTTCAATTGGCGCCACATAGCCGGCGGAAAACTCCCCGCGCCGGGCGCGCCAGGTAAGCCACAAAAGCAAACCCAGACCGATGATCATGTGAATCGCATGCATCCCGGTCATCGCAAAGTAGAGGAAAAAGAAAACCTGCGTGCGCTGGGCCATATCTGGAGCCAACGGCTCATCGGTCCTTTTGCCGTGCTTGTCCAAAGGCGGATGCACAAACTGCGAGATGCTGAATGATTCGCCAGGAACATGGTGTAGCTCGAATTTCTCGTGGTACTCATCGTACTTCACGCCGAGGAACGCGACGCCAAAGACCATGGTCAACACGAGCATGAGCACAAGCGTGCCCTCTTTGCGCACTTCGGCTGCCCACACGCCGAGGGCCATAAAGAAACCCGACGTGATGAGGATCGCCGTGTTAATGGCGCCCTCAGTCACATTCAGGGTATTTGAAGCCGCCGCAAACGCGGGATAATACCAATTTCGATACAGCAAGTACGCGAAAAACATCCCGCCGAAGAACATAATCTCCGTCAGAAGGAACAGCCACATGCCGAAGGATCCAGCTTCCCGCTGTTGCTGTTCCGACTCGAAATGATGTCGGTGCTGCGGCAAATTGGCATGTTCGTGCTCGGCATGATGCGCCGTTGAGGTCGCTGTACGCGGGCGAACCTCTGCTGCGATGGCGTTATCCAACGGTCGTCACCTCGTGCTGCTTACGTTCGAGCCACTCGTAATCGTATGCTTCATGATCCATTACCGGCGTTTCCAGGAAGTTTTCGGTCGGCGGAGGCGAGGTGATCTGCCATTCCAACCCGGTAGCCTGCCACGGATTATTGCCCGCAATCGCACCATACTTCAAAGACCAGCCAAGATACAAGAGCGGCAACATATACCCGACACCCAGTACCGAGGCGCCTGCCGTGGAAAGTACATTCAACACCTGAAACTCAGGCGGGTACGCATGGTACCGGCGCGGCATACCGAGGTATCCCACCACGAACTGCGGCATGAAGGTCAAAAAGAAACCGATAAATGTGGTGACGGCGGCGAGCTTGGAAAGCGACTCGGAATACATACGGCCGGTCATTTTGGGCCACCAGAAATGCACGCCTGAAAGGAAGGCCATCAACATCCCACCCACCATGACGAAGTGGAAATGCGCGACCACAAAATAGGTTTCCGTCAGCATGATGTCCATGCCGAGCGAACCCAGAAATACACCCGTCAAGCCGCCGATGGTGAAAAGTCCGATGAAGCCCAGCGCGTACAGCATAGGCGTCTCAAAGGTGATGGAGCCCTTCTGCATGGTGAATGACCAGTTGAAGATCTTGATCGCCGAAGGCACGGCAACCAGCATCGTTAGCAGGGAGAAGATCAATGCCGAGTAGTTCGAAACACCCATAATAAACATGTGGTGCTCCCAAACAAAGAAACCAAACAGGGCGATCGCCACCGACGAGAACGCAACGGCCGTGTACCCGAAAACCCGCTTGCGACTAAAGGTAGAAATCACCTCGGAAATAACGCCCATACCCGGCAAAATCATGATGTACACCGCCGGATGCGAATAAAACCAGAACAGATGCTGAAACAGTAGTGGGTCGCCGCCCTTGGAAGGATCGAAAACACCGATGCCGAACAACCGCTCCATCGCAACAAGCACGAGAGCGATCGCCAAAACTGGCGTACCGAGCACCATCAGCAACGATGCCGCATAGTTCGACCAGCAGAACAGGGGCAGCCGGAACCACGTCATACCCGGGCACCGCATGCGGTGCAAGGTGACGATGAAATTCAAACCCGTGAAGATCGATGAAAAACCCGCGATAAAAATTGCGGTGGCCGCCGTGAGGACATGGGTATTCAGATAGTGTGTGGATAAAGGAGTCGTAAACGTCCAGCCTGTATCGACACCACCCAAGACCAGCGCCGCAAGCGTAAGCGTGCCGCCGATCATGTAAAGGTACCAGCTCAGCAGATTGATCTTCGGAAAAGCAAGATCCTTCGCGCCGATCATGATCGGGATCAAAAAGTTACCCAGCGTTGCCGGGACCGACGGCACCAGGAACAGGAAAATCATCACGATCCCGTGCATCGTGAAGAACTTGTTGTACGTGTCCGACGCCACCAGATCAGGCTGCGGGGTCAACAGTTCCAACCGAATCATCGCCGCAAAAGCGCCGCCGATGAAGAAGAAAAACGTGATCGAGATCAGATAAAGGATCGCAATCCGCTTGTGATCCGCGGTCAGCAGCCAGCTGAGAATGCCATGCTCATTGTTGAGGTAGTTTCTCTTTGGCAGCTTCGCTGTGCTCTGGTCAGGAAGGGAAACAATTGTCGAGGCGCTGCTCATGGTCTCACCGTATCCGAGGTTACAGGCGTTGCGGGCGTGGTAGGCGCGGCCTGGTTGCTGTCCGAGGTGACGTTCGTCTGGTCGACCCGATAGTTGCTTTGCAAGTTCTTAATGTACTCAACGAGCGAGATGAGTCCGTCCTCGCTGATCTGGCCTTGATATGTCGGCATGATGGGAGCAAATCCTGCGGTCACGTGCTGCGATGGATTCAAAATCGAGTCACGAAGATAAGCATCATTTACCAGCACCTGGCTGCCGTCGGCCTGGATCAGCCGCGAACCATACACGCCGGCTAGATTGGGACCACGCGCTGCAGCATTGCCGCTATGGCAGGAGATGCACCCCAGACTTGAGTATAGCCGCTCTCCATTTTGCGCTAAACTCATGCCGGAGGTCGACATCTTCAGCCATTTCTCATAGTCTTCCGGCTTCAGCACGGTGATCTGTCCGATCATTCCCGAATGCAGCGTGCCGCAATACTGTGAACAGAACAGGTGGTACACGCCGGGATCCGTTGCCTGGAACCAAACGGTGGTGTACCGCCCAGGAATCACCTCACGCTTGACCCGGAAGTCGGGAATCGAAAAGCTGTGAAATACGTCCTGCGAGATCATCGTCAGCTGTACCGGCCGGCCGGATGGCACATGCAGCGCATTAATCTCATGCTGCCCACCAGGGTGCTCCGCCTTCCACATCCACTGCTTGCCGATGATGTACACATTCATTGCGTTCACCGGCGGGTTGTAGATGCGGAAGTACAGCAACGCGCCCCAAACGAAGATAACGAGGAAAATCCCCAATGGGATGATCGTCCAGGTAGCCTCCAGCAGCGTGGAACCCTCCACCTGGATCGCTACTGGATGCCGTGCGCGACGATACCGGATGCCGAAACCAAAGACCAACGTACCCACAAGCAGCACGCCAAAGATCGTCATCCCAAGAAGAAAGAAATAGAGTGCGTCCGTGTAGGGTGCGATGGTGGACGCTTCGGCCGGAAACAGAGCCGAATTGTGCAGCCACTTCACCAAAAATTGCCATAAAACTGGACTGATACCCATCGTTAACCCTTACCCAATCCGCCGGCGGTAATCATGTTGCGGCAATATCTGCTCCCGGCTGAGGCGGAGATCACGCCGGAACATGAGAAAAATGAAGCTACCGAGGCTCACCACCGTCATCATGCCGCCAAGCTGTACCACGCGCGCCACGATGAGAGAATGCTTGTTGGTCTGCGGATCGTAATGGTAGCAATACGTCAGAATGTTGGCGACCGGCGATCCGATCCTGTTCCCTGAAGCGTCCACGAGCCCGAGCAAAACGTCCTTGGGCGAGTACTCCACCCCAAGGTAGTATTGTGCGAGCCGACCCTGTGGCGTGGCAATCTCAATCGAGCTCGCATGCGCATACTGCGTCGACCGGCCATCCGGCCCCGGAACCTTAACATAGCCGAAGCCGATGGCATTTGTCGTTGCGTCAATCGCCGGCTTCGTTCCGGTTAGAAAATGCCAGCCCGCTGCAGTCTCCGGATGCCCGTACCGCTTTACATAGTAGGCCTTCTTGGCCGCCGCCAATTTCGGTGTCTCTGTCGGATCAATGGAGACGATCACGATCTGAAAGTCTTTGCCCGGAACGAGATGCACCATCTCCAACGCGCCCGTCAACCCGTCCAACTCTTCGGAGCAGAGCATGGGACAGTTGAAGTACACCATGGACACGATCGCCGGATGTTTGCCGTCGAAATACTTTCCCAGGGTGACCGGTGCTCCCGTCTCATCCAGGAACGCAGCACTCATGGGCAGTTGCGCATTCAGGTGCTGCGTCACCTGCACACGCTGCAGGACCGTCGGCAGCTCGTCGCCCCGGTTCTCGCCCATTGTTTTTTCGCCATAGCCACTGACCTGAGCGCTCGTTGTCAACGCGGAACCCACACACAAGCAAATCACGAGCAAGCACATCCAGGCGGTTCCCGAAGCGGAGCTTCCGGCCTTCCGTATCGTCCTGGTCGTGCGGGAGTTCATGTGCGCTTTCCTTGAGAAACTTTCCACTTCTCCAGTGTAGTGGTCCAGCGGGACCCCGGGATACGGCCGCGCTCGATATCCGTTCACGGCCGTACCGCGCTCAACAGAATCAGCGTTTTGCTTCAGCTTGATTGAACTCAAGCCGTTGCTGCCGTGCACTCATCTGATCCAACTCATATCCGGTTCGGGCAAAGCCATCTGTGAGGGGTTTGGAGACGGAGATACGGCCATCGCCCACCATGGTCGTTCCGGCCGTTTGCAAGCCACCCGCGGGTGCGGGCAAGCCCTGCTGCGCGATAATCTCCATGGCATGGTCGATGGGGATACGTACCTTTCCCTGTGGTAAGCCCGCGCCGGTGCTGTAGTTCGTCAACAACAAATCCTCACGGGCGTGCATGTCGGCTGTGTCCTGGTTGCCGTCATCTGTTTGCAGGCGAGGGGTAGGAAAGCGCTGTGTCATGGCGGCAAACTCGCGCTGCTCGAGCGCGGCGTTGGAGGTGAGGTCTTCTCGCTTCCGGTTGAACTCGCTTTCGTGCATCGGCTGGCCGCCGTGCCACTTGTCGGCCGGTCCGTCCTCGTGCAGAAGGCCGGTGTTGATGGCCTTACCCATGACGAAGCAGAACACAAAGAAGATCACCAGAAAGCCGCCAAGGCCGGTAATAAAGGTGATGATGCCGCCGACATTCACGTCCTGGACCTCGTAGCCAGGATTTTCTTCCGTGCGGTTGCGGCTCGGATCCGGTTGAACGCCGTTCGGAAACAATGGATCTTTCTCCCCTTCAGTGCGCATGTTCAGGCTCCAGGACCTCTGCAGTGTGCGGGTCATTCAAGGCGATGAGCGGACGACGGCTCAACTCGGTCAGGTAAAACACCGTCCAAAAAGCCACGACGGCAAGCGGCACGGTGAGGTACGAAAGGATGCCGAAATTACCGGCTAGATGGAGATCTTCTGCGGCATCTCGGAAGTTTGGCTCGATCAGCCAGAACATATCGATGAACCGTGCCCCCAACATAAAGATGCATAGAGCAAACATCCGGGTGCGAGACCGTTTGAAGTCACGTGAAAGCAGGAGGCAGAACGGAATGACCCAATGACAGATCGCATCCAGCGAGCAAATCGTCCACCAACCGCCGCGAATCCGGTGAAGATACCAGGGTATCTCGTCAGGAAGATTGCCCGACCAAATAATCAGGAACTCCGCAAAGGTGAAGTAAATATTCAGCATGACGAACGCAAAGGCCAGCTTCCCCAGATCGTGTTGCTCGGTGGTGCGAAACATCGTCCGCATCGGCTCATAGCGCGAAAGCAGGATCAGCGTCAGCATGCCCAAAGCGAGCACGGCATACCCCTGAGCCACCAGGATCTGCAAGCCGAAAATTGATGAATACCATGTGGCGTCAAGCGACTTCAGGAAAACGATGACGAAATCCGTCATCGCGACAACATAAAGAAAGGTCGAAGGACCGGAGAAGTTTTCAAAGAGGATCCGCCAGCGATCATAGCTGCGCATCGTGCCTGCCAAGGGGTCGGCTTCCCGGACCACCGACCACTTGTTCAGCATCGTGATCACAAACCCCATGAACCCCATCACCAGCACAAACTGAATCCAAGCGCTCGCCGGGCTCAACATCGTGTGCTTGAGATTGATACACAGCTGCTCTTCCTGCGTCAGCAAGCCCTGCTTGTATGCCGCGAGCGTCTGGTCTGGTGTATGGAATGCCGCCCACTTATAGAGCTTGGGCATTTGGAGAAGGACAGGCAGCATCATCGCCGCCACTACCCACCAGGTCCTTGTCATCGCCTCCAAGGGTCGCCGCAGAATCAGGCCCCACTTACCCCCCGAAAGGTATTGCACCATAAGAAAGGCGAGCGCGCCCCCAACGAAGTTGAAGGAGGTCAGCACCCCCATCAGGTAGGAGCGCAACAGGTGCGCACGGCCTTCCGGCGTCCAGGAGAAAGCAGCCACCGAGATTGCCGCCAACAGGACGGCGACAACCAGGGCGCGTACCCGCCAAGCCGCAACAAAGGCCGGCACGGCAAGGACGCTGGGCAGGGCGCGCGGCCCATGGCTGTCATGCGCTTCGTGATGTTCGTGTTCCATTGCCATCGAGTCTACTTGCCTTTACCTTCAGATCGTTCGTCAAAGCTACTGCTTGGGACCGTCCCCGGCCAAGCCCCCGGGGGATTGCGCATCGCCCGGCGATTGCGGCGCGCCGCCTGAGTTTCTGGTGCCGGAATTCTGCGTGGCCGCATGGGACCCATGCGCGAAAGCCCCCGCCGGCGCTGCATTCGTTGGTTGTCCAGGAATGCCCGCGTTCGGGTCCGGCGTGCCATACACCGCAGTCGAGGGCAGTGCCCATGGATCGGCGAAGCCGGGCGGCAGCCCTTGTTGCGCTGCGATTTCGTGCAACTCCTGCGGATGCTGATTTTCAGGAACATCGGCTGTCGATGCATTCTGGCTCAGTTGCAGAGCCCGCACATAGGCCACGATCGCCCAGCGGTCTTCGGTTTCTACCTGAGAGCCATATTCCGGCATCGCGCCGTAGCCGTTTGCAATGACGGAATACAGATGGCCCAAAGGCGCGCCGCGGAGGCGGTCGGTATGGAAATTACCGGCTGGCCGGTACCCGCGCTGCACAATCATTCCTGCCCCGTTGCCGACCCGCGAGTGGCAGGGTGTGCAGAAAACATTGTATTTTTCCCGGCCGCGCTCGAGCAGGGCCATGTCGACCGGCAACGGCATGCCGTCACCCTCTTTGCCGTCGATAATGCCCGTATCGTAATACGTGTCCTGGTGTTCCTGATTTCGCGCGATCGTATTTTCCACCTGCGGCCGTACGGAGCGTCCGTCGGCGAAGAAGGTCGTGCCACGCTGGTAATAAAATTTAGGCTGGTTGTGCATGTCCTGCCGGCAACCCGCGAGTGCGAGCACACCGGCCAGCGCCGTCGCGCCGCATAAGCGTGTGGCCCCCAGCAGAGCCGATCCTGCATGTTCTTGCGTTCTTACTTTGTGCTGCATTAGTGGTCTACCTCCACCACCGAAACCGGCGAGAAGCCCTCCAGGAACGAGCGCGTCTCGGTAAGCGAAAACTTGGGATCGTGCGCCTCAAGACAAAGAAAGAATTTGTCCGAGGTGGCACCGTTGCGAAAGTTGGCTGCGTTAAAGAGCGGATGGTACATCTGCGGAAGGCCATTTTGCGCAATCATGCCGAATGCCGTGGAAAGACCCGCAAACAGGATCGTCATCTCATACGCGGGAATCACAAATGCCGGCCAGGAGTACAGTGGACGGCCCGCAATATTCAGTGGATAAGACCAGACGTTGATCCAGGTCTCCATGAGCCAACCTGTCGTCAAACCCATCACACCCCCCAGCAGACACATCAGAGGAACACGGGTTTTGTGAAAGCGCATCGCCTCCGCCGCTTCCTCCACCGGATAGGGGGTGTAGCACTCCATCCGGCGGAAGCCGCTTTGGTAGGCTTCTTCGGTAGCCTTGACCAGTTCGGTCGGCGTATTGAACTCGGCTAATAAGCCGTACACTCCTTCCACTGGCGGCATTACATGGCCTCCTGCGTTTGCGAAGCGGTGTGCTCTGCGGTTTTACCGCCACCGACCTTGGTCTGCGGCAGCATCATGCGAATTTCTGACATTGGCACCATCGGCGCCAAGCGAGCGAAGAGCAGGAACAGCGTCGTAAACAGGCCCCATGTGCCGATAAACAGCATGTAATCCCACTTGGTTGCGCGGTAGGTGCCCCAGCTGGAAGGCAGGTAGTCCCGATACAGTGAGGTCACCACAATGACGAAGCGCTCAAACCACATCCCGATATTCACGACAAAGCTCAGAAAGAATAGGTATCCGGGGCTTACCCGTAGGCGCCGCGACCACAGGCTCGTGAGTGGGATCGCGATGTTGGTCAGAATCAGCATCCAGTACGCCCAGCCCATGGGACCGAACATACGGTTCCACATCATGAAGAACTCCCAATGGCTGGCCGAGTACCAGCTCATGAAGACCTCCATGCCGTAGCCGTAGGCGACGATGGATCCTGTGGTGAGCATGACCTTCGCCATGTTGTCGAGGTGCCGCAGCGTTACCAGATCTTCGAGGTGGTACCACTTGCGAATCGGGATCGCCAAAGTAAGCACCATCGCAAAGCCCGAGTACACCGCGCCGGCGACGAAGTAGGGCGGGAAAATGGTGGTGTGCCAGCCGGCCATCGCCGCAACGGCGAAGTCAAAGGAAATGGTCGTATGCACAGAAAGCACGAGCGGCGTGGACAGACCGGCGAGCAGCAGCGACGCCGACTCGTACCGTATCCAGTGCCGGGTTGATCCACGCCAGCCGAGGGAAAGCAGGCCATAGAAGTACTTCGCCAGCGGCAACTGCGCACGGTCGCGCAAGGTGCCGAAGTCCGGAATCATCCCGATATACCAGAACACGACGGAAATCGTTGCATAGGTTGAGACGGCAAATACGTCCCAAGCCAACGGGCTGCGGAACTGCGGCCAGATGTTCATTGTGTTCGGGTAGGGCAGCAGCCAATACCCGAGCCACGGCCGTCCAATGTGCAGCAGCGGGAACATGCCCGCGCACACGACGGCAAAAATCGTCATCGCTTCGGCGAACCGATTGATTGAATTGCGCCAGGTCTGCTTAAACAGCAGCAGAATCGCCGAAATCAACGTGCCGGCGTGGCCGATACCGATCCACCAAACGAAGTTGATAATCGCGAAGCCCCAGGCGCCGGGAATGGTGATACCCCAGATACCCACACCGCGCAATAACAGCCAGGTGACCGCCACAGCCACCAGGGTGGCGATCGTCGATGCGACAAACAGACCGCCAAACCAGGCCCACGGCGTATTCGCCGTCAGCACAATGCCGGAGATTTTCTGGGTGACGCTTTTGAAGTTATGGCCCGGAGCGAGAACAGCATACTCGCCCGTGCGCGGGTCAATCATCGGATCGATGATTGTTTCCGGTTCGTGAATAGGTCCCTGGGTCGCCATCTAGATTGATTCCTTCGCAAGCTCCGGGTTCGGGTTGATCACGCCGGCCGTATAGGTGGTGCGCGGCCGGTAATTCAAATCGCCAATGACCTGATAATCCCGCTCGGATTCCCGGCGTTTGGCCACCTTGCTGCTCTTATCATTCTTGTTGCCGAAGATGATTGCATCCGTGGGGCAGGTCTGCTGACAAGCCGTCAGGATTTCTCCATCGCGGACCGGCCGGTTTTCCTTGTCGGCCGTGATCTTGGCTTCTTCAATGCGTTGCACGCAGTAGGTACACTTTTCCATCACGCCGCGAGACCGCACCGTAACATCCGGGTTGCGCTGGAACTTGTAGCTTTCCGTGTCGTAATCCGAATACAGCAGGAAGTTGAACCGGCGCACCTTGTACACACAGTTATTGGAGCAGTACCGCGTGCCCACACAACGGTTGTACACCATCGTGTTTAGGCCTTCCGGCGTGTGCACCGTCGCGCCCACCGGGCAAACCTGCTCGCATCCCGCATTTTCACAGTGCTGGCACATCATCGGCATGAAGTGCGCCTTGGGCGCGTGCAGATCGCCTTCATAATAGTTATCAATGCGCAACCATTGCATGTTGCGGCCGACTTTAACCTGCTCACGACCCACCACGGCGATATTGTTTTCCGCATAGCAGGCCACGATGCAGCTGTTGCACCCAATGCAGGAGTTGAGATCGACCGACATGGCCCAGGCTGCCTGGATCGTACGCCACGATGGATCTTTCTCGTCATACCGCCATGCATCCGGAAAGAAGCTCTCGTCGTGCTTGGGCGATTCACCCTGGGGGTTGTAGCCCACCTTATTGACGAGAGTTTCGCTCGCTCCAGAATGTGCAAAGCCCGGATCCTTCGTCGCCTCTTCGACGGTTGCATACCGAATGATGGAACGCTCCATCGCTTCGTGGCCGGCCAGGGAGTAGGTGCCCTGGGTATCGAGTTCCTTTTTCTCAAGATCGCGCTGTGCATAGGCACCGCGGTGCTCGATGTTGTGTACCTTGGTCACGCACAGGTCGTACAGCCCTTTGCTGCGCGTGACGGAAAGTCCCGATGCGGCATGGGGGTGATCCACCGTGCGCAACGCGTAGGCATTTACACCGACACCGGCACCGACACGGCCCGCTTCAGCCCGGCGCCCGAGACCGAGATGCAGCGTCACGCTGCCATCGGCGTGGCCGGGAACCATGAGCACCGGCGTGATGAGCTTGCGGCCATCCAGGTCGAGCTCAACGGCCTCATTTTCCTCGATGCCCAGCTTCGTCATCGTGTTGAGGCTCATCAAGGTGGCATTGTCCCAAGACATGTTTGTGACCTGCTTGGGCAATTCCTGCAACCAGCCGTTATTGGCAAACCGGCCGTCGTACAATGACGGGTCGGCCGCAAAATGGATTTCCAGCCGATCCCCGGCCGGAGCGGCGAGAGCCGGAAAACTTCCCGCTCGGGGCGTGCCCACGCCGGCGACCGGCTGGTAGGCCGTTCCTTCCACCCAGCCATCGTGAAGCGCCTTCTTCCAGCCTGTCGCAAAATCACCCGTGATGTACGTCTTGGCAGTCGTGGCCACCACGTCATAGGCCGTTTGCGACTGGTTCAGCAGCGTGTTCAGGACGTCATGCGTCGTTACACCGCCGTACAGTGGAGCGATCATCGGCTGCACAATGGTGATCGTGCCGTCATAGGCACGGCAGTCGGTCCAGCTTTCTAGATAGTGAGCCTTCGGGATGTGCCAGGTGGAGAAAAAGCCTGTCTCATCGACATGGGAGCCAAGGTGCACCGAGTTGGGCACCTTATTGAAGGCGTCCGTGAAGTTCAGATCGGCCGGCGCGTTGTAAAGCGGATTGGTTCCCAGCATCACCAGCCACTTCACGTTGCCGGCGTTCATGGCATCTACCAAACCTTTCAGGTCGGCATTGCCTTCGCTGGGAAGTGCGTGCACCGGTGTCGTGTAGACCACGGTCTTACCGACAGCGCCCATGCTGGCGTTCAGCGCAAACGAGGCGGCATGGCAAGCCCCCGAGCTCTGGGGACCCGCAACGATGACGCAGCGGCCGCCCGACTGCTTCAGGTCCGCCAAGACCGCGGTTGCAAATTTCTGTGTCTCAGGGTCAGTCAGCGTGGCGGTGTTGCCGTTGGTCAGGGCTCCGGCCAAGGCGTCGATGTCACTTGGCTTCAGGGCTAGGCGGTGTTCAGCCTTGAAGCCGGTCACCGTCGGCGTTGTTTCAACGACATACAGCCGGTTCATCGGCTTACCGGAGGTAAAGGTGTGCCGCGCCGCATAGGCCCGCGACAACGGCAGAAAGCCCGGGAAATGGATGCCGCCCAGAAAATCTGCATTAAGCGACAGAATCACATCCGCATCGGTAAGCCGGTACTGTGCGTCATAGTAGTCGCCGAACGCAGCTTTAGAGGCAGCCCGCCCCGTGTCTCCTCCCACCGGCTCGTACTGCACGAGCTTGGCTTGCGGGAACTTGGCCTGTAGCTGTTTCCATTGCACGGCAAAGCTCGGCGAAGTTGTCCGCTCGCTTAGGAAGTACAGCCCATCCCCGCCTTGCAACTGGGCAACACCGGCCTCAAACTGCTGCTGAAAATAAGGCCACTCGGCGTTTTGGCCCCGGAAACGAACGTGCTGTGAGCGATCCGGATCGTATAGATCCAGAATCGAACCCTGGGTGTAGGTATCCGCTTTGCCCAAAGACATCGGATGTTCCGGATTGCCTTCAATCTTGTTGGGATGGAAGGTATCGGACCGTACGAGCACCGGGATCGCCCCGGTGGGAAAGGTGTGCGCCGTGGCAAAGTACATCGGCACGCCAATCACCAGGTTTTCCGGCTGCTTGATGTAAGCATAGATCGGCTCATCCGGCTGCTTGGTACAGCCGGCCAAACCGGCAAGCGCAAAGCTCGCCCCCATCACCTTCATGAAGCTGCGCCGGGAAACCGCGTTCGCCCATTCCCCATTGCCGGCCTGGCGCGGAAACTCCTCCTGCATCAACTCTTGAAATGCCGGCGTGTCGGCCAACTCATCCAGATTTTTCCAGAAGCGTTTGCCGGTTTTACCGTCCAGCCGCGCCCGCACCTCCGCCAAAGTCAGCTTGGCGGGTGCGATCTGTGTAACCACCTGCGCGGGGGTGGTGCCCCCACGGACAGGCTGCGCTGCGTCGTTCTTTGTTGTGAGCTCGTTTTGCATTGCTTGCCTGGGATTCCTCAGCCCTGTGTGCTTCCGTAGGTCTCGCGTTACCGGTGGCATGTTTCGCAACTGGAGATTTGGTTCGGCGTACGGATGTGGTACTTGTCAACCAGATACGCGCCAAGCGCATTCTGATCGGTGAACTTCTGATAGCTGGCCGGCATGCGTATGACCGGTACGTTTGAGACCGACTGGCCGGAACCGTTGATCGGCCGTGGTTCCACATCCAAGTTTGGCCCGGACTGCGTCCGACTCATCCCAGGACGCCCAAGGCCCTCGGGACTGATCTGATCGCCCACACCCGATTCCTGTTGTGCGCCGTTCAAACCGCCGTTGGTCGCTGGAGAGGTGTGTCCACCCGTCGGCATCGCCGGAGTCTGCAGCATTGCGATCTGTGGATTCTGATTACCCGGATCTTTGGTTGTGCAGGAGATCTGGTTCGCCGTTGGTCCCGTTGTGCTTACCTGTGCGCAAAAGACGGGATGATCCGCCGAGGCACCCGCCCACGCCATGTTGTAAATCTCGCTGGTCGGGCGCAGATTCTTCACCGGATTGCGATGGCAATTCAAACACCACTCCATCTGCAAGGTGTTCTGCATATACATCAACGGCATTTCGTCGACGCGGCCATGGCAGCTGGAACAGCCCAAACCCTTGTTCACGTGCACGGAATGGTTGAAATACACATAGTCGGGTAGATCGTGGACCTTGATCCAAGGAATCGAGCGTCCTGTTTCCCAGCTCTGCCGCACCGGCTCCAACAGCTGGGCATTGGTCCAGATCTGGGAATGGCAGTTGATGCAGGTTTTTGTCGGAGGAATGCCCGCGTAACTGCTTTTTTCCACAACCGTATGGCAGTACTGGCATTGCAAGCCAAGGCCTTCCACGTGGTGTTTGTGGCTGAATGGAACGGGCTGTTCGGGCCGCTGGCCCTGCCGGGTAACCCACGGCGAGCGTTGCAGCTCGTTCAGCGTTACGCCCACGATAATCACGATCAAGCCCACCAGCACGAGACTCGCGCGAATCAACGCGTTCGAACTGCGGTCAAATACCTGCGCCATGAGTGCGTCCTGCAACCCGGCCTGAAACACGGCCGTGATGTGTTAATCCTGCGCCATTTTGAAATTCCTGCACCCTGCTGCGACCAAACGTCGCCTGTGTCGTGGGAGAGGAACCGGCTGCCTACTCTTTGAAACTCAGAGTATAGCAGCGGCAATAATCCATCGGACCATGATCGACACCCTTCGCGCAAGAGCCTGGAGAGCTTCTCGCGATTATCGAAAGGGAAGAAATTTGCCTGATGCGTCCAGCCAAAAATGCTACCGTTTCCTGCACAATCGCTGCATTTTGGGCTGGGCAAAGGATGAGGAATGGCCGTTGGGCTTTCCTTTTGCGAACAAAGCTGCAACACGCCTACGCCGCCTGAAATCCGCTTTCGTAAAAACCGGCGGCTCTTTAGAGTTCGTCATACATTTTGGGCGCCTTAGACGTTGGGCGCCTTCAACGTTGGGCGCATTAGACGTTTGTGGTACTTGTTTCCACCCAAGCCGTCCACTCCTCTTCGCTGATCTCCCGGCAGCTGCCCGCAGCACCATCGCCGTCTCCTCCACCTCCGAACAGGTTAGGCGATAGCCGTTGCGATCTAGGAAAACCACCATCGCGGCAAACCCAATTCGTTTGTTGCCGTCCACGAAGGCGTGATTCTTGATTAAACCCCAAGCAAGCGAAGCCGCCAAAACGGCAACGCTCGAGGCAGGCTCGTATAGCCATTTGTATTCAGCACGCAGAACTGCTGACTCGAGTAAACCAGCGTCCCGTAAGCCCGGTGCTCCCCCGAAACGATCAATCTGTTGCCGGTGCAATGCCATCACCGTCTCGACATCTAGAAAGAGGGGGCTCATCAAAAAAGGGACTCACTTCGCGAGTGCGCGATAAGTTTGTTCGTGGTGCGGCAGAGTACGCTCAAATGCTTCGAGCGCCTCATTGAGCGTGCAGTAACGGATGCCCTCTTCCTGATCGACGGGGCGCAACTCCACGGTAGAACCAGCCTCAATACGTAATACTTCCACCATCTCCGCCGTCAGCGGCACGATAAAGCCCTCTGCTGTTTTTTGAACACGCGCAACCATGAGAGCATTTTATCGTTAACCCGCCAGGACGCGTAACACTTTGCCGACGCCATGCCTATCCCACGCCCACGCTCGCGGAAGTTACCCTATGACCCAGCAACAGCCGTGGCAGCATTAGCCGCCGCCGATCCCAAACTGGCCACCCTCATTGCCCGTGCCGGCCCTTTTACCCTCAAGCTCCCCGCCCAGCAATCCCCCTTTGAGGCCCTGCTAAGCTC
>CAXTNA010000010.1:21307-28830 GCA_964245535.1 uncultured Acidobacteriaceae bacterium | reverse complement strand
ATGGTGCGCCCGAGACGATTCGAACGTCTGACCTACAGCTTCGGAGGCTGTTGCTCTATCCAGCTGAGCTACGGGCGCCCTGTACGGCACTGCTTTAGCGTAGCATGGAAGCACATGAAACGCTTGTGTCTGCCAGCCATTCTCGCCGCTCTTTTCTGCACCAGCCTGCCGTTTGCGCATGCCCAGACTACGTCAGGTCCGTGCCCTTCCGCCGCAGTGAAAGACCATGGGCAGGCGGTGGACGGGAAGGCTTTGGCGTCGCCCGCCGCCGCTACCGTGCAGTTGGAAGGCAAGGCTGTCACCGTTCACTACAATGCGCCATCTGTGCGCTGTCGCACGATCATGGGGAACTTGGTGCCCTACGGCAAGGTTTGGCGGACCGGGGCCAATCCCGCGACCAGCTTCACCACTGAGGCCGATTTAACAATCGGCACCCTGCGCGTGCCGGCCGGTAGCTACACGCTATATACATTGCCTGCTGCCGCGGGCACGCCATGGATGCTAATCGTGAACAAGCAAACTGGCCAGTGGGGCACGCAATACGATCAAACGCAAGACCTCGGCCGTACACCGATGCGCAGCGGCGACCTCGCTTCCTCACAGGAAGTGATGAGCCTTTCCTTTGAAAAGACCACTGGGTCTTCAACGCAGCTGCATGTGCGCTGGGAGAAGACGGATGAGTGGGTTGAGGTTCGTCTGGCCCGGTAGTGCGCGCATCTCCGAGCCACACGCGTGTGTCCTCACCACTCTTTCGCTGCCGTATCGGGCTGCACTGGGGAACTCGCAGGCGGAGCCTTCCATCGCAGAACAGGTTTGCGCGCGGCGGTCGTCTCGTCGAGCCGTTGTAGCCGGGTATTGTGCGGTGCCGTGGTCACGAGTTCAGGATTCTCAGCAGCCTCTCGCGCAATCTGCTGTAAGGCGTCGACAAGCAAATCCAGCTCTTCCTTTGACTCCGACTCCGTAGGCTCAATCATCATCGCGCCTTGCACGACCAGCGGAAACGAGGTCGTGTATGCGTGAAAGCCATAGTCGATGAGCCGTTTGCCCATGTCCCCGGTTTTCACTCCATTTTTTGCTTGAAGCCTGTCGGAAAACACAACCTCGTGCATGGAGCGTGTTTTGTATGGCAGCTCAAAGGTACCTTCCAGCTTTGCGCGCAGGTAGTTTGCATTCAGTACGGCATCTTCTGTTGTCTGGCGGAGCCCATCGGGTCCATTCGCGAGAATGTAAGCCAACGCACGAATGAACATCCCGAAGTTGCCGTACCAGGCGCGTACCCGGCCTACCGACTGCGGACGGTTGTATTCGAGCCCGAGTGTGCCGTCGAGGTTAGTTTTCACGACGGGCGTCGGTAGAAACGGCTCGAGTATCTTTTTGCAGGCGACCGGACCGGACCCTGGTCCACCGCCGCCGTGAGGTGTCGAAAAAGTTTTATGCAGATTCAGGTGCATCACATCGGCGCCGAAGTCCCCGGGCCGTGTTTTTGCCACCAGGGCATTCATATTGGCGCCGTCCATGTAGAGCAGAGCGCCCTTGGCATGCAGGATATCCGCAATTTTGTGAATGTCCGATTCGAACACGCCGATGGTGGAAGGGTTCGTCAGCATCAAGGCTGCAGTGTCTTCATCCACGAGCTTTTCCAGTGCGAGGAGGTCCACCATGCCGAGGTCGTTCGACTTCAGGTTGGCTACCTGGTAGCCGCAGATGGCCGCCGTGGCCGGATTGGTGCCATGCGCGGAATCCGGCACAATAATCTTTTTTCGCGGGTTGCCGTGGCTCTGGTGATACGCCCGCGCCAGCAGGATGCCCGTGAACTCGCCCTGAGCCCCAGCCGCCGGCTGCAACGTAATCGCGTCCATCCCAGTGATTTCGATCAGACACTCACTTAGCAGCTTCATGATGCCAAGCGCGCCTTGGCTGAGCGACTCCGGCTGATAGGGATGCGCCTCGGCAAGCCCTTCCAGGCGAGCGACTGCTTCATTGATGCGGGAGTTGTACTTCATGGTGCAGGAGCCCAATGGATACATGCCCAGATCGATGGCGTAGTTCCACGTCGAAAGGCGAGTAAAGTGCCGAATGATCTCGATCTCACTCAGTTCCGGCATTACGCCCAGATCGTCCGTACGCAGCGCGTCGCCGAGCAGGGAAGTGACGTCTGCTGCGGGGACGTCCAATTCCGCTAGCCGATAGGCTTTTTTCCCGGGCGAGGACTTCTCAAAGATCAGGTCCTCGTTTTGATTGACGTGCGTGGTCGCCTTCTTGGGCGTTCCTGTAAATTTCGTGTCTACCATAATGTATGTTCCTGGAGATCAGGCTCGGATCTCCCAATCTGCTGAATGCTGATGTACGTAATCGTAGGCAAGCGTGGCAACGAGTGCACGAAAGCGTTCTGGTCTGACGATTACAGTTACTTTAGGCTCGTGGTCCCTTGGCACTTCTGCCGATATGAATCCAACCCGACCGAGGCCATCCGGCGAAAAAGAGTGATCCCTCATTTCTTCAGGTAATTCGAAAGGGAACATGGATCCAAGCTCTGTGACGTCTACGGCTGCAATGTACTTATATTGAGCCGGAAGCTCTGCGCAACGACCGAGCAAACTGCTGATCTGCTGAGTCTCTTGCGCCAAGTCAGGCACCGGAGCGTGCAACGTAGGTCTTGCGAACATGAGTACGGCGTGTACGTCACCTACGCCATCCCGATCAATGGCGAGTACTTCTACCGTGGTTCCGGCCCACTGCGCATCGAGATATATCTTGGGCACCGACAGGCGGCGTTCCAGCAAAGAGAGAATGGCATTCTTTGCGCGACCCATTTGCGTTCGCTCATGCATTGCCATATGACCATCCCTCTATATGTAACTGATCACCTGCCATGTTGGCCCATTTCGCAAAACGCTCGGCCTGCGTGAAAATCAATTGGTAATCATTTGTAGAGAGTCGACGATCCCCGTAAGCCACCACGTTCTCTTTTCCCAACAACGAGCGCAAATGGCGCAGACCACTTTCAACATCTTGGCCGCTCGACAACAAGAGCAGGCGCAACGCTTTCACCGCGGCTTGGTGGTCCTCAGAAGCCAGAGTCTCATCTCCCAAGCCAACCCGTAACGCATCAGTGTAAGCAACAGCCGCATGAATGCCTAGCAACGCAGAGGAATTACGGTATAGCTCACCTTCTCGAAGCAACTGCATGCCCTGTAGAAAATCTTGAGCGCGGTCTAAGAAATGTTGCACATGGATGGCGGCCATCTAAAACTCCTCGGCGTCTGTGTCGCTGCCATCGACCGAATAGCTGCCCGATTCCGGTCCATCCAGATCCTCTTCTCGCAAGCTCAGCGCAATCACAGTGCCCGATTCGAACTCAATCGTCAACGCATCAAGTTCTTCAAGGGATGCTGTGGCAACCATCTCCCCAATTTGCGCGCACAGGGCGTTGCGGTATTCCGGCTCGCCGAAGGCTATGGAAAAATCTGCCAGCAAAACGTGCGGCCACGCGTACAGGGTCAACAGGGGACCATCGAAGCGCAGGCGCAGGTAGTCCGCAACGAACTCGACAGCGCTTAATTCCTGTCCTTCCAGCGCGCTAACGTCCATGAACGCTTTCGGATTCCGGGGCCGCCAACTCCATCTCGGTCTCGGTTTCATGCCTGGTCACCGGCTCGCATCGTATGGGAAAGTTTACCGAGTTTGCGATGAAGCAACGGCGGTGCGCCTCTTGATGCAGGGCGACGATCCTGCTCGCGTCCGAAGCCGTCGTGATGGTTACGTGCGGCCGCAGCGTAACGGATTCAAAGCGCCCCGTTTCGGCACCGGGCGTCGTACGCATCGTGCCTTCGGCGTGATCCACGTATTCGGTGACCACGACGCCCGCGACCGCGGCCAGATGAAGGAACCACAGCTTATGGCAGGCGGAAAGCGAACCCACCAATAACTGCTCGGGGTTCCAGCGCCCGTCATCCCCGCGGAAAGCCGGATCGGAAGAGCCGGCGATGCCATGCTTGCCTTCAGCCTCCAGTTCGAAGGCGCGGCTGTAGCCTTTGTACCCTGTGGTGCCTGTGCCCTTGTTGCCAGTCCAGGTGACGGTCACGGCGTACTCGTGAAGATCCTGCATCGCTTGCTCCTCTTTGTAGACAAAATCGTTAATCAGCGCTGACCAATTCGCCCTGCATGGAAGACATTTGTCCAGTCCGCGCCAGCACCTCGGCTGCTGCGTCGATCTGCGCCCGCGTTGTAATCTCCGTCGCACACCAGAGTGCCGCGTTTTTGCCCAGCTCCGGATACCACTTCGCCAGCGCGAGCCCGCCGACGATGCCCTGTTCGAGCAAGTCCTCATTCAACTCAGCTGCAGGCACACCAGCGTCGATGACGAACTCATGAAACCGCGGAGTGCCGTCGAACAGCGACTTCGCGCCAGTCTCGAGGAGACTCCGGCGCAGATACTCCGCTTTGGCAAGATTTTGCTCGGCAAGTTCACGTAAACCCTGCTTGCCATACACGGTCATGAAAATTGTCACCATCAGGGCCACCAGCGCCTGATTCGTGCAGATGTTCGAGGTCGCCTTTTCTCGCCGGATGTGCTGCTCTCGCGTGGAAAGCGTGAGGACGAAGCCGCGCTTGCCGTTTACGTCCTTGGTTTCGCCGACCAGGCGACCGGGCATCTGGCGCAGGAACTTTTCCTTGCACGCGATGACGCCACAATATGGTCCGCCAAAGCCCACCGGCACACCAAAGCTCTGCGCTTCGAGCGAAACGATATCGGCCTCCTTTGGCGGCTTCACGATCCCCAGCGAGACCGCCTCGGCAATGGACACGATCAACAACGCGCCTTTGCTATGGGCTATATCGGCAATTCTCGAAATATCTTCAATCGTTCCGAAAAAATTCGGCGATTGAATGAGCACGGCGGCCGTATCGGGTGTGAGTGCGGCCTCAAGCGCGGCTAAATCCACGCGCCCGGTCCTCCGGTCATATCCAAACTCGGCGATGTCGATGCCCTGGTGCTGTGTTGAAGTTTTCAGTACTTCGCGATACTCCGGATGCACGGTGCGCGCGACCACACAGCCGCTTTTGCCCGTCACGCGGCAAGCCATCAGTACACTTTCCGCTGCGCCTGTCGATCCGTCGTACATGCTCGCGTTCGCGATCTCCATGCCCGTGAGTTCGCAGATCATGGTCTGAAACTCAAACATCGCCATCAGGGTGCCCTGTGCGATCTCCGGCTGATACGGTGTGTAGCTGGTGAGGAACTCACCCCGCTGCACGAGTGAATCGATAACCACTGGACGGTAGTGTCGGTAGGCACCGGCCCCGAGGAAGCTCGTGTACTTCTGCGAAGTGGGCAGCTTGGCTAGCTCGTTCGCATCGCCCGAAGCCAAGTTGGCCGCATAGGCCTTGAAGCGCTCTAACACCTCGCTTTCCGCATGCTGGCGTGGAATAGCGAGATTGCGGGTGAGACGATATTCTTCAGGGACCGTCGTGAAGAGTTCCTCGATGGAGGACACGCCGATCGCGGCAAGCATTTCGGTGCGATCCTGCGGAGATTTCGGTAGATAGCGCATGCACACTCCTTGCGGCAATTCGGAAGCAGAGGCTCCGGTCCGGCAAGCTCAGGTCAGATCGCAGAGGAAAAGACAGCGCACTATATTTAGTGACACTTAGTGACCCGTTTCTTCTGCGACAAATTTTTCATAGTCGGCCACCGAAAGCAGCGCGTCCGCTTCGTCTGTGTTCCGGACTTCCAGCTTCAAAATCCATGTGCCATTGGCATCGCTGTTCAGCGTTTCAGGGGCGCTGTTCAGTTGTTCGTTTACCTCGGTCACGACACCCGAGATGGGTGCGTATAGGTCGCTGACTGCCTTTACGCTTTCGACCGAGCCGAAAGTTGAACCGGCTTCGATCGCCTGGCCCACCTTCGGCAGTTCCACAAAAACGATGTCGCCGAGGGAATGTTGTGCATAGTCCGTGATGCCGACCGTGCCAAGCTCGCCTTGCAGTGCCAACCATTCGTGAGACTTGGCGTAGCGGTACTCTTCGGGGTATGCCATTCAGTTCGCTTCTCCTTCGTAATTGTAGAAGAGGACGGAACGCGTGAGTGTTCCGGCTTGGATACGGTGAAAATGTTCCCTAGGACAAGGGCGCTGTGATGACTGGGGTCCTCACCTTCGGCCGCTTGTAAAAGGGGGTCGGCACTACCTGCGCCCGCACCGGCAACCCGCGAATTTCGATGGCCACTGCGGTTCCCGGTTCGGTATAGGCGGTTGGCAGGTACGCCAAGGCGATGTTCTTTTTCACAAAAGGCCCTGGTGACCCCGAGGTAACATATCCGATCTGCTCACCCTTCGCCGACAACACCGGGTAGCCGTCCCGTCCGATACCACGGTCAAGCATCTCGAGTCCGACGAGTCGCTTCGCCGGCCCGCCTGCGTCGACGACGGCTTGCAACGCCTCGCGACCGACAAAATCTACGCCTTTATCCAGTTTGCAATACCGCCCCAGGTTGGCCTCGAGGACATTCAGTTCATCCGAAATCTCATGCCCATAGAGTGCCATTGCCGCCTCCAATCGCAGCGTATTGCGCGAACCTAATCCGCAGGGCTGGATGCCGAACTCTGCGCCGGCCGCGAGTACCTCGCCCCACACGCGCGAACTGGTCGGTTCGTCGGCCGGAATGTATATCTCAAAGCCATCCTCGCCGGTATAGCCGGTGCGCGCAATGAGTACGTTGTGGCAGCCTGCCACCTGCCCCCAGGTAAACCAGTAATTCTTGATGGGCACAAGATCTGTCGCTGTGAGTTTTTGCAGGGTGGCCTGCGCTTTAGGTCCCTGGATGGCCAGCTGGGTGTAGTAATCCGACACGTCCATGATGTGTACGCCGCCCATGCCGCCGATCACCTCCCGCACCCACTGCACATCCTTGGTACGGGTTCCGGCGTTGATGACGATCAGGTAGTCGTTTTCGCCGAGCTTGTGCAGCACAACATCGTCCACAAAGGTCCCGTTCGGGTACAACATCGCCGAATAATGTGCCTGGCCGGTTTGCAGCTTGCTCGCATCGTTCATCAGCAGCCTTTGCACAGCGGCCAGCGAGTTCGGCCCACGCAGCTGAATGTCGCCCATATGGCTAACGTCAAAGACGCCGACGCCGGTGCGCACGGCCATGTGCTCCTCAATCAGGCCGCGATACTGGACGGGCATGTCCCAGCCGCCGAAATCAACCATCCTGGCCTTGTGGCTGTGGTGGGTCGAGTGCAAAGCAGTGCGGCGCAGTGTGAGATCTCGCCCAATCGGGGTTTGTTCCATGATGGCCATGCGTGCAGCTTCCAAGCGGGAAATGGTGAATACAGTCTGACGTGCACGCTCAGGGTAGCAAAGAGCAGGGTTTCCTGGTTGTCCTGTTTTGAGACAGCACTTCCCCGTGCGGAATCTTCGTTGCTCGGAGCACTTGGGTTAGCCTGCTGCGCCGCGACGTTCCTTTAAGTTGGCGCGTACAAAGCTGCTGACTGCGAAGTACCCAAAAAGCAGCGTGA
>CAXTNA010000010.1:11022-21297 GCA_964245535.1 uncultured Acidobacteriaceae bacterium | reverse complement strand
TTCCCGCACCAGGCCGAAGGGCCCCACGGGCGCGCCACGTGCTGCCGCCCATGGTGATTGCGAGCAGAGCAAAGATAACACCCGTGACCCGCAACCATAGGGCCCCAGTAAAAACAGCGAGGGGCTGCCAGAAGGAGCGTCGCAAATGGTGCGCACCCTGCCGGATCCTCGCGGTGTCAGGTTTTCTGGAACCAGCAGAATCAACAGCTTGCCAGTTCTGCCGGGGTGGGGGTGCTGCTTGCGTTGGAGCGGTTGCTGAAGGCTGTGCGGAAGGGGCCTGAGCGGCACGGGGCTGATGTACCGGTGTCGACGAAGGGGCCGTGGCCGCGTCTACGGCGGCTGCGAGAGTTTTTGCGGCATGGCGAGTGCCATAGCCCAGCGCGCGACCGAAACGAACCCTGTCCACGCCTCCCAGTGTACGTCCGTGTATGTAAACTCTCACGATTGGGCGTCCGGCCGGCCTAGGGGTCCGGAGGCGGACCTTCTTCAAGCAAACCGGGTGAAGGAGAGTGTCGTTCGAGCACGCACCTGCATCCAAAGCGAAATGCACCGCGGCAGAGAAGCCGCAAGCACGCATAAGGTGAGGGTACGTAGACGATGAAGAAGGTGATCTGGACGATTGGTGGCCTCTGTGCAGCAGCGGCCGGTTTTCTGGTCCTTGGACGCAAGCAACAGGCGAAGCCGGTGGAAGATCTGGCACACCGCCTCGAAGAGGCCTGGGCTGACCACCATACCCGTGTATAACTCTGGCGCACTTTCGTCGTTGTGCCGGCCCAATTGGGCCATTGGCACATCCCGGCGGAGAGCGTACCCTTAAATCAGTACAACCCGCCGCTGTTTGTTTCGAAAGGTACTTCGCATGTTGCGAAGCCCTTTGGGAAGCTAAGGCGTGGGCATGGCGATTTGTCCTCAGCCGGAGGTGGCGTTGAATCAACAGGTCAAGAATCTCATTCAGAAGTTAGGCGAGGCCATCCACGAGTCCGTCAGCGAATCGGAGCAGATCGCTGACGTGGTTCGGGAAATTCGGGAACAGGGCTTCGATGTTCTGTTGATGTTGGAAGCGACCATCGGCCTCAACCAGGTGGAAGACGAAGAGGAAGGAACGGCGACAGAGGACGCGGTGGAAGGACCGTTCACGCGTCACGACCTAAGTTTTTTGAAAAGTCTTCGGATCACCACGGAAGAGTTTGGCGCAGACGAGGCGGAAGGCACCGATGAAGCCGGTGGCGAAGCGCGGTCTTAGCGTCATCCGGGGCTGGGGTGGAAGTTTGCGTTTGCGCCATGGTACATTCGGGCGTCCTTCTTGTCTCAATTCGCGTCACAGGGGAGTGGTTTTCGAGGTAGCACAAGCATGAGAGATACGCTGGGCATTTTGCTTGCCGGGGGCGCCGGTGAGCGCTTGTTTCCCTTGACGCGTGACCGGGCCAAACCGGCAGTGCCGTTCGCCGGGCAATATCGCATCATCGACATTACCCTTTCCAACTGCATCAACAGCGATTTGCGCAAGGTGTACATCCTCACGCAGTACAAAGCGCTTAGTTTGAATCGCCACATTCGCGAGGGGTGGGGCGGCGTGGTTGCCAGCGAACTCGGTGAGTTTATCGAGATTCTGCCGCCCATGCAGCGCGTCTCCAAGAGTTGGTATCAGGGAACCGCCGATGCGGTGTTCCAGAACATTTACTCGATCGGCGCCGAAGAACCCAAGTACTGCCTCATCCTCTCCGGCGATCACATTTACAAGATGAATTACGCGTTGATGATGTCGCAGCACTGCGAATCCGGCGCCGACGTGACCATCGCCACCCTTCCCGTGCAGCCCATCGAAGTTTCGGCCTTCGGTGTCGTGGAGGTAGCCAGGAATGGAGAAGTCACCGGCTTTGTGGAAAAACCGAAACAGACCGATCTCCGCTCGCCCTTCAACCCGGAGATGGTCGATGTGTCGATGGGCATTTACCTCTTCAACACCGACGTGTTGCTGCCTGAACTGATGCGGGATGCCGAAGATCCTGATTCCAAGCACGATTTCGGACACGACATTTTACCCAAGCTGCTTGGCCGCCACCGCATGCACGCGTACAACTTCGTGGATGAAAACAAGCAGCACGCGCTGTACTGGCGCGATGTCGGCACCCTGGATGCTTACTACGAAGCAAACCTGGATGTCGCCGGATTTGTGCCGACCTTTAATCTTTACGACAAAAGCTGGCCCATGCGCACCCGCTCCTACCAGTACCCGCCGGCGAAGTTCGTTTTCGGGGAGCCCGGCCGTACCGGTACCGCCATCAATTCCATCGTCTCCGGAGGCTGTATCGTTTCGGGTGCCGTCGTGCGGAACTCCGTGCTTTCGCATGATGTGCGCATCAATAGCTACGCCGACGTTGATTCAAGCATCGTTTTTTCGCACGTCAATGTGGGCCGTCATTGTCGTATCCGCCATGCCATCATCGACCGCAACGTGAATATCCCGGACAACACGGTGATCGGTTATGACCCGGAAGAAGACCGGAAGCGGTACTTCGTTTCGCCGAGCGGGCTCACCGTCGTAACGCGGGACTACTCGGTGTATGAGAACCCGGTTTCGCCGGAGTTTTTGGCGCAGAACTTTTAGAAGTTCTGAGCGACATCTTTGACATTTGCGGAAGGGGTCCGCTTGGCTGCCCCGGCCCGTCAAGCAGATTCCTTCCTCTTTCGGCTGAGCTCGGCGTACGGAACCGTAAGAAAGATGTTCGTTTCTTGTGCCCGGTTCACTTCTGGCGTTTGCCGAAGCGGTACATCACCCCGCCGCCGATGGAGAAGAACTCGCGCGTTTCCGTGCCGAAATGTTCGAAGATGAGGTCGGGCGAAAGCCGTATGGCGAGGTGGGGACTCTGGTTGAAGTCAAGCGAGCCGCCCACCGCGCCCCAGGGTGTCGTGCTGTTCTGGTATAGACCCGCTTCAGAGGCGGTCGGCAGAGGCGTGCTGTTGGCGGGATACCCCGTGATCGCGGAGTCAAAGGTGCCGTGCGAGGCTCCGATCAGGGCGTGGTAGCCGACGGCGGCGTAACGGTTTTTTGGGCCGCGATATTCCACGCCTGCGGAGAAGATGTTCTGGTATACAAGAACGCGGTTGCGGCCAAACTGTGGCGTCGGCAGGATGGGTGTGGTGCCCGCTTCGATACGGTAATCCGCAACAACGCCCAGCCGCGGCACGGGCCGGGAGCCAAGCCAATAGATGCCTGTCACCTCGCCGCCCCCCATGTTGTAGCGGTTAGGCAGGTTCTGGCCGGCCTGGCCGTTCATAAAGCTGAGCCCGCCGAAGATGTCGTACCGTTCGTTGTACCTGGTGACCAACTGCGGCGTGATCTGCGCGGCCGCGGCGCGCGACTGTATGGGCGCGGTACCCGGTGCCGCGGTTGTCCCGGTTTGACTGGAACTGGAGTTCGGCGCTTGCCCAAAGGCCAGGGCGGAGATCAAAGAAAGGGTGCAGGCGGCCAGGCTACGGCGCAATACGCGGGAAGGCATTCGGCAGTTCTTGTGCAACACAGATCCTCATCAAAACGGAGCGCCGGCGGGCCGGAGTCGCTCGATCGGCTGCCGTGGCGGCAGGCAACCTGTTCAGGATACAACGCCGTTCCGTTCGGAGTACCACCTGGGGCGAGCGTGTAGAGTCAGGGCCTAGGCATGATGAGCCGTGCACTCTCCGCTGGGACGGCAGCTTGCGCCTAGAGAACGTGATGTTTCTGTGACAGAGGAGCGGAAAAGGTGTTCCGGCAAGAACCGGCTGAGCGTGCGAAAATAGATGGTGCTGCCTGGAGAAGTCTGCTTCCGCAGCAGGAGAACATCCATGGGTGAACTTTTCACACCGACCCACATGATCGTGCTTGCCGTTGTGGCGATTGTTTTGTTTGGGGGAAAAAAATTACCGGAGCTTGGCAAAGGGCTGGGCGAGGGTTTGCGGGGCTTCAAGGAAGGGATGAAGGGTATCAATGACGAGCCTACGGCCTCGACCAAACCCGGTGAGACCGCTCATATCGTGACCCCCAAACCTGTCGAAGAGCCGACGAAGACGACTATCCTTTAGCGAACGGGTTTGGACCGCATTAACTGCCCGTTCTCTGCTGTTTTTCGCTAAGGATGCGTTCTTTGCCTTTACCTGCCCGGTCTTGAGGGAATCTTGCATGAGGGTGAAATCGTCGTATCTTGTAAAGCCCGGTTCGAAGGTCAGGCTGGGAGATCTGCCGACCGACAGCACGGGTGCCTTTGACGGCGGCGATGCTGCCGATCCGGTGCTGGAAAAACATCGCAAGCAGCTGGACGAGCTACAGGAAGTCTTTTTTGCCGACGGGAGCAAGGCTTTGCTCATCGTGCTGCAAGGCATGGACACGGCCGGCAAGGACGGCACCATTCGGCACATTTTCTCCGGCATCAATCCACAAGGGTGCCAGGTGGCGGCCTTCAAGGTACCGACGGCGCTGGAAGCGCGGCATGATTTCCTATGGCGCTGCCAGGCACAGGTGCCGCCGCGTGGAATGATCGGTATTTTCAATCGATCCCACTACGAAGATGTGCTTTCTCCACGTGTGCACGGACCGCTCTCCGGCAAAGAGGCGAAGCGCCACATGGAGGATATCAACGCATGGGAAAAAACGCTTACTGACAATAA
Organism: uncultured Acidobacteriaceae bacterium; assembly: GCA_964245535.1. Lineage (GTDB taxonomy): Bacteria > Acidobacteriota > Terriglobia > Terriglobales > Acidobacteriaceae > Granulicella. The sequence goes on along the minus strand of CAXTNA010000010.1, from coordinate 16,656 downwards.
TGTGGTGCTGCTGAAGTTCTTCCTGCACATCTCGCACGAAGAGCAAACGCGGCGTTTACAGGCCCGGATCGACACACCCGACAAGCACTGGAAATTGTCCGCGTCGGATTTTGCGGAGCGGCGCTTCTGGCCCCAGTACATGGATGCCTACGAAGATATTTTCGAGTCCACCAGCCAGAAACACGCACCTTGGTTCGTGATCCCGTCGGATCATAAGTGGTACCGCGATGTAGCCATTTCAACCATTCTGGTAGAAGCGCTGGACAGCTTGAAACTGAAGTATCCCTCGCCGACCTTTGATCCGAGTGGCATCGATCTTAGCAAGGACGATGCAAAAGCTGTGGTGAAGAAGGTAACCGCGCGTGCCAAGCACGACGGTACGCGGCACACATCGGCTCCTTCCGCCGAAAAGGCCAGCTAGACGGCTCCGCCCCGCAATAGAACGCTCAGCCCTCAAACCGTAATCAGAACCACAGCGGCCAGGGCGAGAGCCATACCCACGCGTTGTCGACGATTGGGCCGCTCTTTCAGCAGTAGCGCCGCGAGCAGGATTGTGGATGCGGGGTAGAGGGACGCCAGCACGGCCGCAACATCCAACCGACCGGCGCGGGTGGCGGCGATGAAGAGCAGGTTGCCCCCGGTGTCGAGCACCGCCACACCCAATGCCCACAACCAAGCCTGGCGGCCAAGCCACGCGGACCTGCTTGCAGATATGCCGGATGGGTCGGCGGCCCGCATGGGTGCCGGCTCCCGAAGCAATCCTAAAAGCAACAAACAGCTGACAAAGCTACCTGCGCGCGCGGAAGCGATCGGTTCCAACACGCCGGCTGTGTTGGCGAAGCGAAGCCCTACAAAATATATACCAAAGCCTATGCCGCCCGTAACGGCCAGGGCGGTCGTGCTGTGGGATGGCGTCGAGGCAGCATCGCCGCTTTCTGGTGTGACCGCGATCATCCAGATAGCGATGGCTGCACAACCAAAGCCGAGGAGCCGCGGCGGACCGGGTGCGCCCTCAAGCCAGACGGACGCAACCGCCGGAATGGCAGCGGCAAGCAAACCGCTGACGGCCGCAGAAGCTCCCATCGCGCCGCGGGCAAGCGCGATATAGAACGCAACCAAAGAAAGCCCTGCAGCCACGCCCGAGCCGACGCCCCAAAGGACAGGCGCACGCCCGGGCCAGGATGCATGCTGAAGGAGAAGGATCGCCAGCAGCACCGCCAAACTAAGCCCGTGCCCCGTGACGACAAGGCGAACAGCTCCGCGCGTCGAACCGCCGGTAGCTTTTACCCCCATGCCGCCGGAAAAGTCCCCTCCGCCCCAGCTGACGGCAGCTAACAGGGCAAGACCCGCCCCGGCTGCTCCTGGAAAAGTCGAGAGCGAGGGAACCAGCACGACTAAGGGATAGCGTAAGGGGTTGTGGGGCCGCTACCGGCAGGGATGCTCGCAGTTCCACCGGGAGCGTCAAGGGCGGAGCCGGACCGCGCCGGAGCGGGTAAGCCGGAGGTGGAACTCCCTGACGGGTAGTATCCCTTTTTTGCGATCACATTCAGGTTAGGCCGCATCACGCGCACGTCTACAGGGCGATATTTTGCGTCAATGAAAGGCTCGTGGCTGTAATACCCGACCGCATACTGCGTGCGCACCTGCTCTGTGAGCCGTGCAAAGTTCGTTTCGATGGAGCGCGGCCGGAACTCCGGGTCACATTCGCCGCCGGTGGCGTCGGTGTAGCGGGGCAGCACATCATCGCGCATGGTCAAGGGTAGGTGAAACTTGTCCAAAAATCCGACCCCTGGGACCGACGTGTCCCCGACCAGCGTCGCGTATACCGCGATATTGTTGGTCTGGAGGAAGCGGATCACTTCCTTTTCCTTTGCCTGGGAACCATACTCCTTTCCATCAGAGATGACATAGATGACCCGGCGACGGCCACGGCCGGCCTTGGCAACCTCGACCGCCGCAGTCAAGATTGCGTCGTTGAGCGTGTGGTATTCGCGGGGCACATCCTGCATCAGTACACCGGCATGATTAACCCCATTGGTGTTCGGGTCGACCGGTAGATTGTTCTTCACGGTCGTCTGCGCGATGGGACCGGTCATGCCCATCAGCGGCTCCCGGCCTTCGCTCTTCGAGCGTTCCAGGGCATAGGTGACGCGGGTGCTTTGCGCGCCGCTAAAGCCGGTCTGCTGATGAACCCCGTTGTTGTACGTGTAAACGGAAACTTCGTCATAAGGCGTGAACGCGCCTTGCAGCGCATTCAGGGACGAGTTGATCTTCTTCATGGTGTCGAAGGTGACGCTTTGATCGATCACCAAGGCGACCGAAAGCGGAATGGGATCGACGGTGAAAAGCCGGATCGCCTGCCGCAAGCCGTTCTCATAGATACGCACATCGCGCGGCGTGATGCCCGGGACGAGGCTGCCTTTGGAATCTTTCACGGTAAAGGGGATTTCGACAAAGTTAACCTGAACCTGGATATCGGACCGATGGGAAACTGGTGCCGCCCCACCGCCCCCATCCGCTGCTGACGCATTTGAGCCCGAAGGCAGCGCTGTATCTCGTGCCGTCCCAGACGCGGTGCTATTTCCCGAGTCCAGCGTCGAGCCGGGCGTGACGCCGCCATTGTCGCTGGCCGGCGCCGGTGCATTGGGCAGAGGCGCGTTGGGCGTGGCATTCGGCGTAGCTGGGGCCACGGGAGTGATGCTGTTAATTTGCGGCAGGGTTTGCGGCTTGGGTGCATCCGGAATGCTGTTTTGCGCGCGCAGTGGGGTACACATCAGCCCAAGCCCGAATAATCCCGCTCCCATTGCCTTTGCTACCGACTGCATGTTCTGTCTCTCCTGGCCTTGCCGCAGGTTTACTCCCGGCGCGCGCACCAGGAACTACCAGCGTACGCTACCGAAGGCACATTCATTCAGACGCACCGGGCATGCCGTTCGTTGTGCTGCGGCCGCTCATCCAAAAAGGCCCTGAGTCTCGTCTAACACAACGATATGCGATTCCGTGCGCTTTGCCGCTCCGCCCTTTTGCCGGCGCTTGTTCCGGTCGCGCTGTTGTGCGCCATGCCCCTTCTTCACGCGCAGGAGGCGCCCACACCCGACGGCCCGCCACCGATGAGCAGCGCACCGCCGCCGCAGGAACAGCGCGGCGACGCCGCCAGCACCCTGAAGGTCAACGTAAACCTGGTAAACGTGTATTTTTCCGTCCGCGATAAGAATGGCTTTGTCACCGGTTTAGATAAAAACAGCTGCCAGGTTGCCGAAGACAAAACCCCGCAAACCATCAAGCGCCTCACGCAGGAGAAAAATCTGCCGCTGACCATCGGTATCCTGCTGGACACCAGCGGCAGCCAGCAAAATGTTCTGCCGCTGGAAAAGGAATCCGGTGCGCGCTTTTTGAGCGAGGTGCTTACCCCCAAGGACGAGGCGTTTCTGATTTCCTTCGATGTGAACGTCGACCTGATGGCCGATTACACCAACAATGCGCATGAACTGCGCCGCGCCATGGATAAGGCCAGCATCAATTCCGCGAGTTCATCCGGCGGCGTCCCGGGCATTGGCGGCGGGCCCTTCCCGACATCAAACCCGCGCGGCACATTGCTTTATGACGCGGTGTACCTGGCTGCCCATGACAAATTGCAGTCGCAAACCGGGCGCAAGGTGATCGTGATGCTGACCGACGGCGGCGACCAGGGCTCGCAGGAAACCCTGAAAACCGCCGCAGAGGCCGCGCAAAAAGCCAATACGATCATCTACGTCATCCTGATCGCGGACCGCGGCTTTGGCGGGTACGGCGGCATGTACACCGGCGACCGGGACATGCAACAGCTTGCCTCGCAAACCGGTGGCCGGGTGATCAATGTCGGCAACAACGGCCGCCGTTTGGAAGATGCCTTCGATCAGATTCAGGACGAACTGCGCACTCAGTACCTGCTCAGCTATACCTCCACCAACAAAGCCACAGATGGCAAATACCGGCGCATCGAGATGGATTGCGGCAAAGGAAATCAGGTCCAAGCGCGCAAGGGCTACTATGCGGTGAACGGGGATGAGGGCAGCGAGTAGCTATCGCGATTCGTCTTTCTGGCATGGAAATTTAGAGATGACGGGGAACGGCCGTCTTGTGTGGCCACATGAGTAGCAGTAGCGGTCAGGCCTCCATCGCCCCTGAATACACCGCCATACCGGCAACGGCATCCACGCCCATGGCATCGAGCTCGTCCACCTCACGCCGCTCCCGAATGCCCCCGGCAACGATCAGCTGTTTGGCGGTGGTGGAGCGCAAGGTAGCCGCGATGCCGATCGGAAAGCCCTGCATCGTGCCTTCCGTGTTCACATGCGTGTATAGAAAAGCCCCGCAGGAATCTTCCAGCCAGGTCATCGCCTCCTCGGGCGTTAAATCGACTGAATCCTTCCAACCCCGCACAGCGACCTTGCCGTTCTTCGTGTCGACCGAAAAACACAGTGCATCTTCGCCGAGCGCTCGACGAAGCTCTTGGGCGAACTCGAGCCGGATCAGCTTATGTCGCGGGAACTTTGTTTCTGCTTCCGGAGCCCCGAAGAGGCTTGAGCCGTAGATCACCCGCTTTGCTCCTGCCTTGAGCAGCTGCTGGCCGTCCGCGGCCGAACGCAGACCTCCGCCAACCTGGCAGGGAAGGCGCTTGGCGATCATCTCGATCAGGGCCCGGTTCTCGCCCTGCCGCATAGCCGCATCGAGATCGATCAGCTGCACCAAAGGGTAAGCCGAAAACCGGTCGATCCAGTGATCGAAATTGTCGAAGGAGAGCTTGAGCGTTTCGCCCTGCACCAGTTGCACGATACGACCGCCCATGAGGTCGATGGAAGGAATCAACATCAGGCTATTTTCGCAGGAAAGGTCGCTTGCTCTGCTGTGGTAGCGAGCGGCGAGGGTGGTTTATGCGCTTGATCCCTATGCAGTACGTTTGCGGCGAGCGTCTTCACCGGCAGGCGACTGCAGCGCCTGCTCAAGCGCCCGCAAATCGTCCAAATACTCAGACGACGGAATTTCCTCGAGCAAAACAGTCAGTTCCTCATGCGTGGTGGGATTGAGCCGACCTGAAGTCTGAATCTCATGCAACAGCGTGCAAACCTGATCCTCATACCGTGCGATGTGGCGCACCGTGTGCAGGAGCGAGTTTACTCGGTAAAAGACTGGCGGTTGCTCGCCTGGTACGGACGCCACCGTTTTTTTGCCCACGGACTTTTTCATCTCTGCCCTCGTCTCCACCTGAGATGCTGAAACTCTTGAAGAAGCAGTGAAAAGCAGAACCAAACGGTAGAAAAGCCGCACATAATCTCATTTAGCAGGGCAGACGCATGGCGATGCCGCTTTTGGCGACCTCGGTTTTCAGCGCTCGGGAATCGGTGATGCCGAAATGGAAGATGCTGGCCGCGAGCGCCGCGTCGGCTTTGCCGCCACCCGGCCCATGGCTGAAAACCGCGGCGAAGTGCTGTGCCGAGCCTGCGCCGCCCGAGGCAATTACCGGAATCTGCACGGCTTCAGAGACCCGCGCGGTCAGATCGCAATCAAAGCCGCGGCGCATGCCGTCGGTGTCCATGGAGGTGAGCAGAATCTCGCCCGCGCCGCGCTGCTCAGCCTCGCGAGCCCACTCCACCA
>CAXTNA010000010.1:0-11012 GCA_964245535.1 uncultured Acidobacteriaceae bacterium | reverse complement strand
CCACGCGTCGGCCGGTCGGTTTTCGCCCACCGGCGACGTACACCTCCGCCGTCCCGATCGGATCGACCTCACCGGCCGCACGCCTGGCGTCAATGGCCACGATCACGGCCTGCGCGCCGAAGCTCCCGCCGATCTCGCCGATCAACTCCGGACGTGCGAGCGCCGAGGAGTTGATCGACACCTTGTCGGCCCCAGCCTCGAAAACTGCAGCTGCATCCTCCGCCGAGCGGATGCCGCCGCCAACGGTGAATGGTACAAACAGCGCTTCTGCTGTGCGTTTTACCGTGTCGAGCAGCGTGCCGCGGCCCTCGTGCGTGGCAGTAATGTCGAGCAGCACGATCTCATCAGCGCCGAGCGCGGCATGCCGGTGCGCGAGCTCTGCCGGATCGCCCGCATCGACGATGTCGACAAACTGCACACCCTTCACTACCCGTCCACCTCGCACATCAAGGCAGGCGATGACACGCTTTGTCAGCACAGCTTCTCTTACCTTTTGTCATTCCCGCAGGGAATCTGCTTTTCCAGTCAATCCCGCAGGGAAGCTGCATTTTGCTTCGGCTTACGACGCGGCCAAACCGCCCATCACGGGACAGCCTGCCGCCTTCGCGTCCGCCGGCGCCCCTGCCGGGGCGAAGCCGAGTTCCTCATCGCCGCCAAAGGTGATGCGGTGCCTGCGGCTCATGCCGGTGAGCTGTTTATGTACCATGGTGAATGCCGCCTGCAGGGCATCCACAGCGTCGATGCCGCGCGCCGGCGACGCATGGTCCCGCCCCATGGCGCTCATGGTGAACACACACGCCCAGCCTTGGCCGTCGAGCAAAACGGGTTTGCCGAAGCGGACCGTCATGGGCCCCTTCTGCAGCAGGCCACGCTCGTCCTGCGCCTCGATCTCCAAAAGGCGTTCGGCCATGAGCTCAAAAGGCAACTCATTACGACCGGTCCAATTATTGGTGATGTCGAGCTTTACGGTTTCGCCCCGCGGCTCACTGCCGCTGGCGTAGGCTTGCCCGTCGAGGTCAGCCTGCTCGCTACTACTGAGATCCGTCGCTGTGCTCATGTCGGCCCTTTCTCCTAGGCTTGTCATCCCGTAGCGTAGCGCAGGGATCTGCTGTTCGCCTGGGGCGGCGAAAAGCTCACCCGCAGTTTCTGATGCTAAAACATCAGAAAATTCTTCAGAACCTGCAGTCCCGTGTCGCCCGATTTTTCCGGGTGGAACTGCACCCCCATCACGTTACCCCGCTCGACCGCGCCCGTGAACGCACCGCCGTAGACGGTCGTCGTTGCCGTATCCACGGTGACGGGCGCACGCCACGAATGGGTGTAATACACAAAACTGCCCGGGTCCACGCCGGCCAGCAGTTTCGATCCGGGCCGTGCCTTTTCCAGCGAATTCCAGCCCACATGGGGGGCCTTCAGATCTGCGCCGTCATAGATCGCGGGAAAGCGTTCACATTGCCCGGCGAAGTGACCCAGGCCAGGGGTCTCCGGCGCCTCGGTCGAGCCCTCATAAAGCCACTGCAGCCCGACGCAAATGCCCAGAAAGGGTGTGCCTTCCGCGACAGCGTCGCGGAGGGCGGCGGTTAGGCCGAGATCATGCAGGAGTTGTGTCGACCGGAAGTGACCGACACCCGGCAGCACGATTTTTGCCGCACGCCGCACCTCGCTTGGCTGCTGGGTGACCAGGATGTCGTCCGCGCCAAGATAGCGTAATGCCTTTACGACGCTGGTGAGGTTGCCGGCTTTGTAGTCGATAACGGCGATCATGTGAAACAACCGCCGGTCCTGGTCAAGAACCCAACGTTCTTGTCATCCCGTAGTGAAACGGAGGGATTTGCTGTTCCGAAAATTCGTGGGGGCACAACAGCAGGTCCCTTCGCTACGCTATGGGACGACAAAGCAGGGGACGACAAAGCAGGGGACGACGTCACAACAACCCCTTCGTACTCGGCAACAAATCCCGCATGCGCTCATCGCGCGAACACGCGCCGCGCATGGCCCGTGCAAATGCTTTGAAGATCGCCTCGATCTTGTGATGATTCGAGCGGCCGTACATCGTCTTTACATGCACATTGGCCTTGGCGCCACGGGCAAAGCCGTCAAAGAAATCCGGTACGAGCTCGGTTTGGAAGTCACCGACCAGCGGCTGGGTGAGCTCATCTTGCACCACACAAGCGACACGTCCGGAAAGATCGACCGCGGCCACGGCCAGTGTTTCATCCATGGCCATAACAAAGTAGCCGGCTCGCAGGATCCCACGCTTGTCACCCAACGCGTCCCCAAAGGCCTCGCCGAGTGCGATACCGACGTCTTCCACTGTGTGATGCTGGTCCACATCAAGGTCGCCCGTGCAGGCAAGATTGAGATCGAAGCCCCCGTGCTTGGCGAAGCTTTCGAGCATGTGATCGAAGAAGCGGATGCCCGTCGACACGTCGTACCGTCCTTGGCCATCCACGTCCAGGCGCAGCGCGATCTTCGTTTCCAGCGTTTTGCGCTCGACCGTACCGACCCGCAACGGATCAGCCACTACCGCTTGCGCAGCCATGAAAAGCGTCCTCCGCAGGCGGCACTGTCCATTTCGCCGCTTTTCCTCGCTAACCGAAATTCATTGATCGTGAGGGCAAAAAAGGTGGCCCTCGTCAAGGTCAGAGCGACAAAGGCAAGAGGGTGCTGATGGCTACCAGATCGGTTCAACATGGGCAAAGTGCTGCTCATGCTTGCAAAGCAGGCTGAGAACGCAGCACAACGACGACGATGCACACCCAGCTTCATTCAACACCTCGCTCGATCTGAGCCATCGTAGCGCATTCTTTCAGAACCGCCCAGATCCGTTTCGTCACACGCGATCTACGGTCGCGCACGGCGGCGGCGTGCCTCCAGAGCCTGCTGCACAACATAAGCAAACAGCCCCGAAAACAGCACGCACCAGCCTATGACAAAGGCTGAAAGGTAGGGGCTTCCATGCAGCCGCTCGACGCCGAAAATACCGGCGAACGCCAGAAAAGGAATGAGCGGAGCCACCAAAAATGGCTTGCTGCGCTTGCTCATCCCCCGATTCTAGAACAAAGGATTGCGATGCTGTCCCTTTGCCCGCAGTTTCGCGGATAGCAGGGCAAACCCACCGCAAACGCTCCACAGAGCAGCGAGATCAGCAATGCAACCAAAAACAGGCTCAGGGAAGCGCTGAGCATCAGCACTCCAATCATCGGCAAGCCGGCAAGAACCGCGAAACCTAACCAACCCTTTTGCTGCACCGAACGACGTTCCATCGCATTCATGTCCAACTCCTTCACACGGAAATTAGATGAAGGGGAGTGTGATTCGTATTCACGCTTGCGCCTACTCAAACTCGCGAGGCTCGGTGCCGGTACGCCGTGCGTGCCGACTTTCCGCAGGTGTCCATCCAAGCTCGCCAAGCGCTGCTCGCAAGGCTTCGAGGCCGCGGGTGACATGCTCCTCCGGACCTATGGTGAAGCGCACATACCCCTCGCAGCCGGGGTCGGAGGAACGGTCGCGCAGCAGCACACCGCGGTGGCGCATGGCCGTGCAAAACTCCTTATGGCGAGGGCCGATGTCCATCAACACGAAATTGGCCGCGGAGGGCCAGGTGGGCACGCCGAGCTGTTGCAAGGCAGCGAACACGCGTTCGCGTCCCCCGTGCACCTCGTTCGCATACCAATCCAGGTATGCTTCATCGGCAAGCGCTTCGGGCAACACGGCCAGCGCGACCCCGTTCACGTTGTAAGGCGAGCTCACTTTGCGCAAATAGCCAATCAACTGCGGATTAGCCGCGAGCATGCCGATGCGCAGGCTGGCGAGCCCATATGCCTTGGAAAAGGTACGCGCCACGATCAGGTTGGGAAACGCGGCCACGTCGCCCAACAGCGTGTCGCCGAAAAAGTGGAAGTACGCTTCATCGACCATCAGCACGGCCTGCGGGGCTGCCTGGGCGATGGTCAGCAGATGTTCACGGCTGACGACGGAACCGGTGGGATTGTTGGGCGAGGCGACGATGATCAGCCGCGTCCGCGGTGTGATGGCCGCAAGGAAGCGCTCGAACGGAAAGGCGAGCGAATCGTCGGTTTGCACCCGCACAAGCTGCGCGGTCATCATGCTGATCGACACGTCGTACATGAAAAAGGTTGGCGTGCAAATGAGTGCCTCATCGCCCTCGTCGAGAAAGGCGCAGGCAACAAGGTGGATGGCTTCATCGACGCCGTTGGTCAGTATCACCTGGTCGCTGCCAAGACCGAGATGCGCGGCGACGACGCGCTCCACGGGCTCGCGCTCGGGATACACTGTCAAACCCTCGGCTGTCAGCTCGCGCAGCTTGGCGAGCACGCGCGGGCTGGGCGCCAGGGTGTTCTCGTTGAAGTCCAGCCGTAGGGCATCGCGCCCGGCCAGCGGCGGATGGTACTCCGGCATGGCGAGCACGCGCGGGCGGGGCTGGGGGGCGCTCGCGGGTGTGGCTGCGGTTTGTGGTGCGGCTTCGGTAAGCATGGGCCCTATGCCTCGTAAACGTATTCGCGAATGCAAAACAGCAGGTTCCCTTCGGGAACGACAGAAAGAAAGACAGATGCAGTTCGACGGGGGTGTCTCGATGCGCTGCAATCCGTTTCAGCAGATAGCAATAGCAAAAAATCAGAACTGATGAACTGAGAACTCCTTATCGCATGCGCACCCGCACACTTTCCGCATGCCCGCTCAGGCCTTCAGCTTCTGCCAGCGCAATGGTGTGCGGCCCGACCTCGCGCAGGGCGTCGCGCGTGTATTGCTGTACGGTGATGACCTTTACAAAATCAAGTACGCTCAGGCCGCCGCGCACACGTCCATGGCGGCCAGTGGGTAGCACGTGATTCGGGCCGGAAATGTAGTCGCCCATCGACTGCGGCGTGTGATGGCCGATAAAGACAGAGCCCGCGTTCTGCACCCAGCGCAGGTCGCTGCCCGCGTCCACGGTGAGGTGTTCCGGGGCGAGCCGGTTGGTCAACGCACGCGCTTCGGCGACCGTGGCGGTCACAAAAACGTAACCCTGCTCGGCAAGCGATTGCTCAGCGATCGCGTTGCCACGGGCCTGGCGCTTGGCTTCTAGGGCGACCTCTTCGGCCAACTGCGGCCGGCTCGTGATGAAAATGGGCAACGCCTCCGGATCGTGCTCGGCCTGCGCAACCAGATCCGCGGCGATGCCGTTCGCATCGCCCTCCTCGCTGGTGACCACGATCTCGGTCGGGCCGGCGGGCATGTCGATGCCGGTTTCATGCGAAACGGCGACCTTGGCCGCGGTGACGTACAAATTGCCCGGCCCAACGATCTTGGCTACAGGCGCGATGGTTCCGCCGTGTTGCACCGTGCCATAGGCCATGGCCGCGACGGCCTGTGCGCCGCCGATGCGGTAAAACTCCGTAACGCCGGCAAGGTAGGCCGCGGCCATGGTTTCGCGAGCCGGTTTGGGGCTGCATACGACAATCCGTTCGACCCCGGCGACCTGGGCCGGCGTGGCGGTCATCAGCAGCGTGGAGGGCAGGGGATAGCGTCCCCCCGGCACATAACAGCCCACCGAGTCGAGCGGCCGCACAATTTGGCCGACCTCCATGCCGTCTTGCGGGCGAAAGCTCCAGGCCCTGGGCAGCTGTCGCTCGGCAAAGGCGCGGATGTTGGCTTGGGCAAGCCGCATGGCCGCGCGCAGGCCTTCGTCTGTCGCTTCCCAGGCGTTCTGCATCTCCGCGCGCGTCACCTGCAGGGGCTGGTCGGGGCCAAGCCCATCGAAGCGCACGGCGTACTCGCGCACACCTTCGTCACCGCCCTGCCGCACCTCAGCCAGAATCTTGTGCACGACGGCGTCGACCTTGGCCGTGTTCACGGCGCCGCGCTGCTCGATCTGCCGAATCGCCGCTTCGGCGTTACCGGCATTTTCGCCGAATGTTTTCAGAATCTTCATTGCGCTTTCAGAACTCCCAGCTTCGTGTATCGCTTCCGTATGCCGTTACAGTCCCCGTGTGCGCCGGGGTGTGCGCCGGTTTTCGGCGCGGCGAGCTTCTCGCGACGAAGGCACCTGGCGTTCGAACTTTTGTGCCTTCATCTGGCGCCGCTCCTGCCGCGATCCTGTCAGCACGATGCGCTTTGAAGCCTCCGGGCCGGCCGGATACACACGCTTCGGGTTCGTCGGGTCGATGGTCACCGCGAGCTTTACCCCGGGAACGATCTTTTGCCCCGGGGCAAGGCGCGTACGGAGCGTGACCTCACGGCCCTGGATTTCGCCCGGTTCCTGCACCCGCATCACGATCTTGTGCATTTCCAGGTACTTCGCCCAGCCTCCAACGGGTTCGATGGAAAGCACGGTGGCATAAACGGCAACACCATCTTTTTCCGCACGGGCCAGCTTGCGGCGCTGTAGCAGGTAGTTCACCAGCGAGAAGGTCGCCAGCGCCAACACGAGGACCGCGAGCACAATCCAGAAGATCTTCATACCGATGCCACCCTGTTCCGCCTATGTGTAGAAGGTCTAGCAAACCAAATCAAAGGACCACTTTGCTCAGCGGATACTCCACGATGCCCGTACCGCCGACTGCCTTGAGCCGCGGGATGACGTCGCGCACCACGGCCTGTTCCAGAATGGTGTTCACGGCAACCCACTCCTTATCGCGCAGCTCCGAAACCGTGGGAGAGTTCAGTGCGGGCAACACGCCAAGCACCTGGTCGAGGTTGGCCTTTTGCACATTCAACATGAGGCCGACCTGCGTTTGCGCGGCCATTGCGCCGTTCAGCATCAGGCTCAGCGTTTGAATTTTGTTGCGCTTCCACCCATCCTTCCATGCGGCTCGGTTGGCAATCAGTTGTGTTTCCGATTCCATCAAGGTTTCAAGGATGCGCAACCGGTTCGCGCGCAGGCTGGAGCCTGTTTCTGTAACCTCGACGATGGCATCAGCCAAGGTAGGTGGCTTCACCTCCGTCGCCCCCCAACTGAACTCGACCTTTACCGGAATGTTCTTACCTGCGAAATATCGTTTGGTGTATTCCACCAGTTCCGTCGCGATCACCTTGCCGGCGAGATCTTCCGGCGTTTGAAATGGCGAGTCTTCCGGGACCGCCAGAACCCACTTGACCGGGACGCGGCTTTGCTTTGAATAGGTGAGCGAAGTAACGCGTTCGACGTCGCTCTCGTTTTCCAGCACCCAATCGTTGCCCGTCAGCCCCGCATCAAGCGCGCCATGCTCGACATAGCGTGCCATCTCTTGCGCGCGCACCAGCATGCACTCGATTTCCGGATCATCAATGGTTGGAAAATAGCTGCGGCCGCTGGCGTAGATGTTCCAGCCCGCGCGCGCAAATAGCGCCAGGGTGGCGTCCTGCAGGCTGCCTTTGGGAATGCCGAGTTTTAGCTTTTGGCTCATAAGGATCGAGATTCGTTCTTAGTTCTAGTTCATGGTGTTAGTTCATGGTTGTTTGTGTACGGCACCGTTGCTCTCCACCATGAACAACTAAGAACCATCAACCAACAACTTTGTAAAGCAGCTCACGGAGCCTTCGTGGCAGACCAGGCCGTCGCCTTCGACCTGCACGCGGAAAAGCAGGGCATCGTTGTCGCAATCGGTTGCGGCAGAAAGGACGCGCAGCCGGTTGCCGCTGGTCTCGCCCTTCATCCAGAGCTTGCCCCGGGTGCGGCTCCAAAAAGTGACAAAGCCCGTTTCGCATGTTTTTGCCCAGCTTTGTTCATTCAAAAAGCCGAGCATCAGCACCTCGCCGGTACGTGCATCCTGCACGATGCCGGCGACCAGGCCGCCATCTTTGGAAAAATCGATGGCGGTATCGATCGCTGTCTGCCGATCTGTTTGAGAATCCACGGCTGTATCCTGCTCGGCCATGCTTTGTCGTTCTCCTTTCCGAGTCAGTGCCCGGCTTGCCGTTCAAAAGTGCCGCAGGCGTCGTGACACTTGGTGGAGGTGGTTGCGCTGTCTAGCCCTTTGGCTGCCGAGCGATTGAGCCTCTCGATCTGTTGAGCCTCTCGATCTGTTGAGCACAGAAAAGCCCGCTCGCGAAGGGCGCGTTGGCGGGCCGTGTGTCCGGGTGATGCCGCTTGTTCAGAGCACTGCATCGGAAGTCGGCACCCACACGCCATACGCGTGATGCTGATGCCGTAGATGGTGGAAAAAATCGTTCATCTTCAAACTACGCTATGCGCGGCACACGGGAAAGTCAACGGACCTCAAAGATCCAAGGAAGATCCCCCCAAGAAAGATCCCCCAGAAAGATCCAAGGATCCAAAAGCGGTGGCCAGATCCGTCCCGTCCTTTGTCTACCTTTGCCGTGAATGCAGAGGTCGCTCAGATTGTTGCCGGGAGTCCCAACGGATTGACATTCCTTGAGCGTTTGCACAAGCGAAGCGTCGATTCGTTGGTCTGCTGAAATTAGCAAAAGAGCAGACGACCCGTGTGCCCCAAAAGCGCATCTTCCTCAACACGGCAACTGGCCGGAGAGAGATAAGCAATGTCGGATTATCGTGTAACGGCCGGACAGGCCCAAGAAGATCAATTTACGGCGGCCATCGAACAATACACCGCGAAGATCCCTTCGAGCGTCTTCCTGGGAATGGCTATCGCCTCCATCCTTGCTTCGGTTTCCTTCAAGCTGGCAAAGAAAAGTGATGAAGCCCTCTTTGTCGGCCAATGGGTCGCGCCCTTTCTGATCCTTGGGAATTACAACAAAATGGTGAAACAGCACGGCTCTGATGCCGCAACGCGCGGCTAACGCACGGAAGGACCTTCGAAAGATCGAGGGTCCTTCAACTCTGGCGAACCGGAAGGCGCGGAGCAAACGACTTTCGGTCAAGCCGTCTGTCCCACTGGGGTAAAGGTCTGTTCCCCATCCACGGCGATGCGTATTTCGCCGCTGCCGATGTCATAAACCCAACCAGAGATGGTCAACTCGGCGCGCGCGGTCGCTCCCGCCACGGACGGATGGGTCTTCAGGTTTTGTATCTGCAGCAGAACATTGCATTCGGTCAGGCGCTCGAGCATCGCGCGCTCGAGTAAGTCGGTCGTGTGCTCGTTTTCCACGGCTGAGTTTTGCGCAACGGAAAGGGCCGCCTGTGCATGATGCAGCCAGCTTTTTACCGTCGGTAACTTCTCGAGAGATTCCGGGTGCTGCAACGCTTTCATCGCACCGCAATCGGAGTGGCCGCAGATTACCACGTGCTGCACTTTCAAGGCCGAAACTGCATACTCAATTACCGCGCTGACGCCTCCCGCCACTTCGCCATAAGCGGGGACGATATTGCCGATATTGCGCATCATGAACAGCTCGCCTGGCTGTGCATGGGTGACGGTTTCGATGTCGATGCGTGAATCCGCACACGTAATCATCAACGTATGTGGGCGCTGCGGCTCCGCAACGGCCTGTTGATAGTACCGGGCGTGGAGCGGATAGGTTTCTTCTTGAAAGAAACGTACCCCTTGCTTCAAACGCGTCAGAGTTTCGTCCATGAATACTTCCTTGACCTAGGTGTTAGGGAAACTTCGGCTCGCGGGTGCCGGCGGTGGAGGAGAAGCTTGCGCTCGGCTTACGAAGCCTTCCACTTGATATTGCAGCCAATGGAGCCGCGCTGATCGGGATCGGGTTGTTTGCCTCCGATCACGGCATCCATCGCTCGGCGCAGGTCCGCGCCGGTGACCGGATCGTTGTTGCCGTAATCGCCGCGCCGTGGGCGGCTGCTGTCCAGCTGCCCGCGATAGACCAGATGCATGTGTGCATCGAAAAGAAAGAAATCCGGCGTGCAGGCAGCCTCGTACCTGCGGGCGGTCTCCTGCGACTCATCGAGAAGATACGGGAACTTCCAACCAAGCCGCGCAGCCTGCGCGCGCATGGCTTCGGGGCCGTCCTGCGGGTACGCCACAAGATCGTTGGACTGAACCGCTGCCATCGCAATTGGGCCCTTGCCCCCCGCAAAGTAATCCTGCCCGAGCCGTGCGATCTCCTCTTCCACGTGCTTGACATATGGGCAGTGCACGCAAACGAACATGATCAGCAGACCGCGCCGCTCTCCGCGCTCACCGGCCGTCCTTGCGAAATCAGCGGAATCAGCGGAATCAGCTGATGGCTCATGCCCCCGCAAGGCGAACACGTCGTCGCGGCTGAATGCCCGGCCGGTGACAACGTCCACCAGTTCGAATGCGGGGGCGACCGTTCCCAGTTGCACCATCGTCGATTCAGTTCGTGACATCTTTGGCTCCCCCATCATCATAGTCGTGAGATAGACGCAATGGTTCGGCCGCCGCGCGTACGCTGGAACGAACATGGATTTTTCTTCAGGCCAGACACCCAGCTCCACCTCATCAAGGCCCACGCCGGCACGCACCCTGCCCGAAGCCGGGCGCCTCGGGAAGTCCGCTATTTTGGAGCATATGTCGCAGCATGGCAGTCAGGGGCGTCCGCTTTGCCGCTGGTGCCGGATGGAGATTCTGGCGCCGCGGCGACGCACCTTCTGTTCCGTTTATTGCGTTCATGCGTGGCGGCTCCGCTCCGATCCGGGTTATCTGCGAGAGCAGGTATTTACACGTGACGGCGGCCTCTGTGCCTTGTGCGCGCTCGATACCGTTGCGGCCTACAAGGCGCTGCGCCGCAGCCGCGGCCGGCTCCGGGGAGAGATGCTGACTATGTGGAGTCTCGCTTCCGTCAACGCCAGACGCTCGCTTTGGGACGCCGACCACATTCTGCCCGTCGCTGAAGGCGGCGGCCAATGCGACCTGGACAACCTGCGCACGCTCTGCCTGCTTTGCCACCGTGAGGTCACCGCGAACCTTCGGCGCAGGCTCTCCGGCGCAGGCTCCGGTGCGCGCGGCCGTTGGATAGCACAAAAGGGGTAAAGATACCGATGGGCTAAAGTTCTGAGGTAAACTGCCGATAAACTCCCTGCGGCTCGCGATGCCCGCGTGGCTGTGCTCCTCCATCAGGATTATGTCGGCGTGAATGCACTGTTTTTCGATTTGTTGTGGTCTCGGGGTTTGCCCTACCGCCACGTG
>CAXTNA010000009.1:28928-29707 GCA_964245535.1 uncultured Acidobacteriaceae bacterium | reverse complement strand
AAGCCCGCGGGCGACCTGGCCCAGGGCCGTGCGAAGCTGATCGACAACGCCGACCTGATCTCTGCCATGACCTGCGAGGCGATGCGCGCGATCGGGCTGAAGCTGTTTTCGCAATCCCCTGCGGCTTCCGCGACCGCGGTGTATGCGCCCGAGGGCGTTGATTCCGGTGTGATCGTGAAAGCACTGAAGAGCCGTTTCGGGGCGATCATTACCAACGGGCAGGGCGAGATGCAAGGCAAAATTTTTCGCATCGCGCACCTGGGATTTTTCGATTACATGGATACCATTGCCTTGCTGGCTGCGCTGGAACAGGTGCTCGTGATGGCGGTGCCGCAGCTCGGTTTGCAATTCGGCACGGCACTGGTTGCCGCGCAGAAGACCTATGCGGATCACGTGGAAGCGAATGTTTGATAGACCCGTGCTGCGTATGGGTTTGAGAAGGGCAGCCCGCAAAGGTTGCCCTTTCTGTTGCCCGGCAATCCCCAGGAAGTTGCAGAGGGGTATCTCATTTTGGGTCATGAGGTAGACTCCCCGGTTGTGGGATGGCGAGGTATATCGGGTATCAGCGATAACCATTGTGTTTCGAAAGGTGGTTACTTTCAGTAGCCATTCACGATTACTGATGAGGGTTCTACCGCCACGACACCGGCAACCACCGGCGCTCCGAGCAGGCAACAGACCCGCAGCCGAGCTGTACGCGAACTGTCACAAGACTTAGGAGAAGCCCATGCGCCACGACCAATGGGCCCGCCGTTTGGCGGGATCCACCATGCTCGCCC
>CAXTNA010000009.1:16190-28918 GCA_964245535.1 uncultured Acidobacteriaceae bacterium | reverse complement strand
CTTACTTACCTTTTTTGGCGTATCCGGATGCGGCGTTGGCCTCGGCGATGTCGCGAGTGGAACCGCGATTCCCGGCGTCTCGATCAAAGGACATGTGCATGGAGGCGCCTTTCCCATCCAGCAGGCTTTGGTGACTTTGATGGAGACACAAAGTACCGGCTACGGCCAGCCCGGCAAGGTACTGGAGCAGGTGAAGTCCGATAAGAACGGTTTCTTCACCTTCGATAGCAACTGGACCTGTGACGCCGGCCAATACGCCTACATGGTAGTTTCGAGCGGACACACCATAGCTTCTGCGACAACCAGCAACAACAACGTGTTGCAGGTTGGCGTTATCGGCGCCTGCTCCACTGATCTGGCGACGGCGGCCGAGATCAATGGCGTGAACGTCTTTTTGTCTGAGCTGAGTACGGTGGCTGCGGCGTATGCGTTGGGAAATTTCACGACCATCAGTACGGATTCGAAGTATGGTTTGCTCGCGCAGATCTCTTCGCCGCAGGCGAATAACTCAGCAAATCCGGGCTGCACGGGCCTGGGTTCGGCGATGAACTGCACGGCTGCAGGCCTGGCGCATGCTTTCACCAACGCCTATAACTTGGTCGATTCCGTTCGTTATGATGGATCGTTCCCCACGGGCGTTGCGCGCACCACGGTGCCCGGCAATGCCCAGGCCACTGTGCCCCAGGCGCTGCTCAATACATTGGGAAACATTCTGCAAAGCTGCGTTGATTCAAATGGCGTAACCAATAGCGCTAACATCTCAGGTTCAGCTTCGGACGGCTCGCACTGCGGGGATCTGTTCGAGTACGCCACAACACCGGGCGGTGCGGTGCCTTCGAATACATTGCAGGTGGCGCTGAACATGGCGAGATACCCGAACAACCATGTGGATCAGCTCTTTAACTTGCAGCCACGCGCCGTGTTCTTTACACCGGCCCTGACCAGTGACAAGTTAAGCGGCACGAGCACGTTGATGGGCCTTTCGGTTTCTGTTTTTTACTTCGGCACGGGTTTAGCCGGAGATACCGGGTACTACATTCCCGTGCTATTGACATTGGACGCGCAGGATAACGAATACACGGTTTCAATCGGGGGCACCGGCGCCACATCCTATTCGGCGGTGAGTGGCATCAATGCCGGGGGTGCGGGCCTGTTCGTTGGGACGCAATACACGAGCGTGCCGCAACCGAACGCGATTGCCGCGGACAGCGTGGGCAATCTTTGGGTAACTGATGACCGTAGCGGCGGCAATGTGCAGCGTCTGGCTACGTCAGGATCGAGTGCGGGCAAATACACAAAGCAGATCGCCATCACGGGCGGGTACCCTGCCGGCCTGGCCATTGATGCTTCCAATAATGTTTGGATCTCGCGCGATGCTACGGATTCAAATCAATCGCTCTTTGAGTTTCAGGCAAGCAATAGTTATGCATCCACGAATTTTCAGATTTGTTTTGGAACCTTCTGCATCGGCAATCCACCGCAACTTGGCTCTAATACCAAGCGGCTTTTTGTGGATGCAAAACAAAATGTTTTTGGCGTAACAAGCAGTACGACTTTGCCGGCGCGCATCTTTCAGTTTCCCTTCTCCAGCAACGGTCCGGGCACAACTATCACCTCAGCAGCGCTGGGCACCACAGGAGGTTTCGGCATTGCAATGAACAGCACCGATCAGGTGTACCTGCCGCTGAAGGGTGAGTTGGATACGGCCAATGCCTTCACGAATGGAAACTTCAACATCAATAGTGCGAGCCAGGGAGTGCACATCGGTCCGTCCGGGACGGGTGTTTCGTTCAATGTACCCAGCGATGTTTCCATCGACGGTGCGGGTTCGGTCTTCTGGACCGACCTGGAAGGACCTGGGGAGGTGTTTGCGATTACGCCGTTGAATAATTCCGTTGCCAGCGCTCCCTTGACCTCTATTTACCCCTGCTATCCCCAAAATAATCAATGTTTAGGCACCACCTCCAACCTGCGCAGCATGTCCATCGACAGCTCGGGCGACCTTTGGTACATCGCCGACAGCACCGCAGGGGTGGTGGTGCAGACCATGGGCTTGGCCGCGAACACCTGGCCGCTGCTTTCGTATGCGCATGCGGGTGTGGCTGTTCAGTAAACCGGCATCGTTCGAGATGTCAGCGTTTCAAGGGGAGTTTCATGGTGGAACTCCCCCAAATGGGGCAGAGTGACTGCCTCATTCGTTCGCCGCCAACCCGTTTCGGCCATTGTTCGCACCCACTGGAACGAGCAATAAAAGAGCATGTTCTTTACACGTCTCGCATCACTTTGCTTCCCAACCTTGACTTTGCCTGGAGTCAGCCGGCTGCGGCGTTCCAATAAGACACCGTTCGCTCTTGCTCTTGTCGCGACCGCCGGTGCTTTGGCACTTTCCGGGTGCGGCGCAAACCTGCCGTCCTCGGGAGCGGACGCGGCCCTGCCCGGCGTTATCGTGCAAGGGCACGTGCATGGGGGCGCTTTCCCCATTGAGGGAGCATTGGTTACGCTGATGGAGACCCAGAGCACCGGCTACGGGGTAGCCGGCAAGGTGCTCGAACAGGTGAAGTCCAATACAAATGGCTACTTTACCTTTGATAACAATTGGACCTGCGACGCCGGTCAGTATGCCTATATCGTTGTTTCCAGCGGTCATACGGTGGCTTCCGCGACCACCAATAACAACAATGTGTTGCAGGTCGGCGTGATCGGTTCCTGTTCGCAGGACCTGGCTACCACGACAGAGATCGGCAATGTGAATGTGTATATCTCCGAACTCAGCACCGTGGCCGCGGCCTATGCGCTGAATAATTTCATCACCATCGGCACGAATTCGACTTACGGGCTGTTGGCAAATATCTCGTCGTCGGCGGCAAATAACTCGACCACGCCGGGATGCACCGGCACTGGAGCATCCACCGCCTGTACAGCAGCTGGCCTCGGCCACGCCTTCACGAACGCCTACAATCTGGTCGATTCTGTGCGCTATGACGGGTCAACGCCGACCGGTGCTGCGCGAACGACCATTCCCGGCAACACGCAAACCATCGTTCCGCAAAGCCTTATCAACACCCTCGGAAACATCCTGCAAAGCTGCGTCGATTCGAACGGCGTCACCAACAGCGCAAACATCTCCGGAACGACTTCGGATGGCTCGCACTGCGGCGATCTCTTTGAATACGCCACGCCGACAGGCGGCACTTCGCCCTCGAATACCCTGCAGGTGGCGCTGAATATTGCTAATAACCCTAACAACAACGTCGATAAGCTTTTCAATCTGCAGCCGCGTGCGACCTTCTTTACGCCGGCGTTGACGACCGACATTGTCAGCAACACAACCAATACGCTGATGTCCTACAGCGTTTCTATCTTTTATGAAGGTACAGGCCTTACCGGAGACTCCGGCCTCGGTACGCCGGTGCACATCGCTCTAGATGCCGGAGACAATGCCTATGTGGTTTACGCCGGCTACGACAGCACAAAGAGCACAAACTATATGGCGGTAGATGGTCTTTCGGCAGGAGGCGCCGGTCTTTTTGCGGGTCCTCGCATCTACAACGCTGTTACGCCAAATGAGATCGCACTGGATAACCTGGGTTACGCCTGGATTACGGACGATTCCGCCACGGGCAAGCTGTATCAGGTGTCTACTTCCGGCACTTCGGCCGGCGGGATGAAGAACTCCTTCGCCGTGACCAATGGGTATCCGGGCGGCGTGGCCCTTGACGAGTCCAACAACGTCTGGATTTCGCGCGACTCAACAGATGCCAACCAGTCTATCTACGAATATTCGCAGGCAAACAGCTACGGTGTCGTAACATTCGGAACGAAGAGCCCGGTCCTGAGCGCGGCCAACAAACGCTTATTCATTGACTCCAAGCAGAACGTCTTTGGCGTAACTACCGGCTCCAGCACCAACGCGCAATTCTATGTGTTTGGTTACGGTACGCTTGGCGTGGGCGCTACGCTGACCACCCAGGCATTGAGTGCGGCGAGCGGCTTCGGCATCGCAATGACCAGCACCGACGAGGCTTATCTGCCTTTGAACGGCACGCTGAACAGCGCCAATGCTACGGCCAACGGCAATGTTGCCACCATCAGCACCAACGCGAACAGTAATGGGATCTACACGGGTGCGTCCACAACGGGCTCGAAGTTCACCAATCCCAGCGATGCTGTGATCGACGGCTCCGGCAACATACACTGGGCCGATTTTGAGACCACGGGGCAGCTCTTCAAAATGGTGCCGGGAAGCGACGGCAAGATCACCGACGGAACGCTGACGTCTGTGTACCCATGCCTTCCCTTGAACAACCAGTGCTACGGAGCCAACTCAAACCTTCGCGGCATGGCCGTCGACAGCTCCGGCGCCATCTGGTATGTCGCGGCTGTTTCGCCGGGACTGGCCGTGCAGACGCTCGGGTTTGCCGGCAACAGTTGGCCGCTGCTCTCCTATGCCCATGCCGGGCTCCCGGTGAAATAGCCGAGAGGGTGTCAGAAAGAATGCAAAACTTTAGCACTGCCCGTACAAATTCTTGCGGACCTGTACGGGCAGTGCGCTTATTTTTGTGGTGTGCAACCTCCTGAATCCTGCACGGTTTTGCTCCTGCGTTGGGTTGATTTCTGGCGCCTGCCGCGCGTTTTATCCTCATTTCCGCAGCCTTCACGGGAGGGCTGTGACCAGAAAAGGAAAGTGCACAGCTTCCGCAGCAGACTTCCATGCAGAAAGTGCCTAGCCTAGAAGGGATGGCTGTTCTTTCCATGCCGATGCCTTCGGGCGATGGCACCCTACCTTCTTCGATTCAAACCGAAGTCACCGTACTCGGGGCGATGCTGCTGGACGCGGTCGCCATTACAGATGCGACCGCGAAACTGCGTCCGGAGGATTTTTCGCTCGATTCGCACCAGCGCATCTACCGCGTCATTACAGATCTGTTGATGCAAGGCAATGCCGTCGATCTGATCACGGTCATGGATGCGCTTACGCGCCGTAAAGAATTGGACGCGATTGGCGGACCGGCTTATTTGGCTTACCTTACCGAGGGTATTCCGCGAAGTCCGAACGTGGAGAGTTACGTCCGGATCATCAAAGACAAGAGCCTTCTGCGGCAGCTGCTCGGCATTTTCAACGAAGGCATGGCGCTGGCCTCGGACCAGAGCGAAAACGCCACCGAAGTGCTGAATAACGTCGAGGTGAAGCTGGCGGAGGTGGCCGACTCGGCTATTCAGCGCGGTTTCTCGAACATTCCGGAGATCGTCGCCAACTCCTTTGGTTCGATCGACGCGCTATACGAGCAGGGCCGTGAGATCACCGGGCTGGCGACACATTACATCGAGTTCGACAAAATGACCTCCGGCCTACAGAACGGGGAGCTGGTGATCATCGCCGCACGGCCGTCGATGGGTAAAACGGCTTGGGCCATCAATATTGCGCAGAACTGTGCGGTGCGCGATGGCAAGGTTGTTGCAGTTTTTTCTTTGGAAATGTCGAAGGAGAGCTTGCTGCGTCGCATGCTTGCCTCGGAAGCAATGGTGGGTAGCCGCAAGCTGCAGACCGGCTTTATCCCGCGCGAAGACAAGGGCAAGCTGATCGCCGCACTCGACCGCCTAATGAACTCAAAAATGTTTGTCGACGACACGCCCGGCATCACGCTGGCGGAGATGCGGGCAAAGGCGCGCCGCCTGAAGCAGCAGGAGGGCCGGCTCGACCTGATTGTGATCGACTACCTGCAGCTGATGACGGGCTCGACTACCGGGTCACAGAAGAAGTTCGAGAACCGCACGCAGGAGGTCAGCTCGATCTCGCGTGGGCTGAAGGCGTTAGCCAAGGAGCTCAGTATTCCGGTGCTGGCGCTTTCGCAGCTTTCCCGCGGTTCGGAACAACGCACCGGTGACAAAAAACCGCTGCTAAGCGATCTGCGCGAGTCAGGTTCGATCGAACAGGATGCCGATGTTGTGGCATTCATTCATCGCGAGGAGTATTACGACCGCGAAAACGAAGACCTCAAAGGCAAGGCGGAGATCATCGTCGCCAAACAACGCAATGGGCCTACCGGCTCGGTGCAGATGGCGTATCTAAGCGACTTCACACGCTTTGAAAATCTTGCGCACGGTGATGAGGCAGGTGGAGATGCGTATTAAGGTCAGTGGCTCCGAGAATTACAGAATATATGCCGTTATGCCAATCCCTTAGCTCGCTGAAGGGGGAAGGACCTCGGTATTGCTTCGGGGAGCTTGCAGGCTCCGGCAGAATACAAAGATCCTTCGCTCCGCTCAGGATGATGGCGATAAACGATTCACAGCCAAACGTATTTCCTGTCCGTCCTACTCCGTTTCACCCGGCGTTAGCTTGGGGTTGATCTTCACTGTTTTCTGGTTGTAGGGTCGCGGAGCCGCCAAGGCATCCTCGAGACCCTTGTCATACCCGTAAATGTCGTTGAAGAAATGCATGGTGCCATCCTCATCGGCGGTAGCCGTGAGATACGTCAGCACGACTGTAAGCGGTGTTTGCAGATTGACCTGCTTATTGTCCTTTACTTCGCCAGAGGTAGAAACAGCGCCGGAATCAGCATCACTACCGGTTTTCTGCTTGGCGTCTGTCTCTGCATCTGCGGCATCGTTGCCGTTGGCCGGCACGCCGTACATAGCTTGATGAATCTTGTCGGCATTCCAATCCCCTTGGCCGTTCAGCACCCAGTTTGCCATTTTTTCCGCATCATTCAAGCGCACAC
Organism: uncultured Acidobacteriaceae bacterium; assembly: GCA_964245535.1. Lineage (GTDB taxonomy): Bacteria > Acidobacteriota > Terriglobia > Terriglobales > Acidobacteriaceae > Granulicella. The sequence goes on along the minus strand of CAXTNA010000009.1, from coordinate 22,196 downwards.
AGCCGTGCGAGCGGTCGCGTCGCGCGAGATTGAAAAGATTCATCTCCGGCGTGGAGTGTAGATAGATGTCGTACTCGTTTGGAAACATGAATTTTACGAGCCCGAGCGAGTTCTTTGGCCCCGGTTTTTGCCGCACGAGATAACGCGAATGTTCCAGGTCGGCTGCAGTCCAACCGGAGACGGACTTACCGCTGTTGTCGACCACCTCGTATCCGTGGCTTTCGAGATAGCCTGTGCTGGCGTGTTTCAGCAGATCCTTCTTCACAATAGAAGACGGCAAATTCCAGAAAGGCCGGAAGATGAGAAATTTCATCGTGCGCACGAAGACGGGTGTATCGTGACCGCCTTCGGCCTGCCCGTCGACCACCTTCATCTTGAAGGCGAGGTCGCCTCCTGAGTTGTAGGTGCGCACATAGAACTCCGGCAGGTTTACCAGTACACGCGGTTTTACAAAATTGTCCGGCAGCCAACGCCATTTTTCGAGAGCGTCGTCAATTTGCTGCACGCGCGCGCTCATCGGCACATTCAGGGCATCGATGGTCCCCTGCGATAACTTGCCATCCGACGTGAGCCCGTATCGATTCTGGAAGTGTTGGACGGCCTGCGCCAGTTCCGGCGTATACGTGCTGCCGGCTTGTTGGTTCGGGGCTGGCCCATCACCCTCAAGCGCAAGCCGCTGCGCAAGTTGTGCGATGGCCGCGTAGGAGCCACCCGGACTGATTGCTTTGCCCACAGGCGGCAGCGGTTGCGCGGACGCACCGCTCTGGCTGGCGAGTTGCAGATAGTGCGGCAGCGCGTCTTCCGTCGCCTTGTACATTGGATTCTGCGGTTCGACACCATTCAGTGCGGTGGTCACGTCGTCAGCGTCCACGAGTTGCTCATTGACTAACGTGGGAAGGTCGAACTGCGCACGCCGCGCGGGCACATCGATGTCGAAGTTCAGCGCTTGTGGGTTAATACGGCCAAGGTGCAGATCGCTAAGATAACGCATGGCCGTGACCGTCAGGGCCACATCAAATTGGGCGACTGCATCACCATTTCCACCTTGGCTGCGGAGTTGCTGCACCTGCTGCGCCCAACGTGAGCTGTTGTAGTCCTCCGGCTGCAGGCCCTTTTTGGCGGCGTCGCCGAAGATCTGGATCAGTCGCGTGGCCTGTTCCGTGGGCTTGCCGTCGCGCGTCCAGGCGAGTTCCCAGTTGCGATCGTTGTAGAACTGCTGCACCTGTGGCTGCAGATCGGAAAAATCCGCCCACTTCAGGGCACTCAGTTGCGACGTACCGGCCACCTGCTGCAGGTTGCCGGCGTAATCCGTGCTGTTCGCCTTCGAAGTTGATTTGCGATGGTGAAACATCCTCGTCAAACTCGACACATTGAACCCGTTGCTCTTGCAACCGCTGAGCGGGAACAAAACAAGACTAGCAAGGGCGGTACGGCATAAAAGACGCGGAGCGTGCTGCCATGTCGTTCCGAGAGTAGAAGTGTTTCTGGAAACAAAGAAAGGGAATAGGCGATGCATGGTCACGGCGACGGAAGAGCCTCGTTCTGCTCACGATAAAATTGGAGCGATGTGGGATTGGATGCGCGGAACTCGACGAACGACGAGCGCAAACCTACGGCGAAAGTGGCAGACGGGCACCCCGCAATGACCCAAACTGCTACATATGTTCGACGTGTCGAGACGTTGGTGCCCATCTAGGAGAATGCCGCGGTGCGCATCCACGTCCAACACACAACAGCCTGTGCGATAATGACCGCGGTAGACAGAAGAAGAAACAGTTTGCGCTGAGGAGTCTCTAACGCATCAGCAAAGACGCCCCCAATGAAGGTAAACAGGAAGGGCAACGCCCACAGCCAAGGCGCGGTAATGACCTGAGTGGTGTAAAGCGGCAATAACAGCAGCGTGACCGCCAACGGAATCGTATTACCGAAATACCGTGACCGGCGCATGGTGAGGTACAGGAAACAGGCCACGCCGGCGGCTACCAGAATGCCTGCATTGGCCGGCTGGTGAGCAAAAGCGCGCGCGGCTTCAAGTGAAAACCAGAACCTGCCGGACCCGCCTGTAAAGACATACGAAAATGCCGAAGGGCGAAAAGAAAATCCCGCAAAAACGATCGCAACCGCACCCAGCGCAGAGAAAACAAGAATTTGCGCGACATGGCTGCGGCGTTGTTCTGCAAGATAGTAGAGCAGCACGGTGCCGATCAGAAATCCGAAGATCGCTGCCAAAAGATGCGCCGTCGCCGTCAGTCCCAGGGCGACGGTGAGCAGAAGAATGCGGGGCCGCCACTTGCGCCGAGGCCCCTGGAGGGCATGCGCCACCCCAATTGCTGTGTACACCAAGCCATACAGTCCCCAAAGCGCGAGAATCTCGTTGTTGGGCTGTGTGGCGTAACTGACCACCGCGGGACAAAAGACGTAAAGCGCCAGCGCGAGCGCACCGCCGGCGTTGCCGTAAAGCCGTCGCGCCACCCACCACAGACCACCGCCGAGCCATACCGCACACAGCACAAACGGTAGCCGAATCAACCACTTGACCTCGGAAAGCTCATGCCGTGCCTCCCATGTACTCCCATTCAGCGAACCGCCGCTGTACAGCCGGTTTTCCGGTTTGCGCAGGGTATCGATGGCAAGCAGCGCGAGACGCTGAACGGTGAGTGGCAATCCTGCGACGCGGTACGCCAGCGTGCCATCGCCGTTCAGATTGCCGCAACTGGTGAAATAACCTTGCAGGGGAGACGGCCGCTCCCACATCTCGCGCCCACAGTGGGCATAACGGTAATCGTCAGAGTTGAGCGGCTGGCGGTTGATTGTCCAAAGACACTGCAGGAGCAGTACACACAAGAGACCCGCGGCGACCCGCTGCCCCGGACCAACATAAAAGCCACGCCAACGCACATTTATAGGGTATAGGAGTTTTCACGAGGTCTGCGACGGCCGGCAGGAGGTGAGTCGGAATGATCGAGCAGGATTGTTGGGGTTGAGCGTGCCGCCGCGTATGAACTTCGAGGAGTGTAGATAAAGGCGATCTCGCAAGCTCACGAGGTCAACTGATAAGGTGTCTCACGAATGCGCTCCGCCCAAGCCTGTCGCATGCCGCAAAAAACGATGGTTTGGACCATATTCAGTCACCATGAAGCGAACAGCCTTTGAGGGCTCCACCAGGTTACCGGCTTCGTCGAAGCTTTGCATCTCAACTTCCACAATGGGAATGCGCGTTACGGCTTCACTCCGGTCAGAGGTCTCGTGACCCTCACGATCGTAATAAATGAACTTGTTGACGTCAGGAACATCATCGGCGGGTTGCGTCTGCGCTGATTTATTCCAAGCAGCGCGGAAGATGATTGTTCCCGGATGGGGCGCGAACTTGTCAGGCGCGGGAGGCGGTGTTTGGTACAGGATGGTAATTGCTTTCTCCAGATATGCAGTTCGTTATTTTTCAGATCCGGCGTGCCACTTTGCTTCGAACTGCTGGACAGCAATGTTAGGTGGAACAGAGGTAGGCAGAAAGCTCATTTTGCCCGTGCGACGGAGCACGGCGACTGGTCCAGCGCCGGGCACGAGGGCACCAGGATCGTGAGTTTCTAGATACCGCCGTGTTGTGAAGAAGAACACGCAGCCGAAATCCCGCTCAAGAGTTTGTGTGCTCACCAAGACAAAGTTAGCCTCGGGTTTCGTGTGCTGGATCGCTCGCGTCGCGACGAGTTCGGCCTGCTTTTTACTTATGTCCGTTGGCTCAGTCAATGGTCCTACCTTTGTCTTACAGGTTCCCAAAAGCCAAATAGTCGTGAAAAGAATGCTTTGTCGCTCTGCAACGTGCGTGGCCTTCATCGCGAGTCATGGGTAAACACCCAGGACCAAACCTCCTGTGTTGCCACAGCCTGCGACATTTGACTACCACACGCCGCGCTGCAAAAGGAGGCGAACGACACTGGCTTTTTGTACATGAATGTCTTCTGAAAGCGTAACTGAGACATTCACGCTGACCTGGGATGTGGAGCCCTTTGCGGGACAGGCGTAAAGATAAGGTGACCCCTCAGGCGTGTTCGACATATGGTGCCATTCGCTGCTGCAAAGACTATGTAATTCCGCAACGGACATTGATTGTTGAGGGTCCAAACTGAAATCTACGTATTCTGGTTCAGCAGTCTGCGGATCTTCTCCTTGGGCCCCGATAGCGACGGTAAGAAAGCGCTTATCCGCAGGTTGTACTTCGAACGCAACCGCTTTCTTACCCTTCAGAGTTCCAATTGTTTTCGCAACAACTTCTATGCTCACTTTTTTTGCCAGTAGAGCGGCGATTACTGAATCGATGCTGCTCATCTGCCCTCCTCCAGTGCTCTTAACAATAGAACAGTCCAAAACTGAACACGTTAGAAGTGTTATTGCAATCAAATAATATAGTTTACCTTCCCAGTAACGCACCTACTGCGCCTCCAGCACGCCATGCATCGGCTTCTTCGGGAAGATTGCGATATTGCTGATAATTGTTCAAGTACGCCTGCTCCGCCCGTTGTAAAGCACTCTGCGCTGTAGCTTTTTTGGACAGCCGTGCTCGCGGCATTACTCTGGACGGCGTCGTTATGTGTCGACGCAGCCATGTAGGCCTGTTCGGTTCGAGGTTTGTGCAGAGCTTGAGCGTGCAGAGTGGTGGCAAAATTTCTTAGCTGCTGTCAAACCTTTTCAGAAAGCGGGATCGAAGCCTTGATTGTTCCTATTTTCTCATATTCGGCTAAGAGCTGTTTCCAGCCTCCCGAAGGAAGAAGGAAGACATTTCCATTATATTTATCAACAAGAATAGGCCCGTTCCCGACAAGGCCATCTTGTGGTCGACATGTCTGCTCGCTCTTCTGAGTGTTATACATAAAAGTCCAACCTCGTGAGTTCGCCTTGCTGTACTTATCAATCAGAACAACATCGTCAGTCAGGAACTTCGTGCGAAGTGTGAGAAGCTGCGATTCGGCAATACGTTTCGCTTCGAAAAAGTCAAGCACCTCTCAGCATGCCTCCGCGCAGGGAATCGCTGTTCTCCTTTGCCAATGCCTGGACGACCCCCGACGCAGAGCAAACAACAGCGTCCACATTACGATTCAAAAGACTCTCGAATAAGCTACCTGCAAAATCCGAGCGAAAACTGTCAAGGTTCTTGGCCAAGCCGAGCTCATTGCTGGCTATCGTGAGAATGAGATTGCGGCTCTCTGGTGATTTGACGACATGTAATGCTTCTTGAAGCTTATTCTTGTCCGTGCTCAAAAGTGGTAGCGCTCTGTTAAGCCATTTTTGATGAGCGTACTCCAACCCAGGTTGCGGATTTCGCTCGTACTCAGCGATAGCGGAGTGTATGCTGTCTATCAGTGATTGGAGTGCATTAACAAGTGTGCTTACATGGCAAGAAACACTTTCCATCTTCAGCAGCTTGCCCCCGTAGGTCATGTTCGTGTCGCTCTTGTGCAGCAGCTTCAGCCTTATCGATTAGTTCGCGTAGTAGCTGTTCACCTGCAAGGCTACCTTGGTGTAAATACCCGGGGTTACTCCTTCTTCCAGAGTTCCCGACACAGTTAGGTGCCGGTTGACCAGATCTGAAATTTTAGTTTCCTGACCGGTCTCTAATTCGAGCTGGACTGCACTCAAACCAGCGAAAGAATCCAAGTTGGCTGTATGGTTAGGATCAGCGCTTGCCGCGGGTTTGACAGCGATGGGCCCATCTAGCTGTAGTACAAACACGTGTACTCGTGCATCACGACTCGGACTCTCACCATAACCCGGAGGACCGAAATGCGGTACCTTCTTTAAGGTGCCATGTAACTCCACTATGGAGGGATAATAGGTGTATCCGGGTTGAGCTTTCGCAGTCCTTCCCTTCGATGGGGGTATCTGCGCGTTTCCATACATTGCTAGTAGAGCGAAACCTACCACCCACTTGTGACGCTTCACTGATTGCCTACTTTCGGAATGATCGTGGAGGTACCGCCTTGCGTGAAGCCTTCTACACGACCGATCTGATCC
>CAXTNA010000009.1:7151-16180 GCA_964245535.1 uncultured Acidobacteriaceae bacterium | reverse complement strand
GATCCATTAGCTTGGACATTTGCGACTCATTCAAGCTATTCAGTTTGGTATCAACGGGTACACCCACGTTTTGTGACAAAGCGTTTGCATAGGCTACGGGATCATTATGATCAGTTGCTGGAGCATAGGTCTGCATCGCTTGAGCTATGGTTTTGTTTTGGTAAGTATCTGTCTGCATTAGATCATGCAGCGCGTTACGGCCAGTTGTGTCATCTGGGAATACGGCATATACATCTTCCTGACCGACAGCACCATGGTTCACTGCGAATGAATTCTTTGCATCGCCACGGATTTCAATGTTGCCTGGATTGTGATCGCGCCAGGCTCGAGTTCCGTTCCTGGACTCAACGGTACCGTCAGCATGTTGAATAACAGTGGGTTTCCCCTTACCTCCGCTAAGTACTTTATCCCTTGCGCCTCCTTGTTCAGCAGCACGTGCGGTACTTGTAATCGCCCCTGCAGCTTTTCCACTACTGCCGCCTGAACTAACCCCACCTGAATGGCGACTAGGATTTTTGGTAACCGTAGACTTAGGTCTTGGCAGTTCGGGGTCAGTGACCACGATGGGCATGCCGGCCATGGGCGCGGGAGCGCTGTTGATGTTCACCATGGGGCCGAAGATGGTGATCCCGTTGGAGTTGATGGTGATGTGGCTGCCGCCGACCTTGAGATTGAGCGCCGCCCCTGCTTCGATGACCAGGGTCGCGCCGGCTTTGAGGTACATCTGCCCACCGGCATCGACCGTGTAGTTCGAGCCGATCTTGTGTTCCGCGGTGCTCTCGGAGTGCACACAATGATCGCCGGCCATCTTCTCCAGCAGCTTACCCTCGTAGGTCATGTTGGTATCGCTCTTGTGTAGCAGCTTCAGTGTGCCGCCGAGCGTGAACTCCGAGGTTTGGTCGATGAAATGGGTCTGATTTTGGTCGATGTTGATGGTTTGGTTCTTGACCACATGCACCGAACGGTCGGCAGACACCGTGATGGACTCGTTATTGCCGACCGTGCGGGTGTTGTTGACCTCCACACTGGTGTTGAAGTCACGCTCGGCGTGCATGACGATCTGCTCGGCACCCATCTTGTCTTCAAACCAGAGCTCATTGGCATTGGCTGCCGTGCCTTGCAGCGAACTGCGCGTCAAAATGCCGGAACGCGTGCTCATTTCTGACGGGCTGAACTTGGGCTGGTTTACGCCGTTGTAAGCCGAACCCATGATGATCGGGTCGTCCGGGTCGCCATGGAAGAAGGAGACCAGAACTTCGTCGCCCTTGCGGGGCCAGAAGTAGGTGCCCCAGCCGCTGCCCGCCCATTGTTGCGCCACGCGTAGCCACGTGTTGTCGAGCGTGTCGGGTTTCACCCCGCGGTTCCAGAGAAACTGCACGCAGACACGGCCGTTCTTGTCGACACTCAGGTCCTCGCCCGAGGGCGAAACGACAATAGCGGACTGCATGCCTGGAATGCGCGGCCTTGGGGTTTCCGCCAGAGGCGTGAAGACGCGGGTCGCTTCAATTGCTTCAAAATGGTTCGAGTACCCCCCTTGTCCGCCGCTGCCGTCGCTTTGATAGGGAGGTGACTGCTCGGCGGAGTGGTTAATTTTCGTGATCAGAAAGTCAGTGGACCAGTCCGGGCGTGGGTGATCGAGCGACAAGGTCGACGCAGGATAGAGTGCGCGCGAAATGGACGTACCGCGGTAGAGCTTGGACTCGACGTCGGCCGCATCCCGCTGCGCTTCCATGCTGGCCGGGGCGCCGGCGGTGGGGGTCAGCTGCTTGCTTAGGCCTTTGAAGTGTGCCGCGCCCGCTGCCGGATAGGTTTATTGCTCAAACGCATTTTTGCCGCCGGGGCCGGGCTGCGTGCTGTTGAGCGATGTCACTTCGAACACCTTGTGACCGCGCCAATCGTAATCGCGGCGTAGGTGCTTGCCGGCGATCATGGCATCGGTTAAGCGGAAATCCGTAACAATCGGCCGGTAAAAGACCTCGTGATCGCCCTCTTGCGAGCTGTATTCGACGTCGAAGCTGTCGCCGGCATAGCCGTCGCGCGAGTTTGCAAAGGTGAGGATGTGCTTGCCGGCGGTCGAGTGGTCGAACCAGTAAAAGATACCGTGCTGCTCGGCTATGCGGCTGATGAAGTCGAAGTCCGACTCGTTAAATTGCGTTACGTAATCGGAAGCAGTGAGGGGGCTGCCACCGGGGCTGGAGCCGTTGGTTTTGTCCGCAATGGAAAGGCTATATGGTTCAAGAACCTTCTGGATGACCTCCATCGGTTTCAGGTTCTGCAGGCAGCGGCAGTCCGTACCGAGCGTGGCCTGCCACAGCGCCGGCACCAGGCGGACGGTATAAACATCAAAATTCGTGTAGGTCCAGTTCTGCTCTACCGAGCCGACGATGCCATTGATGAGGCGCGGATCATCCGTACCCAGCGGCTGCAGGGTGATGGTCGCGTTTTTGCCGAGGATGTCCTCGGGTTTCACCGGCGGCCCGTCGTTCGGCAGCAGCAGTTGCGCGGTGAAATCGAACAAACGCGAGATACCCTCAACACCTTGCACCGATTGAATGAGCAGCGCGTCGGCCGGAAGACCGACGCAACTAAACTGCATCAAGCGGCCGGTTTGGGTAACGGTGGCCATCAACGAACTCCTTCTCTCAAATCTACTTCTGCTACCTACATCTGTTACGAGCTACTTCCTTCACCTTGCGCTAATCGGCGGCGATGAGCGCAGCGGCTTCACTCCAGCTGTACGCCATCTTGCCGTCCGTTACAGAAATCTCTACATGCTCGATGGGGTTGCCGTCCGCGAGACGCCCCAAAATCTGCCGTGACATCTCCGGCAACATGGTATTCGAAAGAATGTTGTCCACGTTGCGGGCTCCGCTTTCGACCTCGGTGCAGCGGCGGGCGATCTCATCAAGCAACGACTCATCGTAGACCATTGCAACGTGGTGCGTCTCGCGCAAACGGCGCTCGATCTTGCCAAGCTTCAGGTGAATGATCTTTTTCAGGTTCTCATCCCGCACAGGGAAGTACGGGACCACGAGCAGGCGGCCCAGAAATGCCGGCTTGAAGATTTTGTTCAATTCGGGGCGCATGGCCGCGAGCAGGCCATCTTCGTTGGGCATCGTTTCCGGATCGGCGGTCAGCGTCATGAGCGTGTCGGTTGCGGCATTGCTGGTCAAAATAATGATCGTGTTGCGAAAGTCTATCTCACGGCCCTCGCCATCTTCCATACGACCTTTGTCGAATACCTGAAAGAAGAGTTCCAGTACATCGGGATGTGCTTTTTCAACCTCGTCTAAGAGAACAACGGAATAGGGGCGCCGCCGGACTGCCTCAGTCAGCACGCCGCCCTCTCCGTACCCGACATAGCCCGGGGGCGAGCCCTTCAGCGTGGATACCGTATGGCCTTCCTGGAACTCCGACATGTTAATGGTGATCATGTTTTTTTCACCGCCATACAGCAGGTCGGCGAGTGCGATCGCGGTCTCCGTCTTGCCGACCCCTGACGGTCCGACGAGCATGAACACGCCGACGGGCTTTACCGGGTCATCCATATTGGCTCGCGAGGTGATGATGCGCTGCGCGATGGCCGAAAGGGCGTGATCCTGGCCGATGACGCGCTTTTGGAGGTGCTCGTCCAACGTCAGCACCGTAGCGATCTCGTCCTTCATCATCTTGCCGAGCGGAATGCCGGTCCAGGCACTGATGACCTCACCCACAATCTGGGCATCGACGGCAACCCGCATCATGCCGGTCTCGCCCTGCATGTCGATAAGCTCTTTTTCCAGCATGCGCAGGCGGTTGCGCGCATCGTCCGGGGCCGTAGCGCCTTCCGTGTCGGCTTCTTCCAAGGTCTTTTGCAGCTCGCGAATTTCGGAGACGATATTCTTTTCTTTTTCCCACTGCGCTTCAAGCAATGCCTGCTCGGCCTTGCTGTCCTCGATGGCTCCATCGATCGCGCGCAACCGCTCGAGGTGATCCGCGCCCACTACGGCTTCGCGGGTGAGGATGCGCCGTTGGACCTCGAGCGAGTCGATACGGCGGGTCACATCTTCAAGCGTCGGCGGCTGCGAGTTCTGTCCGAGCGAAAGCCGCGCGCAGGCCGTGTCGAGCACGCTGACGGCCTTGTCTGGTAACTGCCGGCCGGCGATGTACCGGTGCGACAGCTTGACGGTGGCTACAATCGCCTCGTCGAGAATGCGCAGATTGTGGTGCTTTTCGAGCGCGCCCACAATGCCGCGCAGCATCGTGCAGCAAACCTCTTCGGTGGGTTCTTCAACCTTGACGACCTGGAAACGGCGGGCGAGCGCGGGGTCCTTCTCAAAATATTTCTTGTACTCGGACCAGGTGGTCGCCGCGATGGTACGCAGTTCACCACGGGCCAGCGCCGGTTTCAGTAGATTGGCCGCATCGTTCTGGCCCGCCTGGCCGCCGGCGCCGATCATCGTGTGCGCCTCGTCAATGAACAGAATGATCTTTTCGGTTGAGGACTTTACCTCATTGATCAGGCCCTTGAGGCGGTTTTCGAACTCGCCCTTTACGCTCGCCCCGGCCTGCAGCAGCGCCAGATCGAGCGAATGCAGATGCACTCCCTGCAGTGCGGGCGGCACATCGCCCTCAGCGACACGGTTGGCAAAACCCTCCACGACGGCAGTTTTGCCCACGCCCGCTTCGCCGGTCAGAATGGGGTTGTTCTGCCGTCGGCGCATCAGGATGTCGATCATCTGCCGGACCTCGTTATCGCGCCCAAGCACGGGATCGATCTTGCCGGCTTTGGCGTTCGCGGTCAGGTTCACGGTGTATTGATCGAGAAACGGTGTTTTGCCGGCGGTTGACGCCGGGCCCGTGCCGTTTGCTTCCGCGGCGCTTGCCTCCGCGGGGCCTGAAGACGCACCCGTAGCGAGCGCGGTTTGGCGCTCGCGCGACGTGCCGACGATGTCGTAGAAGTCCTTGCGCAAGCCTTCGGGCTCCACCTTGCGGAGCTCTCCGGTAATCTCGCGGACTACGCGCGCCAACTCTTCATTCGAGAGCAAGGCCAGCAGCGTCAGCCCGGTACGAACCGAACCGGCGTCGAACTCAATCGAGGCCAGCGACCACGCTTCCGCCAGCATCTTGACCAGCGTCGGCGAAAACGCCGGGGAGCGTGCATTGCCGCTCTTCAGCTTGTCGAGCGCGCGCTGCAGGTCGGCGGTGAACCGCGATTTATCGACACCATAATGCCGCAAGATAGCAGCGATGTCGTTGTCGCTCGCATCCAGTGTTTTAAGCAGGTAATGCTCAATCTCAATGTCGTAGTGCGCACGCGAAACGCATAGCCCGGCCGCTGCCTCCAGCGCGCCGCGGGTCGTGTCATTCAGCTTGCCAATCAATGACTTCAGGTTCAGGCTCACGTGAGTTCAATCCCTTCGCGGTGCTTCCGGACCGCTTTTTGCATTCTGTTGCGGCAACGTGCCTTGCCATATTTTGTGTGTGGGGCGAGTTTACGTGAGAAGAAAGACGGCGTCACCGGGATTTATCAGCAGCGGCTTGGTTTTCAGCCAACTCACCAAACCCAACCGGGGCTCGCCGTCCCCGCGCAACCCTAGTTCCACGGGGGGCGCATCGACGCGCTCCAGAATCAATTGCACTTCGGCCTCATACTGGCCGCAGGAAAAAAACTTCACCCATCCTTCTAAATCGTGGTGCGCGCTGTGGCCGGGCAAAAAGCTGAGGTACTGCGCAAATGGCATCGGGCCTAGCGAAATGCGGATGCGCCCATGATGATCCCATACCTCCGTGCCGACCACCGTTGCCGTTCCCAGCCGCTCACTTAGCCGCGCGCTGCCGTCCAGCACCGATAAATCGTTCGCCGGCAGTGAGCGCCACGTGCCCGCAAACTGCTCGATGGCGACCGGCACGGCAAAATAGTCTTCCAGGATCTGCTTGAGTGAACTTGCCGTCCGCACATGCCGGCCCAGCAGTCCGGCGTAGGTCAGGTAAGCGCGGTTCGGCAGCGGTGTACGCTCACGCAGGCCCGCCGTGCCCAGGCCAAGCAGGTTCAGCAGGCGCGGTGAAATGGTGTCGGTACCGCCCGCTTCAAATCCGAGAAAGAAGCGATACTTCTCCCAGCCGCGATAAAACAGCGAAATGAGCCGGTGATTGAACAGATCGAAAAAATCCGCCATCGCCCGGTCCTTGTTTCGCAGCAGCAGTAGCAGGTGTTCGGTATAGGCATGCGGCAAAATCGACACAGCCGCGGCAACGCCCATGAACTGCACCACCAACCGCAGCTGGCCATCCGCGCCGCGGTCGAGCGAGTACAGCTGACTTGGTGGAAAGGCCAACGTCGGCAACGCGGTGAAGCGCACGGCCTCCTGGCCGGGGGCGATGAAGTAGCCGACCGCCGCGCGTTCGGGCTCCAGCCGCTGCAGCAGCCGCACGGCCTGGAAGAACTCGACGCGAAAGGGTTCCTCTTCCAGCATGCGTCGCAAACGCGTGAATTGCGCTTCATGCGCGCGCGTCTGGGCGTGCGTTTGGGCGTGTGTTTGGGCGTGTGCCGCATCGGGGGTAGCTGCGGTCCCCGGGGCTGGGTCAGCAATGGCCGGTAGGGCCTCGTCGGCTAAAGCAGTACCTGGGTTCCGGCTCGGGCTGGCCATGTGTGCATCGGCTCCTTTCGCAGATTCGAGCGCGCCGTTAACTGCGCAAAGCTGTTCATAGAGGCATACCCCGCCAGGAAACGATCCAGCACGGCACTGAATAAAAAGGCGCTGCCGCCGGTGAACTGCTGTTCGTCCAGTTCGATCTCAACAGCGGTGCCGCGCGCGGGCGCCAGGCCGTAGTCGGAGGCGACCATTGCAAAATGCGGCTCCGTACGCACGCGGCTGATGGCGCCGATCTGGTGTTCCAAAAAGTCCGATTCTGTGAAATTGTGCAGCCGCAGAATCTCCTGCAACGCCCCGCGGCCTTCTTCGCTGAGCGATAGATAGTTGAGCGAAAGCTGCGAAACCAAGCGCCACAGCTGGCCCTTGGCCTGCGGCGGATCGTAGGATGGCGTCGGGCGGCGCAGGGCGGTCACAATCTTCGCCGCCCCCGCGCCCACCGCCTCGAAGTCGCCCTCCGCCGCGCCAAAGGTCAATCGCGAAGGCAGGTCAAAGTTCGTGCAGGTGCAGCGCACATTCAACACATCCGCAGCCGGATGCTGGAAGTGGCCATTCACATCCACGACCGACACCTCGACCGTCGACGGCCGGCGCTCGCCGAATTCATTGGCTTTGCGCGTTGCGCTCCAGAACACGCCCGCCGACTCCGCGCGGCTCTGGTGTCGAAAGCTCAGCAGCGGCTCAAGCGAAACCGACTCGCGCATTTGCGGATTGGTCGCAATCACCTCATCTATCGCATAAATCTCCATCACCTCGGCCTGCCGGGCGTCCGGGGTTACCGGGTACGCCGCACGGGTTTGCGAAACCAGGATCGGCTCGGCGCTGCGGCGAAACAGATTGATTGCCGGCGTGCAGCCGAGCCGGAAGGTGCGTTCATTCACGCCCAGTTCCAGCACCTGCTGACGATCCGGGCGTTCAAAGCGCGAAAACAGCAGAACAATATCCACCTCGCTGCCGAAACCGCCCTCCTCAAGAAGCTCCAACCCGCCGATGTCTACAAACAGAAACTTTTCAGGAAAGGTGAAGTATTCCTGCAACAAGCGATAGCCATCCAAGGAGCGGCGGTCAAAGGGCAGCAGATGCTCGTCCGCCGCAAAGCCGGCCATGCTCACACACGAGGGATCGAGCGACACAACGCGGTTAGGTTGGGCAGGGTCGCGCAGCTGCACCTCAATGCAGTTCGCCGCCAGCAACTCATACAGCGGATACACGACGCCGGGATCGCCCGAAAGAAAAAAGCGCAGCTTGTCCAAACCCAGGCCCGCAAAGCCAACATCCGGCAGGCAGCTGAGCCGCAACCGCGCAGCCGCAACGGCGGCGGTGCCGACGGTGGGCCGAGCGGGATGCTGCAATCGTCCCGGCTGGCGCCATTCCGCCTCGGTTACCCGCATTGGCCACAGCGCCACGTCATAGGCTGTGCGAAAGCGCACCGGCATGCCGTCTACTGTGTGATAGCTGACGAGCGCGGTTTCTTTTGGAACTATGGCGCCGGCAGTCTTTTTGCCCTGCGTGGGGTCGGGCTGGCATTCCACTACCGTCATCGCCGGTATCGGCCGCAGATAACTCGGGTAGATCAGGTTCAGCAGCGATTCTGTTAATTGCGGAAAATCATCATCCAGCCGCCGATGCACCCGGGCCGCCATGAACGCGAAACCCTCCAGCAGGCGCTCCACATGCGGGTCGCCGCAGGTATCTGCATCCAGCAGCAGCCGTCCGGCCACGCGCGGGTAGCGACGCGCGAACTCGCCGCCCATCTGCCGCAGATAGGTCAGCTCCCGTTCGTAATATTCCAGCAGTTCTTCGCGCATAGGCTCGGGTTACTTCACCTCGTACTCGCCGTTGGTGATCTCCAGCACGGTGTCGAAGCTGATGTCCTCCTCGCCGGTCTCAAACTGCAAACAGCCCTCGATGTGAAAGCGCAGACTGCGGGCTAGCACATCGGTTTGCGTAAGCGTCACGTGCGGCTTATGGATGCGTGGCTCGTACGCTCGAACCGTCGTAAGGATCGCCGTTAAAAGTGCGTCGGGATCTTTGCCGGCATTGGAAAATTGGGTGAGATCCGGCAGCCCGTAATTCAGCACAGAACCCACGGCCAATGGCCGGCCTTCCAGTCCATCCATATGTGGCTTGCGGCTGTTTAGCAGCCATTCCACATCGCGTTTAATGCCTTCGCGGTACATGCGCAGCGAGGCGTGCCGTGTGGTGGGCCAATCGTCAGTTTGCATCAGCCGGTCCAGCAACGATTGGGTAATCAGCGTTTCGGCCTTTGCACGAGCCATCCTGCAATGTTCCTTTCACGTCAGCGGCGCACGCTGAGCGCGGCCTGCGGGTCGAGCCGGCAAAGCCGCGCAAAGATGATCTCGCGGTCCTCCGCAGCGCCTTTTTTTTGGTCAAGGC